>CAYUKK010000190.1:0-6229 GCA_964445305.1 uncultured Eubacteriales bacterium
CCCACCTTTGTGGATAAGCCTTTTGCTTCAACCTACGCCGACGCTAAAGCCATGGTCGAGCTCGCCCTCAAGCACAAAACCCCCCTCTTGAGCCTGTCCATCCTCCGCCTCCTCCCCGAGGCGATGCACATGAAAAAGCGCTTCGAAGAAATCGCCCCAGTCCAGTTCGGCGTGATTCGGGGTGGGTGGAAAACCCTGGCCGCCCAAATCCACGGCCTCAGCCTGGCTCAACTCCTGTTCGGCGACGGCGTCGAGAGCGTCGAGAGCATGGGTCCCTTCGCTTTAGCATACATCCATCTGGATTATGGAGAACGCGGTGACCGGCCGAGAGACGGCGTGATGGTCCTCTGCGCCTCCGGGGGTTCATCGACACGCTCCCTTTACTACGCCTCAGCCTACAGCGAAAGAGGCGCTGTTCATTCGAACGCCCTGAATTATTACACTTATCCCCTCGGCGCAGTGGAAATCATCAAGCTAATGAAGGAGATGGTCCTCAAAAAGGAACCGCCGATGCCCTATGGAGAGATGCTCGAGCTCATCGCCATCGTCGATGCGGCCCGACTTTCCCATGACCAAAGAAGACCCGTTCGTCTCGAGGAAATCAAAGGCCGATGAAAAAACCAGGCTTCTTGACGCTTTTCCTGGGCACTCTTGGCCTCATCTCAGCATTCCATCTGAGTCCTCAGAAACTCCCGCGTGACCTTTCCCCTAAGGAAATATTCTCCTATGGAGAAGACTTCGAACAGGGCGAAGTCAACGCCTGGGCCTCCTATCCCCCAAACCAAGATACAGCCTATGATCCTTATATTTATCCAGGTCGAATCCGTCCAGAAGAAACTGGAAAATGCTTGGTCATCAAAGCCGAGCCTCCCTGGAATGAAGACCAGCTCCTGGGCGCGGTAAAGCTTCTTGATTTTCTCCTCGAACAAAATTTTTGCCTGCGTTTTCGGTATTATCTCAAGACGGTCGACTCAGTCCAGGAAATCTCGGTCCATCTCCCCCTTGCCGAAGGGAGACGCCTCGTCTACAGGAAACCGAACCCGGCGACCAATCGATGGGAAGAAATGCGGCTGACATGGGCTGACCTCCAAGCCCAGGGCTTGATCTCCTCCTCCAAGAAGGAGCTTCGAGCGACGGCGCTCGCTATCGTAGCTTCTGTCGCCAAAGCTGACCCGGCCATGCCCATCTATTTTGGCCTTGACGACATCCAAATCCGAGCCCAAAGGATGAAAGAGTTCCGTTTTCAAGAGCCCCGCGTCGTTGCTCTCACGGAATGGAAAGAGCGCATACCTCTCCGCCACTACCGCCAGGGGGAGAAACTCCGTTTGGGCGGCACTTTCGATTTTTCGCCCGACGAAGTTTCCCTCTCTATTTCTTATTTTATCGATAGAAATACTATAATTTCCCAAACCCATTTGAAACATGACTCCAGAGGCCTCTGGACGGCAGAAATTCCCCTGATTCCGGCTCGCTTCCCCGCCGGCCTTTATGTCGGCGCCATCACGGCTCGGAAGAAAAAGTCCATCGTGTCTCAAACCGAGCTGGTCATTTTCATCGAAGACCCCGCCCAAAAACTCGGCCATCCTCGCTATTTTACCGTTTCGGGGGACAAAGAGAAATTCCGCGGCCGCCTCCTCTCCTCTCGTTTCCGTCCGGTTCTGGAGCGATTCCTTTCCCGCGCCAAATCCTATCGGGATCAACTGCCGCTCGACACGATTGTCTTCGACCTGGACCAGTTTCCAGTGGAAAACTGGCTGGCCAGCTTGCCCGCGTGGTACGTCGACCGCTTCATGGCCTTCCGGGAAGGGCTCATGACCAACGCCGTCGCCCATCTAAGCGGCCAGGATGAAGCGGCTGGGCCCTTTGTTAAAGCCCTTCTCCTCCGCCTCGCCTCGTGGCCAAGCTGGAATCACCCCTGGATGGAGGCGCGTGGCTTCCATACCTATTATCCCTTGGGCGAGTTTGCGGAGGCATACGCCCTTGCCTACGACGCTGTCTACGAGCTCCTCTCCGCCGAGGAGCGCCTGGCCGTCCGAACCGGCCTCTGGCGCAATTATATCGACCCCGCTTACCGAACGTATGTCGAAGACAACCAGGTAACGAGCAACTCCTCGAACTGGATTAGCCACATCGCCGGCGGTGCTCTGGTCGCCCTGGCCATTCTCGCTGGGGATGACCCTTCGGGTCTGGCCGACCAGGAGCCATGGCTAACCGGTTTTCTCCTCAAAATGCACAAGTACATCACCACCGTCTTCGGCGCTGACGGCTCCTACGGCGAAGGCTTCCGCTACTTCAATTTCGCCATGCAATCCCTGGCCAAGGCCGTGCCCCTGCTGAAGCACGTTTTCCAGGTCGACTTCTCCCGGCCATTGCGAGGGTCCCATCAGGAAACTCTCTGGACTTCCATAGTTGAAAAGAACATCGCCTTCGGGTTTGGCGACACGGAAAGCTACCTCAAGCAAGAAGCCCAAGCATGGTGGATCGGCAGCGAGAACGGACCGATGAACAACTGGGCCTGGCTCCTCGAACTCACCCGCGACCCCAGCCTGGCCTGGCTTTACCAAAACCTCAAAGAGTTTGACACCCTCCAGGAGGTCCTCCACGAAACCGGCGACATCCCCGCTGTCCACCCATCCTCACTGGGAAACGTTCGTTTCTTCCCCGATGTCGGAACGGCTGTCTTCAGGTCAGGGTGGACGGCGGACGATTTTATCTTCGTATTCCGGAGCGGTCCTTTTTTTAACCACCAGCACATGGACCAGGGCTCTTTCTATCTTGCTGACCACGGGGAGATTTTCATCGAAGAACGCTACGACGGCGAGCATCACTATTACGATGACCCCGTCTACCGAACGCACGCCATCCAGCCCATCAGTCATAACACCATCCTTCTCAACCGCAATCCCCAGAGCCAGCGCGTGGGCGACCCTAAGGGATTTGCCGCTGGCCTCAGTGACCAGGCACGGCTCTTCCACTGGTTGGAGACACCTGATTTCGCTTTCGTGACGGGTAGTCTGGAAAGAGTCTATTTGGAAAGAGTTCAAAAATTAAGAAGGAATGTTCTTTTCCTCAAGCCTCGGGCGATTCTCCTCGTCGATGAAGTCGTCCCGGCTCGGGCGGATGTCGAGGTCAACAGACTCTTCCATACGAGGTGGAAAAGGGACATCACTGTGGGCAAGAACCGGAGCCTTATCCAGAAGAACGGAAAAACCCTCTTCTTATTCCACCTTTCTCCTGAAGAGGCGGTCAAGGAAATCCTCAGCGAGCCGCATTTCCTGTGTCAGTTTTCCGCTCGTCCACTCGTCGAAAGGGGCTATCTCCAGGTTTCTGCCCGAACCAAAGGTCAAAAGCTCGTTTTGGCCGACCTCCTCACCGCCACAGCCTCTGGCGCTGAACCGGCCATCCAGGTTTTTCCCACCTCGACTTCAGTGGAGATTCACTCGACAATAGGAGATAAGCAAAAAGTCGCTATCCTGAGCTTGGGCTCGGCAGTCTCTCTCGGCTCTTGGTCAAGCGACGCCATCCTTCTCGCTTCCAGCTCTCCAGATGAGGTTCTCGTAGCCGGAGCGACCATCCTCCGTCAGGCCGGACAAGTCGTCTTCGAATCTTCATCGCCCTGCCATGGATATTACCGCCGAAATGAAAAAGGAATTTTTTTCGAGGTAAACCAAGATGAGGAAACGAAAGTCTTGATCTATTTCCCTTCGCGACCTCGCCAAATCCTCATCAACGGGCAGGCCGTGAGGCATCCTGTTTACGACGAAAATCGAAGGTGCCTTTCGCTGACTCTTACTCCCGGCCCAAAAAGAATCGACATTCTTGCTTATCCTAAAAAAGTTCTTAAAAAAAGATGACTTGGTTTTTCGAACCTAAGGGAAATTCCCGCTCCTCCTTGCGGCTACAAGCGGCAATTTCTCAGCCGAGAGGAAAAATCTTGATTCCTGCCAGAAAATAAAATATGAACGATGGTCAGGGAGGAAAAAATTAGGCCAAAAAGAACAGCGCGCTCGACCCTGAGGATTTTCCTCGGGATCAGTTTTCTTTCCCTTCTCTTCCTTGTTTTTTTGTTTCTGGACACCTACTCTTGGCGAAGCTGGCGCACGGTGGGAATCAGAAACGACCCGCGGTGGCGTGTTTTTGATTTCCACAGCCGACAGGCATCGGAAAGCGAAATTTACAGCGTGGCCGAAATCCCGGCCATCAAGAGCGTAAGAAAAATAGACCGGAGGCGATTGCGGTTTGTCTTTCATCCGCCTTTTCACAGGACACCCTGGCGGGTGCTTGATGCAAAAACTATGGAGCTTATCTCCCAGGGCCCAGCCGCCGAGATCCCCTTCCCCGATTTTCCTCACCGAAAAAGGTATCGATTCATCCCTGAGGAAATTCCGAGCCATAAAGAAGTCTACCTTGAGATCGATTTTTTCCCTCGGGAAAGGTACGCTGAAAAGGGTCTCTCCTGGCCTGATAACTACTGGCTCGTCGAATCCACGGTGCCCTTCACTCTCAAGAAACCTTTCTCGGCTACGGAATGGGCAGGTCTGGCTCCAGACGACCCCGAGATGGAAGAGGCAAGGCGGATCCTGGGTGAGAGGAGCTCTTCTTCGTCAACTCTGGATCGAGCCGAACAGGTTTTTCTCTTCACCATGGAAGCACTTCGAAGGTCCCGTGGCACACCCGATGACAAGCTCCAGGCCGCTTCTCCCCTTGAAACTTATGTCCATTTGACGGGCGGGGGCAAAGGATTCTGCGAGAATAGAGCGCTCGTTTATTATATTTTTGCCAATGCTTCGGGCATCAAGACACGGCTTATCCATGCCGCTGGCAAATTCGGGCCGCTCAAGCTTACCGGCCATTATTTCTGCGAAAGCTACATCCCGGAGGCGGGGACATGGATGTATGTGGATCCCCAATCAGGCGTGGCCAGGGCTCGGCACCGCGAAGGAAAGCTTCTCCACACCCTCGACCTGAAAAAACTCTTTGACCTCGGTTCTGAAGAAGAGGTCATCTATTCCCTCTATGACGAAGAGACCGGATGCTTGGCCGACCGAACCGCCCGAGAACCTAATGTTTACCTTGTCGGAGACGTGGTTATTGCTTATCCCTTTGGCTACGGCCGAGCCAAGAGCTTCTCGAAAATCGAGAATTTTCTCCGGTACCCAACCCTCCTCTATGCCCCGTTTCCTGTCCCCCCTCTCATCTGGGTCAAAGTCGGGGCCACGGCCGTCTTCCTGGCGAGCGCAAGTTTGTCTTTCGTTCTGGCTGTCCTCTCCTTCGTCCAGAAGAAATTTTGGTTAGAAAAGAAAAAAAGCCGGGGAGGTCATTCATGAGAAATTTATCGCTTATCCTTTCCCCCTTCCTGTTTGTGTTTTCCTTCGCCATCTCCGCTGCCTTCACTCAAGAGCTTTCGAATGTTTTTGAGAAGTATACCTTCTGGGCTGACTTTGAAAGCGGGTCAGTCGGCCCCTGGTCCTCTTACCCACCCGCCCAAGACACAGCCTATGACCCGACCATCTGGGTAAAAAAAGTCGAAGGCAACGCGACTCTTTGTCTCGTCAGAGAAATCGATGCCTGGCGACCAACCGAATATCTGTTCGGGGTCCGGAAAAAATTGGATATGTACCTGACCCCAGAAAGCCAGCTTTCTTTTCGCTTTTATGTGAAAAGTTACGGCGGGGCAGAAAAACTCATCGTCAAGCTTGCCTTTGGCGATAAAACCTCCCAGGAAATCAGTGTTCCCGTAACCAGAACGATGGCCTGGGAGGAAGCGGTCTTGCCCATCGGAGAAAAAGCGGCTCGACAGAGGTCCATCCGGTTGGAAGCGGTGGCCATCATGGCGTTCTGCCGCCGGGCCGACCCAGAAGCCAAGCTCAGGCTGGCCCTTGACGAAATCCGGATCACCGGTTGCCGAAAGAAAAAAACGCAAATGAGAGAGCCAGAGCTTCATTCTCTCGAAGAGCTCGGCCTGGACGTAGCCAAAGAGCACATCCTCGAAGGAGAAAAGTTGAAGGTGGTTAGCGAATTCCCTGTGCCCGTGAAAAAGGCTGAGATCGCCATCGACAGGGGCTGGGAGAAAACGAGCTTCGCTCGACTGAAAATGCGCCACGTCCGCGGCAACCTCTGGCAAGTTGAAACTCCCCCGCTCAGCCCGGGGCTCTTTCGAGCCGAAGTCAAGGCAACCGTTCCTCAGGGCGAGACTCTCCTTTCGCGCTTTGTTTTCCTGGTCAAGCCT
>CAYUKK010000191.1:0-8227 GCA_964445305.1 uncultured Eubacteriales bacterium
TCCACTTTCTCTCGACGCATGAGCTCCATGGCCGCATGAGTGACTCTTTCCATGAGCAAACCATTGGGCCGGCCTGGCCACGTCCGGTTGGTGTTCCGGGCATCGATGAAGGAAAGGAGCTGTCGGTCGGGATAGTGGATATAGACATCCGGGTCCGGCCATTGGTCAAGCGGTGAAGCATCCCGGTTTCCCATCCGGAATTTCTTGTTGCCCCATTCTGTCTTGACTTGAAAATAAAGGGGATAGCCATCGCCAGGCTTGGTGTTCCGGCTGGCACTGTGATTGAACTGGGGGATGATGAAAAGCGTCCCTTTCTCGACGACGGCGTTTTCGATGAAGATGAGGGCGGCCAAAAGGCCCTCTGGCTCGTTGGCATGGGTGTTGGCCATGACCAGGGCTTTGCCCCCCTTCTCCTTCCCCTCGAGGACGAAGACGAGGGTGTCACCGACTGTACCTTTGAGGTGCGGGCCATAATCGCTCAATCGCTCAACCCGGGTGACGCCGGGGCCGGCGACGATGGTCAGGTCAAAATGGCGATGCCGGTAGAGGTCCAGACCGGCCGGAATGAGGAGACAGAGCCAGAGCAGTCCCAAAAGCGCCTTGATCCCCCACATCATCCGCATGGAAAACACACCAGCGCCCCTATTTCACCCGGAGAATCCGCAGGACAAGGGGAACGAGGACGAGGAGGTAGAGAACCATGTCTTCGATGTTTTTTTTCTCACGGAAAAAATTCCAGGCAAGGAGGAAGACCAAGAAAGCGCTGATGAGGTAATAAAAAATCATGACCAAAGGCATCTTACCTCCTTCATCTCATTACCTATCACATACTCCATCGAACCAAAAATTCCAACCTGGCGCTGAAGACAACCATAGCTATTCCCACGATGGTGATGACAATCCAGGGAAGCCAGGTGCTTCTGAGGAAAGTCCAGTAGGAGCCTTTGTACTCGGAAACCATAACACTCAGCCGGCCTATGAGGGCTGTGGGCGGCAGACCGTCCCCGAGGGGCCAGAGAAGAGTGAGGCCGGCGATGGCGACTGTGGCGTGATACCCGATGGAGTCAAGATACCAGATAAGGGGAATGCCAATGACCGCCGCCGCTCCATAGGTCAGGACGCCTTCCGAGACAGGGATGACAATGGCCAGCGATAGGAAGAGCGCCACGAGGGGAGTGCTGATGACGGCAAAAGACAGAAGACCGCGAACGCCCGTGGCCGTCATGATTTGCTGGAGCATCCCCACAATGACGATCGTCGAAAGGAGAGGCAAGAGCCGCTTGATGGTATCCCTGGAGAGAGCGAGGAAAGAAATTTTTTGGGGGCTAACCAACCAGGCGACCACGGCGGCCAGGGTAAATTCAAGGGGCAATCCCAGAACGGGAAAATGGAAGGGCCAGATACGGTAAGCCACGACCGAGCCAAAAAAGACGATAAAAGGTAGAGAAACGCGCCACCAGCTCATCCTGGCTGGCACTTCGGGCAACTTCTCGAGCGCTTGGCGGAGGTCCATTGTCCCTTCCTTTTTGAGTCCCAAGACAAGTACTGTAAAAGTGCCGAGGAGCAGCACGGGAATGCCAAGGGGCAGTTCAAAACCGACATACGGGATGGCTGTCCCGGCGGTGAGGATCATGGCCCAAATGTTCACGGGCGGAGCGGCCGCGCTCAGGCCAGCGACGATGAAAAGGATGGCCGCCACTCGCCGCTGGGGAATGCCAAGCAGGCCGAGGGCCATAGCTACCGGCGCTCCAACGACGAGGAGAGAAATGCTTCCCGCTCCGGTAAGGGCGCCGGGTATGAGGATGATGACCATAAGGAGGAGCAGGGCAATGATTCTCTTGGTGTAAAAATAGCGGACAGTGGCTCGAACGACATAGTTGACTCCACCGGAGGCGCTGACGATGGCCATGAAAATAGTGGCCGTCGAGAAGACGAGAATGACATCGAGGTAGGTGAACGACCCCTCGACCAGATGACGGGGAATGTGGCCTAAGGCCGGATTTCCGAAAAAAGCGCCGATGAGGCCGCCAGCCAGAGCGGAAACAAACATGCTGATTTCGACGGACAGCTTGGCCACTTTGGCCATGGCGTAGGCGAGAATCATCACCCCCAGGATGCTTCCTATTTGTGTGGACATTGTCTTTGTCTTGGCCATAGTAATCAGCTCGCGGCCATAAGTCAAGCTACCTTCGCTTATGAGGCTCGATAGAATTGCTGGATGCCTTATTAGTCGTCCTGGATGCCGGCCTCAAGCCCGGTAGGGGAGGGGAAACCCAGCTGGGACACCTGAGTCGTCATGGCAGAAAAACGGTTGCTTTTTTTCAAAAACTGGTTTAACTTGATGACGATAGACGAGGGGAACATGTTTTGGAGGAGAAAGAAGGAGAAGAAAAAAAGGGCACCAGGGGAAAAGCGAAAAGAACCACGGCAAGCAGATTCGAGCGAGATCGTCCTCGAGTACGAAGACCTGGAAGGGCTGGCACCGGGCAAAAAAATCTACTATGCTCGAGCCAAGGACGCTTCTCCGGGCGGGTTGAGGATTTTGTCGGAGATCCCATTCCCTGTTGGTTTCGTTTTCGATATCAAGCTCAAGTCCCATCGAACAGGCAAATCTATCGAGGCCAGGGGTCGGGTTAAGTGGTCGACATCTCCGCCGCCAGGAAAAGCTTATGAGATAGGGGTTGAGTTCATCGAAACTCCGATCCGTTCCATCATGGACCTTCTCGAGCACATCTACAAGGGATGAACGAGAGCGGCTCCTTGGTTCCATTCGCTTTTTTCTTCTTTCGCTTTCCACCATAGAATGTTAAGAAAAGGTCAAAGGGCGTGAAGAGGGCAGGGTTGGGGCCTGGGCAAACAGCAGCCCTCGTTTTCCTTCGCTTTGTTATTGGCTGGCATTTTCTTTACGAAGGACTGGCCAAGCTCTTCAATCCCCAATGGACGTCAGCGCTCTATCTTGCTGAAGCCAAAGGTCTTTTTCGGCCTTGGTTCGAATCCATTCTGGCCGACCCAAAAATGCTCAAAGTCGTTGACCTCATCAACATTTGGAGCCAGATGGCTATTGGTTGCGGTCTCATCCTTGGCTTCATGGCGCCGGTGGCGGCTGTGGGGGGTATCCTCCTCCTGGCCATCTACTATGTGGCTAACCCTCCTCTTCCCGGCTTCACATCTTCGCTTCCAGCGGAGGGGAGTTATTTGATCATCGACAAGAACCTGGTCGAACTTTTCGCCCTCGTCGTTCTCCTTCTTTTTCCGACGAGTCGAACGTTCGGTCTGGATCGCCTTATTTTCTGGAAAAAAACCAAAAAGCGGGATGGTTAACCCCGAGATCCGTCCCGTGCGCACCCTTCTTGAAGGAGACAAAGGATAGAAAAAGGGGAGAGAACAAAATGGACGAAAAAAAGGGAAGGGAGGAGAGCAAGAGAGCTTTTGGTCGGCGGGATGTTCTCAAGAGCCTGGCCAGCTTGCCAGTAGCGGGCGCCTTTTTTCTGAGCTACCTGGAAAAGAAAAGGAGAGAAGAGCGTCGGCGAAAGGAGATCCTCGACGAGCTCGGCCTGGAGCAGGCAGAAGCGGCCGAGCTTCCTCTCAGCCCCAGAAGGAAGCCGGCTGAGCTTATCCGACTGGGCATCATTGGCGTCGGCGGAAGGGGTGAACACCTGCTTCGGTGCCTCGGCTTCGTTCATCCTGACTGGGTGGAGAGCAAACGCATCCAGGCCGAGGAGAATAGGCTGAACCAGGATTTGCGAACCTTCCTCGAACAGGAGGACCTCAACGTAGCACTGACTGCCGTTTGCGATATCTATGACCCTCGAGCAGAGCGAGGATTGGTCGCCTCCCAAAATGCCCTGCGCGACGGCGAGGTCAAGAGAGTTAGGGGTGCGCGGCGCTACCACCATTACGAGGAGCTCCTCAAGAGCCCGGATGTGGATGCCGTCATCATCGCCACTCCCGACCACTGGCACGCCCAGATGGCCATCGACGCTGTCGCCGCCGGAAAGCACGTCTACTTGGAGAAATGCATGACCCGCACGGCCGAGGAAGCAGTGAAACTTTATGAGGCGGTAAAAGCCAGCCGGATCATCTTCCAGCTGGGGCATCAGCAGCGGCAGCAGGAGAGCCATCAAAAGGCTCGGTTCATCGTGGCCAAGGATATCCTCGGCAAAATCACGCTGGTTCAGACGACAACCAACCGGAACAGTCCGGATGGCGCCTGGCAGTACGAAATTCCGGCTGAGGCTGGCCCTCATAACATCGATTGGGAACAGTTCCTCGGGCCAGCCCCGCATCGCGTTCCTTTCGACGTTTACCGCTTTTTCCGCTGGCGGTGCTGGTTTGATTACGGCACGGGTCTGGCCGGTGACCTGCTCTCCCATGAATTTGACGCGGTCAATCAGATTCTCGAGCTGGGCATTCCGCGCTTCGCCACAGCCTCGGGAGGCATCTATTTTTTTAAGGATGGCCGGGATGTGCCCGACGTTTTTCACGCCACCCTGGAATACCCGGACAGAGAGCTGACGCTTTTTTATAGCGCCACCCTCTCGAGCAACCGGAGCCGCGGTCGGCTCTTCATGGGCCACGATGCGAGCATGGAAGTGGGCGAGACGCTGGTCGTCACCGCCGACCCCGAATCAACGCGCTACAGGGAAAAATACCTTTCGGAGGTCATCGACACTTCCTTACCCCTCTTCACCTTCCGGCCGGGCGGCCGGGGAATTGATACCGTGACCTCGGCCTCAGAGCGGTATTTTGCCAGCCGGGGTTTGCTTTATTCCTACAAAGATGGCAAGCGCGTCGATATCAGTCACCTCCATCTCAAGGAATGGCTCGAGTGTATCCGCGAGGGCCGTCAGCCGAGCTGCAACATCGAGCGAGGCTTCGAGGAAGCCATTGCCTGTCATATGGCCACGGAGTCCTACCTCCGGGGCCGGCGCGTCGAATGGGACCCTGTTCGCCGCCAAATCGTTTGAGCCACGATGGTTGTTCTCACCCTCTTCCGTTTGGAGATATGGACATGAGTGTTAAATTCCGTCTGGGCTTGATGATGTTCCTTCAGTATGCCATCTGGGGAGCCTGGGCGCCCGTCCTTTCGGATTACCTCAAGAACACTCTTGGTTTTAGTGGCGCTCAGTTCAGCCTCATTTACAGTTTGCTTCCGCTGGCCACCATCATCGCCCCCTTCATAGGTGGCCAGGTCGCCGACCGCCATTTCGCCAGCCAGAAAGTGGTTGCTTTTCTCCAGCTTGGCGGCGGTCTGTTCCTGATATTCCTCTCCACGGTCACCGATTACGCCACGATGGCCTGGCTGATGCTGGGCTATTGCCTTCTCTATGCGCCCACCCTTGCCCTTACCAACTCCATCGCCTTCATCAACTTGAAGAATTCAGAAGAAGAGTTCGGCAAGGTTCGTGTCTGGGGGACGATTGGCTGGATTGCCGCGGGCTACATCCTGACCCTGTGGCGGGTCGGGGCCGCGAAGGTGGACATGTGGAGCGTGCGGGCGGATATGCTCCTTCTGGCCGGCGTATTCTCGATCGTCATGGGCTTTCAGAGCTTCAGCCTTCCGCCTACACCTCCCCGGCGGGAGGGAGTTAAGCCCTGGGCTTTTCTGGAGGCCATCAAGATGATGCGGGACAAGAACTTCTTGCTTTTCATCATCATCGCCTTCGTTGTCGCCACCGAGCTCATGTTCTACTACATCCTCACGGCGCCGTTCCTCACTTCAGAAAAAATAGGCGTTTCAAGCACCATTCTCCCCTGGGTTATGACCATCGCCCAGGTGGCTGAGATCTTCGTCCTGGCTTTTCTCTTGCCTTACTTAATCATCCGCATTGGCATTCGCAATATCCTCGTCATCGGCATCCTGGCCTGGCCGGCGCGTTATATCATCTTCGCCATTGGCCGGCCGGCCTGGTTGGTCATCGCTTCCCTGGCCCTGCACGGCTTCTGTTTTGTTTTCTTTTTCGCTGCTGCCTTCATCTATGTCGACACTGTCGCTCCCCGCGATATCCGACATTCAGCCCAGAGCCTCATCACCCTCGTCACCTATGGATGGGGTAACTACCTGGGCAGTCTTTTTGCTGGCTGGGTGCATGACCTTTTCACCCGGAACGGAGCGACGGACTGGACCTCGGTCTTTCTTGTCCCCTGTGCCCTCACCGTTCTCTGCGCGATAGTCTTTCTGCTCTTTTTCAAGGAAAGAAGGCCACAGCCAACGGTTTGAGATGGACTCTGTTTTGAGATATAAAGACAAGCATGAAGGGTGAGGAGGAAAAATGAAGCGAAAACCATTCCTGCTCTTGGCCTTATTGATTTTGCCCCTCGGGTTCGCTTCTCGAGGAGGCGAAAGCCAGCCCGACTATACTGGAGTGCGGATTAAAAAGTTCCCTCTGGCCATGCAGGCCTGGACTTATCGGAGGTTCAGCTTCCTCGAGGCTGTCGAAAAAACCAAAGCCCTTGGGATCCGTTACCTTCAGGCCTATCCTGGCCAGCTCCTTTCCAGGGAGGACGAGAAGACTCGCTTCGACCACAACTTGACTGACGAACAGATCAGAGGCATTCGTCAGGCACTGGATCAGGCCGGGGTGGAAGTTGTGAGCTACGGCGTGGTCGATTGCGGACGGGATGAGGCGAGCATGCGGCGGGTTTTTGACTTTGCCCGGAAGATGGGTATCCACATCATCGTCACCGAACCCCAGGACGGAGACTTCCCTATCCTGGAGAGACTCGTCCAGGAATACGACATTCAGGTGGCCATCCACAATCATCCCGAACCGTCCCGCTACGCCAAGCCCGAGACTGTTCTCGAAAAAATCAGGGGCCTGGATTCGCGCATCGGTGCCTGCGCCGACACGGGGCACTGGATGAGGGGGTCGCGCATTCCGGTAGAAGCGTTGCGCCTCCTTTCTGGCCGCATCATCGATGTCCATCTCAAGGACAGGAGCGATTTCTCGACCGGCCTGGGAATCGATGATGTCCCCTTCGGTAGCGGCAAAGCAAATATTCGGGATGTCTTGGCCGAGCTGACTCTCCAGAATTACGGCGGCTATTTGACGGTCGAGTACGAAAACGAAGCGGAAGCCCTAACGCCTGAGCCGGCCATTCGCGCCGGGATCGAATTCCTCCGTCGTGTCACCTATTACGAGGACTATGAGGAGATCCTCAGCCGGACTCGTGGTCGCTATTCCAAACACGGTTGGAATCATTACGGGCCCGGTCATTTTGAGCTTGATGAGAAAGAAGGCATCCTCAAGTCCCAGGGAGGAATGGGGCTTCTTTGGTACAGCGCAAAAAAATACAGGGATTTCATCCTCGAGCTTGAGTACCGTTGCGCCGAGCTGAACACGAATTCAGGGGTTTTTCTCCGCGTCCCCTCCGTCCCGACGAGCGATGATTATGTTTACCATTCCTTCGAGGTCCAGATTAACGACGCCGGTCAGGGCAGCCATCAAACGGGAGCGATTTATGATGCTCAGCCGCCCCGGGTAAACGCGGCCCGACCGACAGGCGAATGGAACCATCTGAAGATAACCTTCCAGGGGAAAACGCTGCGCGTGGAGCTCAACGGCCAGCTCGTCGTCGACTGGCAGGCTGAGCCGCGGGGAAAGGTAAAGGATTTTGCTGAAAAAGGATACATCGGCCTCCAGAACCATGATAGCCTTTCCCCTGTCTATTTCCGAAACATTTTTGTCAAGGAGCTAAAACCTAAAGAATAAGGCCGGTCCAAAGATGCCTATAAGTCAGAAGGGAGAGGAAATAAACCAAGAAAGGAGAAGTTAATGAAGTCCTCAAAAAATTTCTATGGAAAAAAATCTGGCTGGAAGGCCGTGCTGGCTACGAGCCTCCTCTTTCTGGCCGCTTTCCTTTTTTCAATCTCTCCATCGTGCGCCAGGAAGGAGGCGCCTCTCCAGCCGCCGGTGGCCGAAAAAATCCCTCACAAGCTTACGGCCCACGGTCAGACGCGGGTCGACTACTACTACTGGCTCCGGGAGCGAGAAAACCCCAAAGTCATAGAGTACCTCAAGGCGGAAAATGAGTACCTCAAAGCGGCCTTGAAGCACACGGAAGCCCTCCAGGAAGCGCTTTACCTGGAAATCGTCGGTCGAATCAAGCCAACGGATATGTCGGTTCCTTATCGATATCAGGGATATTATTACTATACGCGCTATGAAGAGGGAAAAGAGTATCCCATTTACTGCCGGAAAAAGGGCAACCTCGAAGCTCCAGAAGA
>CAYUKK010000192.1:0-3052 GCA_964445305.1 uncultured Eubacteriales bacterium
GTCGCTCGGGGATAAAGAAGCGAAAGGTCCGTTCGCTGAGCTCGGCTATTCTTGGTCGAGAAGGCGATGGATGACCCTCTTGACTTCGGCCCCAAATTCCGGATGCTTCAGGGCGAGGGCGATCGTTCCTTCCAAAAACCCCAGCTTGTTGCCACAATCGTACCGTTTCCCATCGAAGAGGTATCCATAGACCGGCTCGCTCTCAAGGAGGAGCCGAATGGCGTCGGTAATCTGAACCTCGCCCCTCGAATCGAGGGGTGTCTGCTTGATCGCTTCGAAAATGTGAGGCGTGAAGACATACCGGCCAAGAATCCCCAGGTCAGAGAAAGCCCGCTCTGGCCCCGGCTTTTCAATCATATCGTCGAGCTCGAAGAGCCGGTCGTTGACCCGCCGTTTGACCTTGACAATTCCGTATTTCCTCGTCCCCTCCTCATCGACCCGGCCGAGGACAATCACAGTGGCCTTGTGTTCTTTGAAGACATCGATGAGCTGCTTGAGACAGGGAACCCGGCAATCATAAATATCGTCGGGCGTCAACACAGCCACGGGCTCTCCCGCCGCGAAACCTTCCCCCATCAGGATGGCATGTCCAAGCCCCAGCATTTCTGGCTGTCGGATATAAGTCAGCTTGGCCAGGTTTCCAATCTGCCGTATCTCTTCGAGCAAGTCGAGCTTCCCCTTGGCCGTGAGGAAGGACTCGAGCTCAGGGGTGCGGTCGAAATGGTCTTCCAGCGCCCCCTTCCCTCGGCTCGTGATGATGGCCACCTCCCGGATTCCCGAACCGACCGCTTCCTCGACTGTGTACTGGATCAGCGGCTTATCGATGACAGGAATCATTTCCTTTGGCTGGGCCTTCGTCGCGGGGAGAAAGCGGGTCCCAAAGCCAGCGGCGGGGATGATAGCTTTCCTGACGACCATGGCTCGTGTCTTCAGCTCCGACCCGACAGCCGGGCCGACCTCACACCCTCTTCTCTCAGAACCTATAGCTAATGGAGATGTTGGGGACGAAGATTTTCATTTTGTAGACGCCGGGCTGAGCAGATTCCCATTCCGGGTCGATTTGCACTTTGGCGAAGTTCACTTCCCGCTCCTTGCCCAGCAGCATCTCAAACCCGAAATCGATGACCAGACCATTGAGGTTGTAGCCAAGCCCCAAGGTGAAAACGTTAAAAGTGTAGCTGGGGAGAAGAACATTCAGGGTTTTTTCGGGAGCAGGAGTGGGGTCATAATAGTAGCCACAACGGAGGGCTACGTTTTCCCAATACCTGTATTCGGCGCCAAAACGGACCTGCAGAGCATCTTTCCAGCGCATGGGCTGGACATCACGGCCGGCAGCGGTCATGAACAAATTCCAATAGGGGTCGATGTACCTTGTCTCGATCTCTTTGATCATGCTCCACCTGGTCCATTGGAGGTCACCCGTTAAAATCAACCCCTCCATCGGCCGAAAGGCTCCGCCGACAGCCACCCACCATGGCCAGGTGACACTCCTTTCTGAATCCGATTTCTCCTTGAACCCCAGCAAATCGAGGTTGGAGATCGTCGATTCTCCGCTAAAGTTGATCTTGGTTGGAGTCCGGACTGTCATGCCCACACTGAACACCTCGTTGGGCTTTACGAGAAGCCCGAAGGTTGCGCCGAATCCCCAGCCATCGAGGTCTTCGTCGTACTGACCCAGATCCAGTTCCGCTGGCACTTGAGGTGGTTCCACTGTTCCGGCATGTGTCTTCAGAGAAAACATGCCGTAGTTGATGTTCAGCGTTGCGCCTACAGAGACCATGTCATTGATCTTGTAACCGAGGCCTGGCGCCAGGGTAATCAACCCGACCCGGCTTTCCCATTGATAGGCGACATTATGGGAAATGGCGGCGAAATCAGCCCCGTCCCAGGCCGCTCCCAATCCGGAAGGGACATATACACCAATCGCCGCGACGAGGGATTCATTAATGGGATGGTAATAGGACGCCAGGCCGGAAAGGTAATGCTTCGTCTCCGTCTTCGCATCCACGACCGTAACCAGGCCGATCTGCGTCGGCACCTGAAGCTTGTAGGTTCCAGAAGGAATTACGTCTGTCCCGTAAAAGCCAAAATACCGGGTAGAAAAATGAGTCATCCCGGCGGGATTCCAGAAGATCGTGCTGTAATCATCGGCTAAACCAACGAAAGCGCCCCCCATGGCCAGCGCTCTGCTGCCCAGGCTGTTGAGGTTCAGGCCGTTGGCCAAGGAAAGAGAATTCAAGGCCAATAGAAAGGCGATGAGAAAAAACACCGTCAATTTAATCTTCATCCTAGCCTCCTAATAGTTTCTATATGTTTACTATAATATCCAAATCATTGTCAATTGACGGACGCCGGCTTTCCAGGAATAAACCCCTCATTCAACGGCTCGAACATCCCTGACCTGAGGAACCTTCTTTTTGATGAAGCGACCCACTCCCTGGGTTAAGGTCATCTGTCTCATCGGGCACCCCTGGCACGAACCGAGAAGCCTAACCTTGACGATACCGTCATCACTCACGTCGACGAGCTCGACATCGCCGCCGTCCGCCTGAAGATGGGGACGAATCTCGGCGATTGCCTTTTCCACTTCTTCTCTCATCTGCTTCCTCTCCGAAGGTCACAGGCTTGTTCTCTTGGCGGTCGGCTACCTGACGCCACCGACTCAAGAGGGAACAGCCTGTGGCTTCCTGAATTTAAAATTGTTGTTTCTGTCGACTTCTATCTCGATTGTATCCCCCTCCTGGTAAGAACCTTCGAGAAGCTGCAAGGCTAAAGGATTCTGGATATCCTGTTGGATGACCCTCTTGAGCGGCCTAGCACCATAAACAGGGTCATAGCCTCTCTCGGCCAGAAGCTCCTTGGCCTTCGGGCTAACGCGGATCTTAATCTTTTTCTCCTCAAGACGCCGGCGCAACTGCTCCAGCTGGATGTCGATAATCTTGAGCAGGGTCGCCCGGTCGAGAGCCTTGAAGATGACCACTTCGTCGATGCGATTGAGGAATTCTGGACGGAAAGAGCTTTCCAGAATTTTCTTGACCTCGCGCTCCATGGT
>CAYUKK010000193.1:0-2681 GCA_964445305.1 uncultured Eubacteriales bacterium
TCTTGCTGGCGGCGAAAGCAGCTTCGCAACCGGCGTGACCCGCGCCGACAACGATGATGTCAAAATCATAAGCTGAGGAGCTGGCCGACTTCATTTCCCGACGCAAAAGCGACTGAAAATTTCTTCGATCACGTCATCAACTTTGATTTCTCCTGTCAAAGCACCCAGATGGGGAAGGGAATGGCGGATTTCCTCGGCCACTACTTCTTCGGAATATCCCCGCTCAAGATGGTCGATGGCCTTTTCTATGGAGGCAAGGGCCTGCTCGAGAAGAATTTTTTGTCTCTGATGGAGGATGATTTCTTCCCCTTGAGCTGGGCTGGGAACAAAAACTTCAACCATCAGCTTCCTGAGTTGATCGAGGTTCGTCCCCCTCAAGGCAGAAATATCCAACCAGGGATGCACATCATCCATGGATCGGCATTTATTCTTGTCCATTCTGGAGGGCAAATCGCATTTATTGAAAAGATAAATGGTCTTCTTATCTTTAAATTTCTGGATGAGCCCGATGTCAACTCGGCTTTCTGGTCGAGACGAATCCAAGACGAGGAGGATTCCATCGGCCTGAGAGGCAAGCTCCCGGCCTCTCCTTATTCCTTCCTCCTCGACCGGGCTCGATGGTTTATCCAGGCCGGCCATATCGAGGAGTTGAAAAAGCACGCCGTCGACCATGAGCCTCTCCCGGAGATAGTCCCTCGTCGTCCCCGCATAGGGACTGACGATAGCCCTATCCTCGTTGAGGAGGGCGTTGAAGAGGGTCGATTTTCCGACGTTGGCCTTGCCGACAATAGCCAGAGTGAGACCTTCCCTCATCGTCCGCCCTGTCTCGTAGCTCTGGATGAGGCTCTGGAGCGTCGCCACGACCTCCCGGAGGTCGCCTTTTATCTCCTCTGGAGCCACGCTTATTCCTTCGTCGGGGAATTCAATCGCTGCCTCGAGCTTGGACAGGGCTTGGATAATGGTCTCCTTGAGCTTCTCCACTAATCGTGACAGTCTACCTTTGAGTTGGCGGAAGGAAACTCTCGCTTGTTCCAGGGAAGTTGCTGTGATGAGGTCATTGATCGCTTCGGCCTGAAGGATGTCAATCCTTCCCCGGAGATAGGCCCTCAACGTGAATTCACCGGGGTGGGCGTGCCTTGCGCCAGCCCTAATTCCCAGGCGGAGGACTTCCTCCATCACAACCGGGCTGCCATGGCAGGTGATCTCGACAACATCTTCCCGCGTATAGGAGGCAGGACGGGGAAAATAGATGAGGAAAGCTTCGTCCAGGGAGTCGCCGCTTTGACTATCATAAACTTCGCCAAAAACACACTGCCGGGGAAGAATCCTGGCCCGCCTATTCTTTGGCCGGAAGATTTTCCGGGCTATGGAGAGAGCTCTCTGACCGCTCAACCGGACAATTCCCAGCCCTCCGTATCCCGGCGGCGTGGATATGGCAATGATGGTGTCCTCGAGCATTCAAAACCATTGTAAAGGAGAAAGGATAGTTAGTAAATATCTGCGGCCAGTGTTACTCGGCTCTTCGGCTAACCGGAAAAATCTTGACGCGCTTGAGGAAGCCCTCGCCGATGCTCTCGCTCGTGATGCCCGGCACCTGGTTTACAGCGATGTGGACGATGCGCCGCTCATAGGGGTTCATGGGGTCGAGAATCTCGTCCTTTCCGGTTTCACTAACCTGAAAAGCTATCTCTTGAGCGAACTCTCTCAGCCGCTTTTCTTTGCGCCGCCGGAAGAACTCGCAGTCGACTTGGACCTTGTGGGCTGATATTTTGTTCAAAATGTGCTGGATAGCGAGGAGCAGGGCTCCGTCCTTGCGGAGGAGCAGGTTCTTATCCTCGCCGTTAAAGATGAGCAAGATCGTTTCGTTTTTCTTCTTGATTTGATAGGTCAATTGAAGGGGAAATTGGGCGAGCATTTTATCCAAGAAATCCTCGACCGAACTTGCGTCGACTTCTTTTTTGGGCCAGGCCCGAATGACAATTTCCTTGCCCCGGATGCCAAAAAGCTTGGTCTTGGCAGTGACAATTTCGTAATTAAGCTTCTCCCTGGGCATTTTGAGCACATGCTCGGCCAGGCTGAGCGCCTCGTCTAAGTTTTTTCCCTTGAATTCCTGAAGCTCTTCACTTTCTTCTTTTTTTTGCATGGGAGACTCTCTTTTTCTTCCCCATCATTCGGTTCATGATGTATTGCTGGCCTATCTGGAGGAGGTTGTTGGTCAACCAGTAAAGTACCAGACCGCTCTGAAAATTCATGAAAAACACGGTCATGATGACGGGCATGATGAGCATCAGCCTGGCCTGAGCCGGGTCCGCTGATGTGGGAGTCATCTTCTGGCTGATGAATTGAGTGACACCCATGAGGATTGGAGTCACATAGTAGGGGTCCTTAACCGAAAGGTCTTTTATCCAAAGGATGAACGGGCTGTGCCTGAATTCGATGGCCACCACGAGGAGCCTGAAAAAACCCCAGAAAACAGGAATCTGAATGAGGATGGGCAAACACCCGCCAGCCGGGTTGATCCCGTGCTCCTTGTAAAGACGCATCATCTCCTCGTTCATCTGCCGCCTCTGGGTAATATCCTGTCTCGCTTTCTTGTATTTAGCCCTGAGGGCCTTGATTTTTGGCTGAAGCTCCTGCATCTTGGCCATCGACTTTGTGCTACTGTAGGTGAGCGGGAAAAA
>CAYUKK010000194.1:0-25824 GCA_964445305.1 uncultured Eubacteriales bacterium
AAGGAATTGCTTGCTAATTCGCTAACAGGATGTTACCATGGGGAACCGTGAGGATTTTATGACCAAATTCGAAAAAATCTCTCGACGAATCCAGAGCTTCCGTGATGACATGATTGACCTTCAAGTGCGACTGTGCGCCCAGCCGGCCATTTCTCCTTTGGCGGGCGGAGAAGGGGAGGTCAAGAAAGCCGAGGTCCTGCTCGACTTTATTAAGTCCCTGCCTTGCGAGCAGGTGCTGGTTATCAAGGCGCCTGATTTGGATGCACCAGCGGGGTTCCGACCCAACATCCTCGCTTTTTTCCCCGGTAAAAATCCCCGCCGAACGGTCTGGGTGATGACCCACATGGACGTCGTTCCGCCCGGAGATTTGAGCCAGTGGAAGGGCGACCCCTTCAAAGCCTGGGTTGAGGGGGGAAAGATTTACGGCCGCGGCGTTGAAGACAACCAGCAAGACATGGTCGCGTCGCTTTTTGCCATCAAAGCTTTTCTCGCCGAAAACATAACACCCGCCTCCAACATCGGGCTGGCTCTCGTCGCCGATGAGGAAACAGGCAGTTCTAAGGGAATCGACTACATCCTCCGCAACTCCAACCACTTCCGGAAGAACGACCTCATCATCGTCCCTGACGCTGGGAACAAAGAGGGGTCGTTGATTGAAGTGGCCGAGAAGGGAATCCTCTGGCTGAAGTTCAGGACGGTGGGCAAGCAAGCCCACGCCTCAACTCCCCAGAAGGGTGTTAACGCCTTCAAAGCCGCCTGTTTCCTGGTCACAGAGCTCGATGGCCTCTACGAGGCTTTCCAAGATAAGGACCCTCTCTTCGAGCCTCCTTTCTCCACTTTTGAGCCGACCAAAAAAGAAGCTAACGTGCCCAACATCAACACCATTCCGGGGGAGGATGTCTTCTACCTGGATAGCCGTCTTCTGCCCAAATATTCTATCGACGAGGTGGAGAAAAAAATCAAGGCCATCATCCGGAAAGTGGAAGCCAGGTTCGGAGTTAAAATCACCTTCGAGGAACAGCAGCGAGCGGCTGCCGCTCCCCCGACTTCTGCCCAGGCCGAGGTGGTGGCCGCGCTCCGAGCGGCCATCCGGGACGTTTATGGGGTGGAGGCAAAGCCCCGCGGAATTGGCGGAGGAACAGTCGCCGCCATCTTCCGGCGGGCCGGTTTCGAAGCTGCCTGCTGGTCAAGGATCGAGGAGACGGCTCACCAGCCCAATGAATATTGTCGCATCGACAACATGATTGGAGACGCTCATGTCTTTGCTCATGTCTTCCTTCACGAATGACCTGGGGTAAAAGCGATGAGGAAATTCATCCTCGTTTTGACCACTGTTCCTGAGGAGACTAAGGGGCTGGAGATGGCCCGGCAACTTGTCGAGGAGAGGCTGGCTGCCTGTGTGACCATCACCGGCGCCTGTCAGTCGGTTTACTGGTGGGAAGGCAAAATCACCCAGGATTCAGAATGTCTCCTTTTTATCAAGACCAGGGCTTCCCTTTACTCCCGACTGGAAAAAAGGATCAAAGAGCTCCACGCGTACCAGGTGCCCGAAATCATCGCTCTGCCCATCCACCGAGGCTCGAGCGGTTATCTTCGCTGGGTTGAGGCGGAAACGCAGCCGTGACGTAAAAGGTTAGGGATATTTCTTCCAGGCCCGGCGAGCGACACGAACGGTGTTCAGGTGGATGGCGACAGTGTCCTCGAAATCAACGGCATAGCCTCCAGCCAGAACGACGGCCACGGGAATGCGGAGAGCCCGCGCTCCTTCGATGATGAGCCTGTCCCGTTCCCGCAACCCTTCCTTGGTCAAAGAAAGCCCGCCCAGCTTGTCCTTCTCATAGGGGTCTGCACCGGCGAGATAAATGACCAGGTCAGGAGCAAAGGATTTATAAAGCCGCGGAAAATAAGCTCGCAGAGCGGAAAGATACTCGGCGTCACCATCGCCAGACCATAGACCAACATCCAAAGAGCTCGGCGGTTTTTCGGCCGGATAGACATCCATCTGGTGGATGGAAAAGGTGAACACATCGGACCGTCCGGCAAGAATAGCCGCCGTCCCGTTCCCCTGGTGAAGGTCGCAGTCGACAATCATGGCCCGGTGGGTTCGGCCTTCCCGCCTCAATTTTTCGACAGCCACGGCGATATCGTTGAGGAGGCAAAAACCTTCCCCGTGGTCAGGGAAGGCATGGTGAAACCCCCCGCCCAGATGAACGGCCAGGCCGTGCTCAACGGCACACCTCGAAGTGAGAACCGTCCCGCCCACGGTCAACCAGGCAAACCGGAGGAGCGCCGGCGAAAAAGGGAGCTCCAGCTTGGCTATTTCCTCGGGCGAAAGGGAGCCTGTTTTTAGCTTCTTGATGTACCTCGACGTGTGCACAAGAAGGAGGTCTTCATCGGAGGCTGGTTCGGGCACAAGAAAGCTCTCCCGCTTAAACCCACAGAGGAGGAGACGCTCATAAAGGACCCGGTACTTTTTCACCGGAAAGACATGGTTGCCGATGTCGGTCAACCAGTATTCATCGCTGTAGACGAAGGGGAAGGAGGATTTCCTGAAGTTCCACCATTTGAAGAACCGCATCGCGCCGACCGGTTTCTCAGCGAGAGCCTATATTCATATCAAAAAAAAGAAAGCAGGGGAAGAGACGAGAGCAAGGACTTGCAATCGCCGGGGAAATCCATATGATATTCCCTTAGAATTCTTGTCCACTCCTCAGACCCTGAACAAGGAGAAGCATTCATGAAATTACTCACCCGAATGGCCAGAAGCTTTGTGGCCGGAGAGACCGCTGACGAGGCCCTCGAGGTCGTCAAGAGGCTTAACGAGAGAGGAGTCATGGCCACGCTGGACGTCCTTGGCGAAGGGGTGAAGGACCGGAAGACGGCCGACCAAGCTGTCCAGGCCTATCTCGACCTCCTCGATGCCATCAACAGGTCCGGCGTCAACTCCCATGTTTCCCTCAAGCTCACCCAGATGGGACTCGACATCGATGTCGAGTACTGCTACGAGAACATGGTCAAGATTGTCAGCCGAGCCGCCCGGCTTGGCAATTTCGTCAGGATTGACATGGAAGGCTCGCCGCATACCCAGCGGACTCTCGACATCTTCTACCGCCTCCGCGAACGCTTCGATAACGTCGGGATAGTCATCCAGGCCTACCTCTACCGCTCGGAAAAGGACATCCAGAAGCTCAACCAAATCCGAGCCAAGGTCCGCATCTGCAAGGGCGCCTACAAAGAGCCGAAAGAAATCGCCATCAAGAAGATGAAGGACATCCGCGCCAATTTCATCAAGCTCACCGAGATGCTCTTCCGGGACGGGGTGTACCCGGCCATCGCCACCCACGACGACAGGCTCATCCAGTGGGCCAAGGACTACACGGCTGCCCACCATATCCCGGCTGACCAATTCGAGTTACAGTATCTTTTTGGCATCCGCAACAAAACGTTTCAGAAACTGGCCGAAGAGGGTTACCGGGTCCGCTGCTATGTCCCCTTTGGTACTCACTGGATCCCTTATTTTTACCGACGGCTCAGGGAAAGGAAAGAGAACATTTTCTTCGTCATCAAGAATTTATTCAAGAAATGAAGTGAGCCTGATAAAGAAGCTTCTCGTCCTCCTTCTCGTCATCGGGCTGGGAATTCTTTTTTCTTGTGGGCGGCAAGCCTATGACCATCTCGAGCGTGTGGAAAAATATGACGTTGTCTGGAATTCGCCCAGCCACGACGCATGGGGAAGCATGCCAACGGGCAACGGCGACATCAGTTTGAATGTTTGGGTCGAGGACAGCGGCGACCTCCCCTTCTACATCGGAAAAACAGACTCCTGGGACGACAACGGCCGGCTCCTCAAGCTCGGCCGGGTGAGAATCCGGATGAACCCCCATCCGCTGACACAATCGGGGACTTTCCTCCAGACCCTTCGCCTCCGCGACGCCACCATCGAGGTTCGATTGGGCGAAGGAAAGAAAAATATCCGGCTCCTCGTCTGGGTTGATGCTAACAATCCTGTCATCCATGTCTTGGCCAAGGGAAGAGAGCCTTTTGAAGCTAAAGCCTCGATTGAGCTGTGGCGCCAAAAACCTTATGAGCTCCCGACTATCGAGGTGAGCGACGTCCATTTCGACCATGATGTGCCCGGAAACAAATATTTCCCGACGATCGTTGAGCCAGACACCCTGCTGACCGGTGAGGTGGACCGCATCGGTTGGTTCCATCACAACATCAAATCAATCGGACCAGCGCTGGCGGCGGAACTTCAGGATATGAAAAGCTTTGTTCAGCCCGACCCCCTCCTTCACCGGACCTTTGGGGCCATCATCAAGGCTAAGGGAGCTTGGCGGGTTGACGACTCGACTCTCCTTTCTCCTCGGGCCTCCTCTCACCTTTTCAGCATCTTTGTCCTGACGGAGCATCCCTCCTCGCCAGCCGATTGGCTGAAGGCTATGGATGGGCTCATCGCCTCAATGGAAAAAACCTCTTTCTCCGACCGCCTTCGCCGCCATCGCGCCTGGTGGGAAAACTTCTGGAGCCGAAGCTGGATCGATATCGCCTCGGCGAACAAGGAAGAAGATGCCCATATTCTCAGCCGCGCCTATGCCCTCCAGCGGTTCCTCAATGCCTGTGCTGGCCGCGGACAGCATCCCATCAAGTTCAACGGGTCGATTTTCACTGTCCCCAACCCGGGCAGCCCGGGCGATGCTGACTATCGCCGCTGGGGGCCAGGCTACTGGTGGCAGAACACCCGCCTCCCCTACGTCAGCATGTGTACCTCCGGAGATTTCGACCTCCTCGAACCCCTCTACCGAATGTACACGGGCGATGTGCTTGAAATGGCCAAATACCGGACTCGCCATTACTTCGGCCACGCCGGAGCCTATTTCAACGAATGCGTCTATTTCTGGGGTGCCGCCTTCAACGAGTCCTATGGCTGGACGCCTCGAGAGAGACGGACGGTTGTGGAAAACGAAAGCCGGTGGCACCGCTGGGAATGGCAGGGAGGAATCGAGCTTGTCCACATGATGCTCGACCACTATGAGCACACCCTGGATGAAGGCTTGCTGAAGCATCGGCTCCTCCCTCTGGCTCACGAAATCCTGACTTTCTATGACCTTCATTACAAAGTCGATGACCGGGGAAAAATCATCCTCGAGCCAGCCCAAGCTCTGGAAACGTGGTGGGATTGCCGCAACCCCATGCCCGAGATTGCCGGCATCCTGGCCGTGACGGAACGGCTCCTCGAGCTGGCTGGCGATAAAGTCAGCCCGGAGGAGAAAAACCTCTGGCAGAGGATGCACGACAAGATGCCTGAGCTCCCGACGCGGGAAGTCGAGGGCAAGAGGATGCTCGCTCCGGCCGAAAGATTCGCCACCAAGAGGAACATCGAGAATCCCGAGCTCTACGCTGTCTTCCCCTACCGGCGCGTCGCCGTTGGCCGACCGGGAATCGAGCTGGCCATCGAAGCGCTCAACCATCGCTGGGATAAAGGAAACTTTGGCTGGCGACAAGATGATATCTTCATGGCCTACCTGGGGCTCACGGAGGAGGCTCGAGAGTACCTCGTTGGCCGGGCCAGGAAATGGCATGAGGGCTCCCGCTTTCCTGCCTTCTGGGGACCGAACTACGATTGGATTCCTGACCAGGACCACGGCGGTGTGCTCCTTAAGGCCCTCCAGGCTATGCTCCTCCAAACGGAGGGAAGGAAGATATTCCTCCTTCCCGCCTGGCCAAAGGATTGGGATGTGGATTTCCGTCTTCACGCTCCCTACCAGACCATTGTGGAGGGAAGAGTGCGGAAAGGAAAGGTAGAAAAGCTATCCATCGAGCCACCTCAGCGCCGAAGAGACGTTCGGGTCCTGTCTGAATAGAAAAAAATCGTCAGGATGCTTCGATTTCCCCGAAGCTTGGAGAATTCCTTCGAAATGGGGGGAGCGCGAAAATATAAATCTCAGTCGGCGTCGGACTCTTTTTTGCCGATATTCACCTGGGCGGCGGCTAACCGGGCGATGGGAACCTGGTAAGCGGAGCAGCTTACATAATTCATGTCGATGCGATGGCAGAAGGCGATGGAGCGCGGGTCGCCGCCATGAACCCCGCAGATGCCGATTTTAAGCTTTGGCCTCGTTTTCCTTCCCCTTTCCACGGCCATTCTCATCAGCTCCCCAACACCTTCGGTATCGAGCGTTTCAAACGGGTCATCCTGCCAGATGCCGTGAGCGAGGTAATAGTTGAGGAATTTCCCGCTATCATCTCGGGACAGGCCATAGGTCGTTTGCGTCAAATCGTTCGTGCCAAAGGAGAAAAACTCTGCTTCTTCAGCTATTTTATCGGCGGTGAGGGCAGCCCGGGGAATTTCGATCATCGTCCCGACCGAGTAATCAACCTTCACTCCGTATCTGGCCATCACTTCTGCCGCTACCCTATCAACAATCTTCTTCTGGTGGGAAAGCTCCGCCACATGGCCGACCAAAGGAATCATGATCTCCGGGTAGACTTTTTCCCCATCCTTGATGACCTGGCAGACGGCCTCGAAGATAGCCTGCGTCTGCATTTCAATAATCTCAGGATATGAAATGCCCAGACGGCAACCCCTGTGCCCGAGCATGGGGTTGAACTCGGAGAGCTGGTTGACACGGGCCAGAAGCTTTTCTATCTCCTCAATTTTCTTCTTGTTCTTGCGTGGCTTGGTCCGAAGCTCAGCCAGCTCGACCATCAGGTCTTCCCGCCGCGGCAAGAATTCATGGAGAGGCGGGTCGATGGTTCGAATGGTCACCGGGTGGCCATGCATTTCCTTGAACAGCTCGTAAAAATCCTGCCTCTGGAAAGGAAGAAGCTTGGCCAGGGCTTCGCGCCTTTTTTCTTCGGTATCGGAAAGGATCATCTCCTTGATAAAGGGAAGCCGCTCCTTCTCAAAGAACATGTGCTCGGTCCTGGCCAGCCCGATTCCCTCGGCGCCAAAAGCAAAGGCCATCTTGGCGTCAGCGGGTGTGTCGGCGTTGGCTCGCACGCCGAGCTTCCGCCGTTCATCAGCCCAGGAAAGGAGCTTGGTAAAATACCCATAGATCTCCGATTCTTCAGGCTTCTTTTCACCGCGGATGACCTGGATGATCTCGGAAGGTTGGGTTTTGATTTCACCAGCCAGAACTTCGCCAGTGCTGCCATCGATGGAAATCCAGTCTCCCTCGACGTATTTTTTGCCCTTAACAAAAAAACACCGCTCTTCTTCCTCGATGCGGATGGCGCCGCAACCGACCACAGCCGGCTTGCCCATCTGACGTCCCACGACCGCGGCATGGGAAGTCATCCCGCCGGTGGCGGTCAGGATTCCCTGGGAAGAGCTCATGCCGTGGATATCATCGGGCGAGGTCTCGGCTCGGACGAGGATGACTTTTCGGCCTGCTTTTCTCCACTCCACCGCTTCCTCGGCGGTGAACACAGCCTGGCCGGCCGCCGCCCCGGGAGAAGCGGCCAGACCTTTGGCCAGGACCTCGTGCTTCGCCTTCTCCTCAGCGACAAAGATGGGATGGAGAAGCTGGTTAAGGGCGTCTGGCTCGACCTGGAGAAGCGCTTTTTCCTTTGTCGTCAGCCCTTCCTCGACCATGTCGACGGCGATTTTCACGGCCGCCATGCCCGTCCGCTTACCGTTACGCGTCTGGAGCATGTAGAGCTGGCCATCCTGGATGGTGAACTCAAAGTCCTGGACATCCCCGTAATGCCGTTCGAGGTTGGTCGTGATTTCCTTGAGCTGACGGTAAGCCTCGGGCATTTCTATCTCCAGCCGGGCCAGCGGCGAAGGCGTCCGAATGCCGGCCACCACGTCCTCACCCTGAGCGTTGAGGAGGTACTCGCCGTAGAGCTCTTTCTTTCCCGTGGCCGGGTTTCTGGTAAAACCGACTCCTGTCGCCGACTTCTCGCCGATATTACCAAAGACCATCAGCTGAATGTTGACCGCCGTGCCCAAATCGTCGGGAATGTGGTTGAGCCGGCGGTAGGTGACGGCGCGGGGGTTGTTCCAGGACTTGAACACGGCCCGGATGGCCATGGCTAACTGTTCGTGGACAGCCTGGGGAAAATCCCGGCCCGTTTCTTTCCGGATGAGCGCTTTATAATCTTGGATGACAGCCTCGAGCATCGCCTCGTCGAGCTCGGCATCCTGGGTAATTCCATGCCTACTCTTATGCTCGGCGAGGATTTCTTCGAATTTCTTCTTGGGTACCCCCATGACCACGTCTCCAAACATGTGGAGCAAGCGACGGTAGCAGTCAAGCGCAAAGCGGCGTCCCGCCTTCTTAGCCAGCCCTTCCACCGTCCGGTCGTTGAGCCCAAGGTTGAGGACTGTATCCATCATCCCCGGCATCGAAAACTTTGCTCCTGAGCGGACAGAAACGAGGAGCGGGTTATCGGGGTCGCCAAACTTCCGACCGGCTATCGCCTCGAGCGTGGCCAGGTTGGTCTTGATTTCCTCCTCCACCTCAGCGGGCAGGCTCTCTCCTGATTGACTGAAAATGTTGCACACTTCGGTGGAGATGGTGAATCCCGGGGGAACGGGCAGGCCAATTCCAGCCATCTCAGCCAGGTTGGCGCCCTTTCCACCGAGCAAATCCTTCATGTCTTTGTTTCCCTCGGTTTTCTGGGGCGAGAAGAAATAAACGAATTTATGAGGCATCGTGCATCTCCTCCTCAATTAGCCATTCAATATAGCTGGAAGGAGGCTAAATTGCAACCGCCTCGCGAAGGCAGCAAAAGGTTCGGGGGGTGAGCCCGAGCGGAACCAGAGCTTGAAAGTGTGCTATAATCCTGGAAAAATAAGGCAGGATTAGAAGAGGAAAAAGGAGGAATCTATGAAAAAGGGACAGACAAGCTATCGAAGGGCAGTTTGGAGCGTTTTGATTTTCCCTGCTTTGGTGGTCAGCTTGGCCACATGCAAGAAGCCTGCTCCGAGAGATTTCACCGCTGAGCTCAAGGGTTCCTTTCGCCAGGATGTGAATGGCTGGATTTTCGTTCATCTTGAGGGTGAACCCACGCAGGTGGGCTTCCAGCATGGCTACCATCTCGCCGCTGAAATCGACGACGCCCTGCGCATGTTCACCTCCTTCCTCCCCCACTCGGCGGGTAAGGATTGGAGCTTTTTCCGTGAGGCGGCTTCCCGGATGTTCTGGCCCAAAGTCGACCCTGAATACCAGGAAGAGATCGAGGGAATCGTCAGGGGGTTGAAGGCTCGTCTCCCCAATGCCCCATACGATGTCTATGACATCACCGCCCTTAACGGCTGGATCGAGCTCGCCTGGTACTACATTCCTTACCTGAGCGGCCAAACACAAGGTGGGACGACAGAAAACAAGGCGCCAGCCTATTGCAGTGCCTTTATCGCCACGGGAAGCTACACCGAAGACGGCAAGATTGTCATGGGCCATAACGCCTGGGTGGATTACGCCGTCGGTGAGCGCTGGAACATCATCGTCGACCTTGTCCCGGCCAAGGGTTACCGGATTTTTATGGACTCTTACCCTGGCTTCATCCACAGCGGCGATGACTTTGTCATGACCAGCGGCGGCATCCTCTACACCGAAACGACGATGTCGATGTACTCCGGCTTCGACGAAACCGGCACGCCCGAGTTTGTCCGCGCCCGCCGGGCTACCCAGTATGCGAGCTCGATCGACGATTTTGTCCGCATCATGATGACGGGCAACAACGGCGCTTATGCCAACGACTGGCTCGTTGGCGACTTGAAAACAAATGAAATTGCCCGGCTCGAGCTCGGCCTCAAGAATCAGCGTGTCTGGCGGACCACCGATGGCTATTTTGTCGGCGCCAATTTCCCCTGTGACGAGAAGGTCATTGCCGAGGAGACGACTTACAAACCCGACGACCCGACCTTGACGGTGAATGTCCGGCGGGCCCGCTGGGAGCAGCTCATGGAGGAATACAAGGGAAGGATCAACGCCGAGACGGGAAAGCTCTTCGAGGCTGACCACCTGGACGCCAGCTCGGGCACTGTGGCCCTCAACAGCCAGGTCCTCTGCGGCCACGTTGACGAAGACCCGCGGGGGCTGCCGGAGTTTATTTGGCCCGCCTATTATCCCGCTGGCTCTGTTCAGGGCAAGGTGACAACGGCAGCCTTAGCTTCGGAGCTCAAGATGTGGGCAAGGATGGGCCACCCCTGTGGCCGCGATTTCCTGGCCGCAGAATTTCTGGCCAAGCATCCAGAATTTTCCTGGCAGGCTGAGTTCCTCAAAGACATGAAATCCCATCCCTGGACCCTCTTCGAAGCAAAAAAATAGAGGAAAATGGGACTCCACCAAGTTCTCGACCTTTTCAGGCTCGATGGCCGAGTGGCCATCGTCAGCGGAGCCAGCCGCGGTCTGGGTAAGGCTATGGCCATCGGGCTGGCCGAAGCGGGGGCAGATATCGTTGCTCTGAGCACCCATTTGCCTAACCTCCGCTCGACTATTACCGCCGTTCGATCTTTGGGACGGACGATCCTTCCTTTGCGTTGTGATGTGACCGTGCCGAGCCAGATAGAGAGGGTTGTTCAAGAGACTTTGGCCCACCTTGGAAAGGTGGACATTCTCGTCAACAATGCCGGGATCATCCGCCGGGCGCCAGCCCAGCAATATTCTCGTTCGGACTGGGAGGAGGTATTAGCCACGAACCTCACCGCCGTCTTCCGATTCTGTCAGGCTGTGGGAAAGCACATGATTGAACGGCGCCAGGGAAAAATCATCAACATCGCCTCGGTGCTGAGCTTTTCGGGTGGAATACGAGTCCCCGCCTATGCAACGAGCAAAGGTGGCGTTGCCCAGTTGACCAAGGCTTTAGCCAACGAATGGGGGCAATACCATATTCAGGTGAACGCCATCGCGCCCGGTTATTTCAAGACTGATAACACCGTCGAAATCCGCCGAGATAAAAAACGGTCGGCGGAGATATCGGCCAGAATTCCGGCTGGCCGGTGGGGGGAACCCGACGATTTGAAAGGAGCAGTGGTCTTTCTTGCCTCCAGCGCCTCTGATTATATCAATGGCCATATCCTCGTCGTGGACGGTGGCTGGATGGCCCGCTAAAGGTAGCGGACGATTTCGGAGAGGGATTTCCGCTTCTTCGGCCGCCACGAATCGGCCGGATAGCCGAGGGGCGTCATGGCGATGGGCTCGAGCTCATCGCTTAGCGCCAGCCCTTTTCGAGCCGCCTCGGGGTCGAAGGCAGCGACCCAGCAAGTTCCCAGACCGAGGTCGGCGGCAGCCAGAATCAGATGGTCCATGGCGATGGTGGCGTCGATTTCAGCGTAATTCTTGCCATCGCGCCTGACCCAGCCCTCCGACTTGACGGCACACATGCAGAGGATGAGCGGTGCCTGGACAAACCAATCCCGGCTGTAAATTCGACTGAGCTCCTTTTCCCGTCCTTTCGTTTGAATGACGATAATGCGAAAAGGCTGTCGGTTGGCCGCCGTGGGGGCAAGGTTGGCTGCCTCAAGAATCTTTCGCAGCTTATCTTCTTCGACGGGCCTCTCCTCATACGCCCGCACGCTGTACCGCTTTTCAATAAGGTCATAAAACTCCATGGCTCATCGCTCCTCTTCAATGTCGTAGCTTTTCATTATACAGAAAGCTGACATGTTTGTGGATTCATGCTCAGGACAGGACTTGACAACGGCCCTGTAATGGTATAAATATACAAAAAAATGGATAAAGATACAAAAATGAAGCGGCAGCAAGCCTTACGGGCCCTCCTCTTGGAAAAAAGTGTTAGCGGTCAGCGAGAGCTTGTTGACGCTCTGGCCAAAAAGGGCTTCCCCACGACGCAGGCAACCATCTCCAGAGACCTTCAGGAAATGGGGATTGCGAAGGTCCGCACGAGCCTTGGCAAATATAGGTATGAACTCATCGACAACGCTTCGACGGAGGTTATCTGGAAGCGGCTGCGCGTCTTGTTTCATAATTTCGTCACGGATATCAAGAGCACAAACAATCTCGTCCTGGTCAAGACATCGCCTGGAAACGCGAACGGTGTCGCCAGCCTGATTGACCGTCTGGCCCAACCGGAAATCCTTGGCACGGTGGCGGGAGACGACACCATCCTTGTCGTTGTCGACTCCGAAAGAAACCGAGCGAAAATCGAAAACGTGTTCAGGCGTCTCCTCTGAGCCCGCGCCGGCGCGGCTGTCGAGACGACGCGGGAACCATTGAACGAAGCCTCATGTGCCTGATAATTCAGCTCGACCAGGAGGAGGGGAGAAGGAGAAGGAATGGAAAGAGTGGTGCTGGCTTACTCAGGAGGGTTGGACACTTCTGTCATCCTCAAGTGGCTAACCGAAAAAGGTTATGAGGTCATCGCCTTCATCGCGAATGTCGGGCAGGACGATGACCTCGAAGATGCCAGGGAAAAGGCAAAACGCATCGGCGCATCCGGGGTCTATCTTGAGGACCTCAGGGAAGAATTTGTCACCCATTTCATTTTTCCAGCGATCAAAGCCAACGCAATCTACGAGGGACGGTACTTGTTGGGGACGGCACTGGCCCGGCCTTTGATCGCCAAAAAGCAGGTCGAAATCGCTAAGAACGAAGGCACCGACTATGTCGCCCACGGCGCTACAGGAAAAGGCAACGACCAAGTTCGTTTCGAGCTCAGCTATTATGCTCTGAAGCCGGATATCCACGTAATCTCCCCCTGGAAAGACCCTGAATTTTTAGCGGAATTCAAAGGGCGCTCGGACATGATCCGATACGCCGAAAAGTATCACATTCCTATCAAGGCTTCCGCGAGCAGGCCTTACAGTGAAGACGCCAATTTGATGCACATCAGCCACGAAGGGGGAATCCTTGAGGACCCGAAGAGCAAGCCAGAAGAAGGCACTTTTAGTTACACCAACTCGCCCCGCCACGCTCCGGACAAAGAGACTCACATCGAGGTCCACTTCAAGGATGGCATTCCTATCCGAGTGGTCAACAATGATGATGGCACGGTCAAAGAACGTCCCTTGGACCTTTTTCTCTACCTTAACGAGCTCGGTCGCGAAAACGGCATCGGCCGAGTCGATATGGTGGAGAACAGGTTCATCGGGATCAAATCGAGGGGCGTCTACGAAACGCCGGGCGGAACGATTCTCCACATTGCCCACATGGACATTGAGGGAATCGCTATGGACAAGGAGGTCAGACGCCTGAGGGATATGCTCAGCCCCAAGTTCGCTGAGCTCGTTTACAACGGATTCTGGTTCAGCCCGGAGATGGACTTCCTGATGGCAGCCTTCAACAAGAGTCAAGAGGTAGTGGATGGTATTGTCTATCTTTCCCTCTATAAGGGAAATGTCATAGTCGAGGGCCGCGAATCTCCCAGTTCCCTCTATGACCAAGAACTGTCCAGCATGGATATCGAAGGCGGGTTCAATCAGCTTGACTCGAAAGGGTTTATTAATATCCACGCCATTAGGCTCAAGGCCCACCATGCCATCTTAGAAAAACGCGGTGTGTGGCCAATGCCTTTCATGAAATAGGAAATGGAGGTATAGATGGCTAACCTGAAAAACGAGAATGATTTTCTGGATGATATCCAGGAAGGGTTAAAAGCGGACGGGACGCATCCGGACTTCCCTGTTCAAAAATTTTTTCCTGGGAATGACTGGCGACAAATTCCCTGGTCTGAGCTGGCCTTTGACCTACCCGCCCTCGTTGTCTACGAAGAAAAAGAAAACAGCTCAAATCGGGTCGTTGGCCTTATCATCGCCTTGTGTCATCGGGTCGACGGCACCCGGATTTTAGTTCTGTCGAAACTTGAAGGAAAAACACTTTGCCATTCCATTGAGCAATCCCCATCGCAGTTCAAACCGGCCTACCTCCTCTTGAAAGAGCATGTCCCCATGGCTGGACTCCCGTAATGGACAAATGAAACTCTGGCCAACAACAGCAAAACTGGATAGGCGGGCTGAAAAATTCACTGTCGGGAATGACCCGGTCATCGACTTGGAGTTCATCGAGTACGATTGTCGGGCCAGCATCGCCCACGCACGAATGCTCCATAAAATCGGAATCCTAAGCAGCAAAGAAGCCCGAGGCCTGGAGCGGGAACTCAAAAAAATCATTTCTCTTGGCCGCCAAAAAAAATTCAAAATCCGAGACGAGGAGGAAGATGCCCATACGGCGATAGAAAACCATCTCACGCGAGAAATTGGCCCGGCGGGCAAGAAAATCCACACTGGACGTTCCAGGAATGACCAAGTTCTTGTTGCCGTCCGGCTCTACAGCAAAGACCGGCTCGACCGACTCGATGGCTACCTGCGATCGTTGATTGGCACCTTGAGTCAACTCAGCTATAAAACCAGGAAATGGCCCATGCCTGGATACACGCATTCAAGAAAGGCGATGCCCTATTCGGTGGGCAAATACTTCGGAGCTTTCCGCGAAGCCTTTAAAGATGACTTGCAGCATCTCCGGGATGTTTACCGCCTCATCGACCAGAATCCCCTCGGGAGTGTGGCCGGTTACGGCACCACTCTTCGCCTCGACAGGACTCTAACGACTCGGCTTTTGGGCTTTCGAAAGACTCAGACCAACGAACTCTATGCCCAGAATAGCCGGGGCAAATTCGAAAGCCTCATTTTGTCAGCTCTGGTTCAGGTCCTGCTTGACATCGAAAGGCTCGCTAACGACCTCATCTTGTTCAGCCGAGAAGAGTTTGGCTACTTTCATTTACCCCATCGCCTCACTACCGGAAGCTCGGTCATGCCGCAAAAAAGAAACCCCGATGTTCTCGAAATCGCTCGAGCCAACTTTGCTCTTGTCCATTCATGTTACCTCCAAATCATCGAAACCATCAAAGGACTTCCTTCCGGTTACCACAGAGATTTGCAACTGATTAAAGAGCCTCTTGTGCGGGGATTCAACAAGACTATCGAAACAGTCGAGTGTATGAGGCTGGTGCTCGAAAACCTCCATATGAACAGAACAAGGTGTGGCCAGGCCTGCACCCAAGAAATCAACGCGGCGGCAGAAGCAAATGAGCTGGTCCTAAAAGGGATTCCTTTCCGGGACGCTCACCGGCAGATAGCCCTCAAATACAAATAAGAGGACTTCCGAAGCTTTTTCAGATGAAAAAGCACAACCGTCTGGGCTTCCATGTGGATTTCTCATGTGAGAGTGAGGGGAAAGGAAAATTTCATTCCGAAAAGGGTTTGAGGATGACCTCGGTCGCTCCCCAGCCGCCGCCACTCGGGTCAGCTGTCTTAAAGCGCAGGACGTGCGGGTTTCGCTCGAGAAGGCTCCAGACCGTTCGGCGAAGAGCGCCCGTCCCCTTACCGTGGACGATGCGGACATGGTAGATGCCGAGGCGACGGCATTCCTCGAGATATTCGGGGACTAATTCTTTAACTTCCTCGGCCCGAAAAGCGTGAAGGTCGAGAACGCCGTCAATGGGAATCCGGACCGGATCGTCATTGCTCATTTGGGTTGAATCTTTTTTATTTTAATAGAAAAGGAATCTCTGAAAAAGTCCGGCCACTCTGTCTCACCCAACGATTTCTGGGGCTCCGCTCACGCCTTGAAGGCAGACCCGAACTTCGTGACCCAGGAAGAGAAGCTCAACGGCGCCTCAAATTTGCGTTCCAGCCCGTGGTAGTGATAAATTGAATTGGGGACAGTTTATCCATTTACCCAATTTCAAAAGCAACCAAAGGAAAGGGAAGCAAGATGATGGTGAGGGTGGGCTGGACAGGAAATGAGTAAACCATCGCCAATTCCTAAGAAGAAGAGGACAGGCTCTGGCCGTTCTTCAAGCCATTCCCTGGGCAGTGCGGTGAGCGCCACTGCCGTTGCCATCGAAATCAATGACGAATTCCGCCGCGCCCTGGACATCATGGAGAACACCCAGAAAAACATCTTCATCACCGGCAAAGCGGGGACGGGAAAATCCACCCTCCTCGATTACTTTCGGACGACGACGGGCAAAAATGTAGCCGTCATCGCTCCCACGGGCGTGGCCGCGCTCAACGTCCGCGGCCAGACCATCCACTCCTTCTGCCGATTCAAACCGGACATCACCCTCGACAAAGTCAAGAAGCTTGGCGCCAAGAGCGCCGCCCTCTACAGGAATCTCGACACCGTCGTCATCGACGAAATCTCCATGGTTCGGGCTGACCTCCTCGACTGCGTCGAAAAATTCCTGCGCCTCAACGGCCCCCATCCCCAGCAGTGGTTCGGTGGCATCCAGATGGTCTTTATCGGCGACCTCTACCAGCTTCCGCCCGTCGTCACCTCAGCCGAGGAATCCATTTTCTCGCTCCGGTACGAGACCCCTTATTTTTTCTCCGCCCATATTTTTGCCGAGCCAACTTTCGACATGGAGTTTGTTGAGCTCGAAAAGGTCTACCGCCAGACCGATGAGGATTTCATCCAGCTTCTCAACGCCATCCGCAACCGCTCGGTGACGGAGGAGGACATCGAGCGCTTGAACCGGCGCCTGGACCCTGATTTTGTCCCGCCAGAGGACGCCTTTTTTATTCACCTCACCAGCACCAACGACCTGGCTTATTGGCGAAACCAGGAAAAACTCGCCTCCCTGCCCGGCCGTGTCCGCCGCTACCAGGGATACCTGGCCGGCGAATTCGACCGATCCTACCTCCCGACCGACGAGGTTCTCGAGCTCAAGCCCGGCGCTCAGGTTATGATGGTCAATAACGACGGCTATGGCCGTTGGGTTAATGGCTCGATCGGCCGCATCCTCGCCATCGAGGAGGTAAGCTCCTCGCCCGACATACTCATCGTCGAACTCCAGAACGGGCTTGAAGTCGACGTCGAGCCTTATACCTGGGAGCTCTTCAAGCTCGATTTTGACGAGCGGTCGGGAAAAATCATCACCGAGACGATTGGCTCCTTCACCCAGTACCCGCTCCGCCTGGCCTGGGCCATCACCATCCACAAGAGCCAGGGGAAAACCTTCGACCGAGTGATCATCGATATCGGCCGGGGCACCTTCGCTCACGGACAGGTCTACGTGGCGCTCAGCCGCTGCACCAGTTTTGACGGCATCGTCCTCAAGCGGGCGATCAAGAAATCGCACATCCGCATGGACTGGAGGGTGATTCGGTTCCTCACCCGCTTCCAGTACAAGAAAGCCAACGAAAGGCTCTCCTACGCTCAGAAGCTCGCTCTCATCGAGGCGGCTATCAAGAAGGGAAAAGACCTCGACATTGTCTACCTCAAGCCCGATGACACGAAGACAAGACGCCGTATCCGTCCCGAGGCCGTCGAACGCATGGAGTACCGGGGGAAGGAATTCGAGGGCCTGCGGGCCTACTGTTTTAAAAGGGGGGAGGAAAGGCACTTCCGCATCGACCGCATCCTCGACATTAAGCCTGGGTGAAACACGGGAAATTATGCCCGTTGAGCCATTTACAGCGGGCTCCTCATCTTCACGCCAAGATGATTCTCCCTATCTTGCGCTTCGTTTTCTTATGATTTACGTTCCCCCGCCCGGGCAACTTCGCCCTAAAACAACAGGCTGGATAGCCAAATCAGCCGATGATAGCGAAGGGGAAGGATGACCACATTATCTTAGGATTTGGGAGAAAGGCGACAGTGGATGAAAAAGAAGGCTGCACCGGCAGCGAGAGCTCCCAGGCCACCCACAAGCTGCTCCACAGAAGCAGCGGCCACAACGCCCGCCAAAACGAGAAGCGCCAGAACAGGCACTACCGGACCTAAGGGGATGACGAAGGTGGCCGGCTTTACCCGACCGATGAAGCGCGGCCGGCGGAGGATAAGCGTCGCTGCACATGACGAAGCGTAGATGACAAGCCGAGACACAGCACTCGCAATGGCCAGCCAGACAAATGAGCCCGATAGAGCCAGGACGAGGACAACAGCTGACGTGAAGAGGACAGCGTTAGCGGGAGTGCGGTAAACCCGATGGACGCGGCCGAAAAAACGGGGGAGGTCACCGTGCTCAGCCAGGGCAAAAAGCATCCGCGAGCTGGTGAGCACCTGGCCGGCCGTGTTCCCCATCATGGAAATGATCGACCCGAGGCTCATCATCAGCGCTCCTGCGCCGCCCAGGAAAAGAAAGGCCGCATCCGCCAACGGTGTCGCCGATGCGGCAATATCCGCGTGTGTGCCCATAGCCACAACCTGAGCCAAGGTCATGATAACCGTGACGGCGACGACAGTCGAAATGAGAGCGAAGGGAACATGGTGGCGCGGCACGTTGGCTTCCCCAGCCGGAACGGGAACGACTTCGTAACCACCGAAGGCAAAGATGAGAAGAAGGACCGCGGCCGAGGCTTGGCCCAAGCTAATCGGAGGGAGAAAGGAGAGCCGGGCGGGCTCAAGAAAGAACATGCCGACGACGATAAAAATGGCCAGTGGCGCCAGCTTGCCGATGGTCAGGAGGTCAACAGTCCAGGCGCTCAGCCGGATACCCCGCACATTAATGAACGTCAGAGCTCCGACAAGCCCGGTCAAAACGAGGGCCCGATTCCAGCCGGCGGTCATAGCTGGCTGGTAATATCCTATGGCCAGCACGACTCCGTTGGCTACAGAGGCGTAGCTGGCCACCCGCGTGAACCACTGCATCCAGCCCACCTCAAAAGCGACGAATCGACCGAAGGCTGCTCGAGCGTAGAGGAAGGGTCCCCCCGTTCCCTCAAACCGGCTTCCGACCTCGGCGAAGCACAGGGCGACAAGAAAAGAGGCAAAGCCAACGGCCAGAAAGGCGAAGGGACTCCAGTTTCCGACGAGCGCAGCAACCCGGGATGGCATCAAAAAAACGGCGGCCCCGATGACCTGGTTGACTCCGATGGCCGTCAGATCCCACCGGCTAAGGGCGCGACGAAGTGTCGGCTCAGGTTGCTCGGTGTTGCAGAAAGGCACGCCCGCATTATAGAAAATTTCTGCCCTTAAGGAAATTTCCTTTTTCTAATCTAACCTCATTTTTCTTTGTCGGTCAGCCGGAAGGCCACCGTGACCGTAAAAATAATCCCTCGTGGCTGCCCTTCGATGACCATCGGCTCGTACTTCCACTGCCGGACAGCGTCGATGGCCGCCTGGTCAAGAAGCGGGATGGAACGGAGAACCTGGACCCTGACCACATTCCCCCGCGTATCTGTCTCTGCTTCAAGGATGACTATCCCTTCGACGCCAGCCTGTCTCGCGATTTCGGGATAAACGGGGTTTACCTTGCTCAAAAGGCGCGGCGGCTTGACCTCGCCAATGGCTCTCACCGCCCCAACGCCTCCTTCGACCTTTCCTCCAACACCGCCGCCGATTGTGCCGCCAACGACTCCTCCCACTTTCCCCTCCGCCTGGCCAATTTTCTCAACCTCGGCCGGAAGCACATGTAAAGAAAGAAAATAGGGAGTTCCGTCCGTGCTCTCGAACCCGAAAACGGCAATGTTTTTTCGTGGCAAGATGATCTCCGTGTCGAGAAGGCTCACCCTTTCCACGCCGGCCTGCTCCTCAACTTCGATTCGGAATCTGTTCTTCAAGTCGACGGGTGCGATGAGAACCAAGATTTCTCTTGAATCGAAGCGGAGCACATAATTCATCGGCCTGAGCTCCCGCGGTCCCCAGCTAAAATCAGCCTCGGTGAGCAACCGGACGTCGATGAGGTTGAAGACTTTCTTAATCTGTTTCTTCTCCTCGGTGGGTGTAAACCCCGAAGGAATGCTGGCTGAAACGAGCGGCCGGAGATAGGATGAGGTAACCATAGGCTGGGGCTCCGGAACGACCGACCTTATGCCTTCATAAAAGCGGAGCCTGACGATGAGGCCACTCTCTCCCCGGACTGGCAGCAAAGCTATGCTTCCGAAAATAAGAAAGGCGATCAAAAAAATGGCAATTTGTCTCGATTTAACGTTCATGGCCATTCCTCCTTCACTTCGAGATCTTTGCGCTTTTGCGCCCAGACGAAGATATACTCGGAACCAATAGGTCGGTAGACGATGGGGTTGGCTGGCTCACCCCCGATTCTCAATCGCGTGAGGCTGAACCTTTCGCCGTTGTTGCGGCCAGTTTCTTTCCCTGTCCTTGGGCCTCTGAAAAATATTGGCCGAATCAAAAGAACGCCACCCAGGACGAGGAGCAGCATGACGCAAGCGGCCGCGGCGCGGAGGGCGATGGGTTTTGACCGCGCGGGAGCCGGTTCCTTGCGCCCAAGCTGGAATTCCAGCCTCAAAGACGTCGCCAACGCTTCGAGGTTTTGCATTTCCTCTGCTTGCCAGAGCAAAATCCGAGCCTCCTCGGCTGAAGCCAGTTTCTTCTGGCAGGAAGGACAGCGGTCAACATGATGTCGCAACACAAAGCCCTTCCCTTTCCTCCCTGGAAGCCAGCGCAAGAAAAATTGAAAAAGACGACAACGCAACATCTCATTTCTCCAAAAGCGCCTTGATTTTTTTCCTGGCGTTAAAGAGATAGACCCGAGCTGTCGACGGACGGCAGCCAAGGATGGCCGAAATTTCCTCCGCCGTCAGACCCTCGTTCGCCCACAGGGATATGGCGGCCCTTTCCCTCGGACTGAGGCGGCGGAGGGTGTTCTTCAAGAGTGACCCTTTGCTCAAGCCTGGAGAGTAAAAGGAAGAAGAAAAAGGAGCTTCCTTCTGGAAGCGCGAAAAAAAACGCCAAAAGCGTTTCTTCTTCCTCGCCCCGTCAAGGCAGCGTCGGTAGAGAATGGTCAGGAACCAGGTCTTGAAGTTGCGGTTACGGTCGAAACGGCCAAGGCTCTGAAATGCCTGGATGAAAGCATCCTGGCAGGCGTCCTCGGCGTCCTCCCGGTTGCCAAGGATATTCATGGCTGCAGCCATCGCCTGGGCCTGGTACATCTCGACAATTTTCCTGAAGCTCTCCCTATCGCCCCCGAGGCAATTCTCAAGAATTTCCTTTTCTTCCATCGATCCCTGTTCTCTTCCTATTTTATTATTATTTCGTTCCTCGTTCGAAGGTCGTTTATGATTTCTTCTCCGGCACGTGCCCATCTCTTCGGCTGGGGATCACCTGGAGGAAAAGAGGAAAAAATGGTCAGGAACAAAATACCGATGGTTGAAAAAACGTCCGGAACGTTATATTTTTAGTCTTCCTTTGAGGAAAGATAAACAAGGCAAAGACAATCGCTCTTCTAAGGAGGAGGCCATGAAAAGATTCAGGAAAAAATTTAAGAGCGCCGTTCCGGAGTCAATAGCTGGTCTATTTCTCATTCTTATCTTAGCTTCGGGCGCTATCCTCGTGTTCAGCCTCTCGGCTCTCCTTTCAGGTCCGGCTTTCGGTCGAGATTACGGCCAATTGGACGCCCAACCATCCGCCCGGACAGCCAAAAAACCTGCCCGCCTGCCCGCCGCCAAAATTCCCTTCACCCTCGAGGAAGTGTTGAGCGCTCCCTACCCTCTCCATCTTGTCTCAGCCAGAAAGGCGGACCGTATCGCCTGGGTCTTCCATACCGAAGGCGCCAGGAACATCTGGACAGCCGCGGCCCCCGATTTCAAGCCTGTCATGCTCACCAACTACGCGCGGGACGAGGTCTTCGAGATTCCCGATGTCGAGATCACCGACGACGGCTCGCTCATCGTCTTCGTCCGCGGCGGAAACCCCAACCGCCAGGGCTGGGTAACAAACCCAACGAGTGACCCGGACGGCGTCGAGCAGGCCATCTGGGCGGTTCGGTCCGGGGGTGGAGCTCCCTGGCGCGTATGCGCCGGTAATAACCCTGTCCTCTCTCCCGACGGCAAATGGCTTCTCGTGGTCAAAGATAATTTCATTTACCGCGTCCGGCTCGAAGACTGGAGTGCGGCTGGCGAGCCGCTGACCCCCGAGCTTCTGTTCAAGGCCCAGGGCCGAAGCGGCAACCCGCGCTGGTCGCCCGACGGCCAGCGGATTGCCTTCGTCTCCGATCGCGACGACCACAGCTTCGTTGGCGTTTTCGACCTCGCTTCACGCAAGATTACCTGGCTGGCGCCCAGTGTTGACCGCGATAGCGACCCCGTTTGGTCGCCTGATGGAAACCGCATCGCCTTTTTCCGCCGTCCTGGCCGTCAGTACAACGAAGTCCTTGATTTCTGGAACCCGCCCACTCCCGCCATCTGGGTGGCGGACATTGCTTCCGGGCAGGCCAAGGAAATCTTGAATTTCGCGGGTGCTGACCCTAAATTCTATACCATCCGAAACCTCATGTGGACCGCCACCAACCGCATTCTCTTCACCGCCGAACACGACAACTGGAATCATGTATTCTCGCTCGCGCCAACGGGCGGCGAGCCCATCGACCTTACCCCGGGCGAAGCTGAAGTCGAGCACCTCTACCTTTCGAGCGACGGCTCGACCCTCTTTTTCAGCAGCAACCATGCCGACATCCACGGCCGCCACATCTGGAAAGTCCCCACCGCCGGCGGCAGACCTGTCCAGCTCACCAAGGGAGCGACCATCGGGTCCTACCCCGTGGCTCTGGCTTCGGGAAAGGATGTTGCCTTCATGTACGCTACAGCCAAGCATCCGATGTCCATCTCTTTGGTGCCGGCTTCAGGAAGCGGACCATCACGAGTCATCGCCCCAACCAAGCTCCCCGACAAATTCCCTCTCGAAGAACTCGTCGTCCCCGAGCTCATCATCGTCAAGGCACCGGATGGTCTCGACATCCCCTGCCAGCTCTTCCTGCCCAAAGGCGCTAAGGCTGGCGATAAGCGGCCCGGCGTCGTCTACGTCCACGGTGGGCCCATCCGTCAGATGCTCCTCGGATGGCATTACATGGAGTTTTACTCCGAGGCTTATGGCATCAACCAGTATTTCGCCAGCCGCGGCTACGTCGTCCTGTCCATCAACTTCCGTAGCGGCATCGGCTACGGTCGCGCCTTCCGTATGCCGCCCAACGCCGGCCGCCGCGGCGCTTCCGAATACCAGGACGTCGTCGCTGGAGCCAAGTACCTCCAGAACCGCCCGGAGGTCGACCCAGACCGCATCGGTATATGGGGCCTTTCCTACGGCGGCCTTCTCACCGCCATGAGCCTCGCCCGTAATTCCGACATCTTCAAGGCAGGGGTTGACCTGGCCGGCGTCCATGACTGGTCGGCCCGCATGGGAGGGGCTGGCCGTGCCGGGGCCGAGTTCACGATGAGCCCTGAGGAACGCAAGCTGGCTTTTGAATCTTCGCCCGTAGCGAGCGTCAAGACCTGGACCTCCCCCGTGCTGTTCATCCACGGGGATGACGACCGCAACGTCGACTTCTCCCAGACAGTCGACCTCGTCCAGAAGCTCCGAGCCAAGGGCGATGTCCACATCGAGCTCATCGTCCAGCCCGGAGAGCCGCACGAATTCCTGGTCTACCGGAATCGCATGGATGCATACAACGCCACTTTCGAATTCCTCGACAAATTCATCGGAAAGAAAAGGTAGGCTTTTCTTGGAAAAAATGGAAAACGAAAGGGAAAAAGGAAAGTTCAATGAACGCCAAACAACCGAGAGAAAGCTCGGGCAACCAAGCTCGATGACAAAGGAGGAGCAAAAATGGTCGGCTATTTATCGGACAAAATAAGCGGGGCAAAAGGGGTCTTAGTTGGCTTTCTTTCTTTGATTGTTTTCTTTATTGCTTCCTTTGTGGCTTTACCTGCTTCCTTGTGGCCGCCTCTACCCCCGACATCTTTTCAGGGGCGAGATTTGGGCAACGGTTTCCGTGACCATGGCATTGCCACTCCGATCAGCACCCACCGGGGCATCGTCACCACGGTGGACGGCGAAGGCCGGCCTGTCGTTCTGGCCTGGCTCTTCGACCACCGGGGCGGCTACGCCCTCCTTCTTGTAGACGCTGAAACAGGAGAAAGCGAGGAATTCCCCATGCCCTTCCCACCGGGCGGGGACTGTCCCTATGCCTCCATCCTGTCCACCCAAAACCGTTTCTACACTCATTTCAACAGCTATTTTGTCGAGTTTGACCCGGTGAAGCGGGCCTTCACCTTCTGGAAGCAGACAAAACCCCAGATGGCCATGAGCATGACTGAGGACGACTCCGGCCGCATCTGGTCAGCTACGTATCCGCAGAGCGGAGTCGTGTGTTACGACCCCGAACAAAGAGAGCTGAGGGACTATGGTCATGTGTACAGACAAAATTGGAACCAGTATCCTCGCTCCATCGCCACGGATAGCAAGGGCTGGGTTTATGTTGGCGTGGGAAGCACAGCCTGCCAAATCCTGGCCCTCGACCCCGAGACGGGCGTGGCCACGCCTCTCATCGCCGAGGAAAAGCGCACCCACGGCTCTCCCAGGCTCTATCGCGACCTCGACGGCAAAGTCTACGGGCAGAGCGTTGCGGACGATAGGAGAAAAGATAACTGGTATCAGTTTTTCGAAGGAAAGGCTGTGCCCATCGACGTTCCGGCACACAAGAATCCTAAGACTTATATCGCTGGCTCCCAGGCCCTTTTCCACCGCGAATTTCCGGACGGAAAGCTCCTCCAGACATTCGACCTCGCCGAGCGACGGATGGTCGTCGAGGACCGTAAGACGGGGGCGACGAAGACCTTTTCCTTCGCCTACACGAGCGAAGGCGCCCATGTGATGAGCGTGGCGGCGGCGCCGGATGGGACCATCTGTGGCGGTACAGCTTTCCCCATGCACTTTTTCCGCTACGACCCGAGGAAGGACGAATGGACAAGTCGACCATCCTATGGCCAGTGGAATACGGTCGCCCGTCAGGGAGAAAAGTTTTTTGTCGGCGGCTACACGGGTGGCTTTCTCCTCGAATACGACCCCAAGAAGCCGTGGATACCCACCGAAAAGGGCAGGCAGGATTCCAACCCCCTTTTCCTGGTCGAGAGTGCACCGACGATCAACCGGCCGCACGAGCTTCTTGCTCATCCTGACGGCAAGCTCATCGTCCTGGCCGGGACGCCAGATTATGGATTCACGGGAGGGGGGCTTCTTTTCTGGGACCGGGACAAGAAGGAGAGCATACTGCTGACGGACAAAGAACTTCTCCCTGACCAGTCCACGTTTAGCCTGGTGGCTTTGCCTGGTGGAAAATTGCTCGGCGGCTCAACGACGAGTCCTGGCACGGGAGGGGAAAAGAAAGCCAAGGAGGCCGAGCTCTACGTGCTCGACATCGCCACCAAAAAAATCGAATGGCACAAGGCCGTGCTTCCCGGCGTCCAGGAATACACTGACCTCTGTCTCGGACCTGATGGCCTTGTCTACGGGTTTGCCGATAGGTCCATCTTTTTTGTGTTTGACCCGGCCAAAAGAGAGCTCACTCACCAGCGCTCGACAGCCGCGGAGTTCGGCCTGACAGCCTACCAACAGGGGCCGCGTGTTTTCGTGATGGGGCCGGAAAAGGAGGTTTACATCCTCTTCCTTAAGGGGATAGCCCGCCTCGCGCTAAAAACCTTGGCCATCCACATGCTGGCTGAGTCGCCCGTGCCAGTTCAGTACGGAGGAGACTATCTTGATGGCCGGATTTATTTTGCCAGCGGCTCCCATCTCTACAGCTTTGGCCTCCGTTAGCGTGACTGCGGAATAAGACAATTGGGCAAAATAAGGGCCATAGGCCGACACCCGACGGGTGGCGTGGTTCGGGGGGCCGACCTTACCCGAGACGCTGACCATTATTCCCCTCCGGCCTGCTCGAAAGACGCCCACCTTTTCTCAGGCCCCCTTTGATTGTTCAAAGGGGGTAGGGGGATTTAATGGCTAAGAAAGAATTCCTGGGGGCGTCTTTCGCGCAGAGGGGTAGGGGAGGTTAATATATAAAAAACAAAGCTTTCGATAGCGCCTCGGAACGCCGACCCGAGCCTCTACATGCACTCTCCCGATGTTGGATCTAAGACCCATTAATCCCACTTGGAGAATTGGGGGAACAGGCGAG
>CAYUKK010000195.1:0-11355 GCA_964445305.1 uncultured Eubacteriales bacterium
TCCCTGACTGGTACCTGCAGCTCCTCATCGACTACAACAAGCTCACCCCCCAGCCCCAGGAGAAGAAATAAGCATTAGGAATGCTTGCGGATGAAGGCGGCGATGTCCGAGATGACCTCGGGTGACACGCTGCCGTGAACCTGAAGATATTCATCCGGCGTCGGCAGACCCTGCCCCTCAAAAAAGAGATGGTTGAGCTTAGAGTAAAGGCGGAACTCAACATCTGAGCGGTGGCTGAGCGCCTTTTTCCAGTTTTCAAAGTCCTCGGTTGTCACCTGGTAGTCACGACTTCCCTGAAGGATGAGCATGGGCTTTTTCACCTTGATGGCCACTTCAGGTGGAAAGTATCCTCGGAGGTCGAGCCAGTAGGAAGGCGGAGCGTTGAGAAGTTTTTCTCCGGCTCCCCGGTCAGCCTCCTGAAGGGCCTTGATCTTGGCTATTTCCACCTTGATTCCGTCCAGCTGCTTTTTATCTTCTTCGGAAAGCTCCCCGTCGAGGCTCAAAAGATAGGTCATCTGCTGGAGATAGGTATCTTCATAAGGTCGAGTCAGACCGGCCATGATGATGAACCCAGCGATATCCAGCTCCTTCCCGGCCACCGCCAGCCGGGGGATGAGCATTCCGCCAAGGCTATGGCCGAGGACGAATATCTTGTTCGGGTGGATGGCTGGCGTTGCCTTAAGGACTCGCACAGCTTCGAGTGCGTCCTCGATAGTCTCTTCCTTGACGGTGAAGGTCCGTCCTATTTCCGGATTCGCGACGAGCTTTGGCCCGTAAAGGCGTGTCCTCTTCTCGTAGCGGAGGACGGCGAATCCCTTCGTCGCCAGTCCCCAAGCGATGTCTTTAAAAGGCTTGTTCGGCCCTAACGTTTCATCACGGTCGTTCGGCCCGGAGCCGTGGACAAGGACGACTCCTGGAAAGGGGCCATCTCCTTTGGGCAACGTCAAAGTCCCGGGAAGCGCCCATTCCCCCCTGCCGACCGTTACTTCCCTTTCTTCGAAGGTCTCGGGGTCGGCATAAGGGGGAGGTTCGTATTTCGCCGGCGGCAGGGAGGGCACAAACTGGAAGCCAGCGATTCTCTTGTTCTTGTCGAAAACCACCCGCGCGTCGAGCGTGACTTTTTCAAACTCGCATGTAACCAAGACGATATCATAAGCGCCGAGCACATCCCGTCGCGCTCCTGTCTGGCGCTTGAAGGCTCCCATTTTTTGAGGAACCTGTTTCCAGAACTCGGCCAGTTTTTCTGGTCCTGAGACTTTCATCATCGTCTCGTCAAAATCCGCCACAGCCGCCTCAAAATCGCCGCGGCTCAGCGCTTCCAGGAAGGCTCTGGCCTTGACGATGAGCTCATCTGCTTCGCGGCGCCTTGAAGCTTCCGCCTGGGTCAAAAGAAAAAAAGCGATGAGCACTGTTCCCCGGACAAACCAGGGAGATCCTCGATTCATCCTTTCCTCCAGAGTGATGTTTCTACATCATATACTTTTTTGAAGCCCAAAAAATTCTCGGCTCAGAAACGACAAAAACTGAAAAATCCCCCTCGAAATTCGAATCGCTGCCTCGTTTTGCCGCCATCGGCCCCCAGGTTCAAAGATGAAGCCCGAGGACAAAGGCATCCTCGGCCGGATTGGTGTAGTAACCTTGCCTCACGCCCATCATCTTGAACCCGAGTTTCCGGTAAAGGTTGAGTGCGGCCGTGTTGGAGGGGCGGACCTCGAGAGAGATGAGGCGACCTCCTCTCAGCCGGACCATCTCAATGACCTGCCTCAACACCGCCTCGCCAATCCCCAGGCGCCGAAAATCGGGGTGGACGGCAATGTTATTGATTTGGGCATCTTCGCCAACCTGCCAGAAGATGACGTAGCCGATAACTTTATTGAGAGTCGCGTGCACGACGACCAGCGGGAAGGATATCGACCGATGATAGATCTCGCCGCGAAACGTGCTCTCATGCCATGGATTGGGAAACGAAGCCCTCTCGATCTCCAGGACAGAAGTCAAATCGGCAACTTCCATCCTTCTCAGAAAATAGAACTTTTGGGGAATCTTGTTGTTCCTTATCGCCTTTCCTCCGCCTGGGACCTTCGAAAATAGAGAGGCTCAAGCTCATCGCCGCGGCGGCCCCGACCTCGCTTCAAAAGGTCATACCCGAGCCGTCCGACTTCATAGCCAATAAATGGCGACCGGGAGGGAAATCGAGCCTTGTCCCTCAAATAGGCAAGGATTTTTTCCCTAAAAACATCCGTCCCGTTCCCGATAAAAGAGATGACGCGATGGTCGGGAAGCCGGGAGAAAAACTCGTCCGGCTTGTAAGCTCCCTGCGGAATCACCTCTTCACGCCGCTCGCCCAAGAACTCGAACAGGCCAGTGAAAATCTCACCCTTCTTGGCATCCAGCAGGGGGCAGACGAGTCGAACCTGACTGTCTTTGAGCTTGAGGGCCAGCGCGTCCAGCGTCGACACCGGCGCCACGGGTCGTCCGGAAGCGAGGGCCAGCGCCTTGACCGTGCTCAAACCGATCCGGATACCGGTAAAGGAACCCGGACCAGCGGCAACAGCAAAAGCCTCGATATTTCGGACGGAAAGCAACTGGAGCTTGAGAAGCTCATCGACCGAGCGGAGGAGCCTGGCCGAATGGGAAGTTCCGGAAAGGGTGTTGATTTCAGCCAGGAGCCTTGTGTTCTCAAGGAGAGCCACCGACCCGGTGGCCGTTGTCGTGTCCAGGGCGAGGATGAGCATCTCACGCTCTCCGCTCGAACGTCCGGCCGTAAGCAAAAAGGTTTCCGGCTCGAAGAATTTCTCTCTGCACAGGGCTCATCGGTTCGAGGGAAAAAGCGAGGCCCTTGCTCAGGTTCATCGCCCACCCCGAAAGAAAATCGAGCTCGACTTCGTCTCCCGTCTCCAGCTTGCCGCTGCCGACAAGCTGGACTATTTCAGAACTTTTTAAGACGGGAAGGCCTGAGTTGACGGCGTTACGAAAATAGATGGAGGCAAAGGAAGGGGCCAAAATAGCCCCAACCTTGAGGGCAATGAAGCAGTCAACGGCCTGCTGGCGCGACGAGCCGGCACCGAAATTTCGACCGGCGACGAGGATATCGCCAGCTGAAGCCCGGGCCGGAAAATCCTTCCAGCCCTCCAGATTTCCGAGCGCATACTTCCCCATCTCGGAAGTATCTGTGATGTGGAGGTAAGCGTTGTGGTAAATCTGGTCAGTGTCGATGTCCTCGATGAGTCGGCCGCGGCTGTCTAGAAGAACCCAGAGCCGGCCACGGTGCTTTGTCCTTTCCATTTTAAATATCCTCTGGGCTCGCTATCTCTCCCGCCACACAGGAGGCGGCGACAATGGCCGGGCTGGCCAGGTATGTCTGGCCCTTGCCCTGCTTGCCGGGAAAATTGCGATTTCCGGTGCTGATTTGAACTTCACCCCTTCCCGTCAACCCGACATGGCCCTCGGCGCAGCCGCCGCAACCGGGGTTAATGATGATAGCTCCGCTTTCGAACAAATCGTGGAGAAGGCCCTGCCTCAGGAGCTCCTCGTAGACGCGCCGCGTCGCCGGGACGACTTTGAGCATGACGCCGGGGTGGACTTTGCGTCCCTTGAGGATGCGCGCCGCTTCGGCCAAGTCTTCGACGCGGCCGTTGGTGCAGGAACCGATGAAACCGGAATTTACTTTGAGGCCGCGCAACTCGCTCACCGGCTTCACGTTGGTTGGCGACGGCGGCGCGGCCACTTGAGGCGGGAGGCCGTCCACGTTGACCTCGACGACTTCAGCATAATCAGCGTCGTCATCGGCCAAGAAAGGTGAATAGGGAATTCCGGCATAGCTTTCTATTTCTTTTCTCGCTTCCTCCCCCGCCTCGGGGATAAAACCGATGATTCCGGCCATTTCCGTGATCATGCTGCAAAGGGTCAACCGACCAGACAGGGAGAGGTCGGCTCCAGCCTCGCCATAAAACTCCGCTGACTTGAGGGCGAGCTTTTGCGTCCCCAACTCCCTGAGAAGATAAAGGGTCAGGTCTTTGGCCGATGTCGGCCTGCTCAACCTCCCCTGAAGGATAATTTTCACTGTCCTCGGCACTTCGAACCATGTCCGGCCCGTGCGGAAGGCGAAGGTCACATCGACATCGCCCATCCCCTGCCCGAAGCAGCCGATCGCGCCGAGGATGTTCATGTGGCTATCGGTTCCCGCCACCGTGCTATTGGGAAGAGCCAACCCCTCCTCGAGGAGCACATGGGTGCCGATGCCACAGTCAACGTCGAAAACCTTCACCCCATGCTTCCGGGCGAAATCGCGGCAGATTTGCTGGTTGTCAGCGTAGCGGAGCGTGCAGGCGGGCGCGCACAAATCGAAGGTGAAAAACGTCTTGGCGCTATCCGCCAGGGGTTGATCGTTGTACTCCCGCTCATAATTTTTGACCACGTTCGGCCCGCCAAAATCCCTGGCCGAGCGGACATCGAGGTCCATCCAGACGATGTGGCCGGCCCTCGCCTCCTCTTGAGTGTGGGCCTGGATGATTTTCTCGATGATGGTCCTGCCCATGAGCTGTTTTTCCCTCAGAGCCTTTCAGCGACAGCGTGAGCCACATCAAGCGACGATGCTTGGCCGCCCATATCATAGGTCCGAATTTTCCCTTCCTTGATGACACCGGCGATGGCGGCCTCAAGTCGTTCGGCCTTTTCCTTCTCTCCCAGCCACTCGAGCATGAGCTTGGAGGCGAGGAGCATGGCCGTCGGGTTGACCTTGTATTGACCGGCGTACTTGGGCGCTGAGCCGTGGGTCGGCTCAAAGACAGCGTAATTGTCCCCGATATTTCCGGCTGAGGCAAAACCCAACCCGCCGACAAGCTGGGCGCCAAGGTCGGAGATGATGTCGCCGAACAGGTTCTCCGCGACTAGGACATCATAGTCATGGGGGTTCTTGATGAGCCACATGCACATGGCGTCGACGTTGGCTTCCTTGAGCGGTATGTCGGGGTATTCTTTGGCAATTTCTCGGGCCACGCTGAGCATAAGCCCCCCGGTCTCACGGAGGACGTTGGGCTTTTCAACAACCGTCACCGACCGACGGCCGTGCTGGCGGGCGTAGGCAAAAGCAGCCCGAACGATTCGCGAACACCCCTTCCTCGTCATGATCCGCGTGGAAAGGGCGATCTCTTCGAGAGGAGTGTCCTGAAAAGCTTTCATCTTGGGGTGGATGAGGAGCGCATCCCGGACGGATGGGGGAAGGGGGAAAAATTCGACCCCGGCATACATCCCCTCCGTATTCTCCCGGAAGATGACAAGGTCGATATTGTCGCGATAATTGAGGGGATTGCCGGGATAGGCCTTGCAGGGTCGGAGGTTGGTGTAGAGGTCGAACTCCTGGCGAAGACGGACGATGGGGCTGAAATAGGAAAGGCCGCGACCGCGCAGGGCGGGGTCGAGCTCAGCCGCAGCTTCCTCTTTCGGCTTGGAGGTGATAGCCCCAAAAAGACAAGCGTCCGTTTCCCTGAGCATCTTGATGGTGCGGTCTGGAAGAGCGTTTCCCTCTTTGCACCAGAACTCCCAGCCGATTTCGCCATAAACGTAATCGGCATCGAGAGCCATCTTATCCAGGACAATCATGGCCGCTTCCATGACGTCCTTGCCAACTCCATCGCCGGGTAATACGGCAATCTTGAATTTCGCCATTTCCACCTCTTTTTCTTTATTTTTTTAGACGCAAATAATCTACCACAATCGTCTCAAAAGAAAAAGCAGACGATAGCCCAAGTGGGGGTGAGATGAAGGCCAAACCGGAGTATAATAGGATGCTCGCTTAATTCCAGTCAGGAGGTTTGATAAACCGATGAAACGTTCTATTGCTCAGGCTTTTCTCCTCTGGCTCATTTTAGCCCTGGCCAGCTCTTTTCTCTCCGCTCCGCCCGTCAGTGAGCAAGCACCTCCTCCAGCGCCGCCTCCAGCCGACAACCCTTTCTTTAAGCCTTACTCGACCCCCTTCAACGTTCCCCCTTTCCACCTCATCAAGAATGAACATTTCTTGCCCGCCATTGAGGAAGGAATCAAGCGCGAGGATGCGGAAATCGAGGCTATCGTCCATAACCCAGCGCCACCTACTTTCGAAAATACGATAGCCGCCCTCGATCACGCGGGCATCTTCCTTGACGAGGTCACTTCCGTCTTTTTCTCCCTCCAGAGCGCCCACACGAACAAGGAGCTCCAGGCGCTGGCCCGGAAAACGGCGCCGATGCTGGCCGCCCACAGGGATAACATCACCCTCAACGAGAAGCTTTTTGCACGCGTCAAGGCCGTCTATGATCGGAAAGAAAAACTGAACCTCGGCCGTGACGAGCTTTTCCTGCTCGAAAATACTTACCGGGACTTTGTCAGGGCCGGCGCCTTGCTCCAAGAAAAAGAGAAGGCCCGGCTTCGAGAACTCAACCAGGAGCTATCTCTCCTGACAGTAAAATTCGGAGAGAATGTCCTGGCTGAGACAAACGCCTTCAAGCTCCTCATCGAGGACCAATCTCACCTGGCTGGGCTTCCAGCTTCTGTCGTCGCCATGGCCGCAGAGGCGGCCAAGCAGGCTGGTCTTGAGGGAAAATGGCTCTTCACCATCCAGGTCCCCAGCCTCATCCCCTTTCTTCAGTACTCGGAGAGAAGGGAGCTTCGGGAGAAGCTCTTCCGGGCTTATATCATGAAGGGGGATAATGGAAACGAGTATGATAACAAAGAAATCATCAAGAAGATTATCGCCCAGCGTCAGGAGCGAGCCAAGCTTCTGGGTTACGAAACCCACGCCCACTATGTCCTCGAAAAAAACATGGCCAAAAACCCGGATACGGTTAATGCTTTCTTGAGGAAACTTTGGCAGCCGACACTGGCCAAGGCTAAATCAGAGGCAGCTGCTCTCCAGGCTCTCATCGATCGGGAGGGCGGTGGATTCAAGCTGGCGCCGTGGGATTGGTGGTATTACACCGAGAAACTCCGCCAGGAGAAATATGCTCTCGATGATGCGGCCCTCCGTCCCTATTTCCGGCTCGAAAACGTGCGCCATGGCATCTTCACGCTGTGCGACAAGCTTTATGGCCTTAAGTTTATCGAGCAGCCAGGTTTGCCCCGCTACCATCCCGAAGTCCAGGTCTATGAAGTCCAGGAGGCCGATGGCCGCCACCTCGGTCTTCTCTTCATGGACTTCCATCCTCGCGAAAGCAAACGGGGAGGGGCCTGGTCCGGCGCTTTCAGGCGCTCCTACTACGAGCAAGGGGAACGCATTCCGCCCATCGCCACCATCGTCTGCAACTTCACCCGGCCGACCGCCGATACCCCTTCCCTCCTCAGCGCCGATGAGGTAACGACTTTCTTCCACGAGTTTGGCCATGCCCTGGCCACGCTCTTCTCTCAGAGTCGCTTCCGCAGCCGCTCGGTGGCCAGAGATTCAGTCGAGCTTCCCTCCCAGATCATGGAGCACTGGGCCTTCGAGCCGGACCTTCTGGCCGAGTATGCCAAGCACTATAAAACGGGCGAGGTTATTCCCGCCGCGCTCGTTGACAAGATTGAAAAGAGCAAACTCTTCAATCAGGGGTTCATCACCGGCGAGTACCTGGCCGCTTCCATTCTCGACATGGCCTGGCATACGCTCCTCGAAACAGGGGCTATCGATGTCAACGCCTTCGAAAAGAAAGTCATGACCGAGATCGGGCTCATCCCTGAAATCATTCCTCGCTACCGGAGTACCTATTTCAACCACATCTTTAGCGGCGGCTATGCCGCGGGTTACTATGCCTATATCTGGTCCGAGGTTCTCGATTGTGACGCCTACGAGGCCTTCAAAGAAAAAGGAATATTCGATAAGGCTACGGCCACGTCATTTAGAAAAAATGTCCTCGAGCCATTCGGGACGGAGGACATCGAAACCCAGTACCGGCGCTTCCGCGGCGCTGACCCGAAGATCGAACCGCTGCTCCGTAACCGTGGCCTGGAGATAACAAACTAAAGAAACCGTCAACATTCCATTCCGGTTTTTTTTCGACCTCCGTTCCTCGCTTCGAATATCATCCATCTAAACCCAGGAGGGGGAAACACGGCCTTGAAGAGAACGACGCCTCGAAGCTCCAAACAAACCAAGCTCTACGCCGTACGCAGCAGCAAGGGACGGTCCGTTGACATCCAGACTTAAAGCGCGCCCAGGCCATGGATATCAAGCGGAAAAGCGAGACTCTCAACATAGGTCTTCACGGATAGAAGGGATTGGCGAACGCGCCTCCGGTAGAGCATCTGGATAACCCATTTGGCCAGACCGAAGCGTGGCGCGACAAGACTCCCGTAGCGAGCCAGTGTTTTGTCTTCAGCCCAAGGATATAACCGCCAGAAGCCCTGAAATTCTTCCAGGTCATTCGGCGAGGCGGGGTCGAGCGTCCAGGTGAGAGCATTGATCTCTGGATAGAACCGGTGAATCACCGTGTAGCGAACAGTCGTCCCCCATATCTTGACCTCAAAGCGAACCCTGTCCTCCCCTCCCTCACGGGAAATAAGCTGAGCCTTCTTCACTTCAGGAAGATACTCGGCCTGGATTTCGGGCGAGCTGAGTACTTCCCAGACTTTGCCCACGGGCTTATGGATGAGAAGAGCCGCGGTCACCATCGTCTTTCCCCCCTCAGTCATCATCGGCTCTTCGGGGACGACGATCTCTTCAGCTATGAGCTTTCGCTGCTCTTCCGCCGATAAGCCGGCCAGGCCATCCGCGCCAAAATCGGGCACAACCATTTGGCCAGGGAAAAAGAGCATGAGGAGAGCGACGAAGGTGAGTTCCGTTTTCATCCCTTAAATCATCCCATGAGAGAGCTTCCTCTTTCAACCCTGTCCTCTCTTCGCCAAACCTCGGTCGCCTGTTCCGGACAAAGAAACATTTCTCCATGCCCGAAGAGAATATCTTTCGCTACCTTGACCTCGTTCACTGAGGAAAGAAAACTCATTCCCGATTTCTTAGATTAACAGGTCCTTTACGTTGACAAGAATTCAGCCGCGGCGATGGGGAGCTGAAGCTGAAATTCCCGATCGAAGCACCCGATGGGTCCTGTCGTGGTTCACTCCCGGCCAGGCTCGGGGTTGGGATTCCGAAGCCCGCTCGTTTCCCCAGCGAGGAAACTCGCTCCAACTCAGCCTTCGCTATTCTCTCGCTTGGCTCGAGAAACCATGCCCGCTCAGGCTTCGACGGGCTTTCTCACCCCAGCCCCTCGCCTGTTTCCCCCGGCATCAAGCGCTCGGGTCGGCGTTCCGAGACGCTATCGAAAGCTTTGTTTTTCCCTACCCCTCTCCACGAAAAAGACGCCCCCAGGAATTCTTTCTTAGCCATTAAATCCACCTACCCCCTTTGCACAATCAAAGGGGGCCTGAGAAAAGGTGGGCGTCTTTCGAGCAGGGCCGGAGGGGAACAATGGTCAGCGTCTCCGGTAACGTCGGCCCCCGAACCACGCCGTCCGTTCAAGCTATTGCGCACATCGTAGTGGAAGTCTATCTGCGCGGAGACGTTTGATTTATGCGGCGTTAGGGTGTATAAATCGAAGACAATGAAAGTCACCAAGGAAGGCTGGCCGTTCATCTTCGGCTCCTGGGCGCCGGCGGTCTTAGGTCTTGTTTTCGGCTCGTGGGTGATAAGCGTTCTCTTTTTCGTGACCGGGCTGGCCTTTGCTTTTTTCTTCCGAGACCCGGAACGTCGAGTTCCTGAAGGAGAACATTTCCTTGTTTCGCCGGCCGACGGCAAGGTAATCGGAATCGAGCCCCAGGCATCACATCCATTTTTTGCTTCTCCTGTGAGCCGCGTTAGCATCTTCCTTTCTCTTCTTGACGTCCATATCACGCGATCTCCTCTTTCGGCCGAAGTCATAAAGATGGAGTCCTCGCCCGGCCGGTTCTGGCGCGCCTTTCGAGAAGAGGCAAGCACATCTAACGCATCGCGTTCCCTTTTTTTGCGCGGCGAAAAGACGGACATCTATCTGAGACTGATCGTGGGGGTAGCCGCGCGGCGGATTAAATGCTATGTTAAGGAAAGGGAGAGAATCAGGAGGGGCCAGAAGATTGGCTTGATGTACTTTGGCTCCCGGGTGGAAGTTTATCTTCCTTCTGGCGTGCGAGTCTTGGTTGGCCCTGGCCAGAAAATAAAGGCTGGCCAAACAATCATCGGGGAGGTAATCGAATGAAAAACCAAAAAAGGGAAGAATTTCCCTTCCTTCCCGCCTTGTTTACTCTCACCAACGCTCTCTTCGGCTTCCTGAGCCTTGTCTTCTGCTTTCAGGGGCGCTATGCCTGGTCTGCTCTGTGGATCTTCATGGCAGCCATCACCGACAGCCTCGACGGGATTGTTGCCCGCTTTCTCGACCGTCAATCGGAGTTTGGCGTTCAGCTCGATTCCCTGGTTGACGCCTTTTCTTTTGGCGCGGCTACGGCTATGCTGCTCTATTTTTGGGGGCTCGCAGCTGTGCACACGGCTGGCGTATTTTTTGGCTTTGTTTTCTTGGCCAGCGCCATCCTCCGATTAGCCCGCTACAATGTTCTCCAAAAGACACAGAAGAGTCGAAAACATTATGTTGGGTTGACAGCTCCTTCAGGGGCTCTTTTCCTTGTCTCCTTCGTTTTCCTTCATCCCCAGCCGCTCCTTGAGCGATGGCAGGCTTTCGTCCTTGCCCTGGCTATCGTCGTTGTCTCCTTTTTGATGGTCAGCAAAGTTCGTTACCCAAACCTCCTTTACTTTGAGCCGCGAAGGAAAATAAGCTTGAGCTCCGCCTTGCTCGTGGCTATCCTCATCGCTGGTTTTGTTTTCTACACCAGGCTTTTTCTTTTTGCCTTTTTTTCTTTCAATTTGCTATTGGGGCCGGGTGCCTATTTTTTTCAGATTTTCAAAATAAAAAGACGAAATCGGCTAACTCAGAAAAACTTGTCCAATGACTCCGCTATCCATTGATAAAAGCGCTTCTTCAACAAAATCTTAACTCCATACACCCCACCGAAGCTCCGGGACCACAGAGAATCTCAGACTCAACCCCCAGAGCATCGCTTCTTTCATTGAGATAGCGGAGAATGTTTGAAGCTCAAGCCAGCATCTTCTCCCGATTAAGCTCGGTAGCTTTGCCAGAGCTGTGTATAAATTGATGGGTGGAATAATGGCGTTTGGGATCCTCGAGGGATTCGACTGGTTGGAGATAGATCACGGTGCATTTTTCGGGCTGGAACTAAGCTTAAGAATCATAAGTCCTCCTTTTTCGACGTTTGACTTTTGAATGTGTCTTGAATTATATATATGAAATGGCAAAGGAAGGGTGGATTTTTTTGAAAGGAGGTGAGAGTGAAGAAGGCTAACTCACCTGAAGTCATGAGGGACAT
>CAYUKK010000196.1:0-13699 GCA_964445305.1 uncultured Eubacteriales bacterium
GTTTTTTGACAATTTTGGGGGCAACTCCTATAATGAACGGGTGATTCCCGACCTTGAAGGATTTATCAAACGCGGCAGCCTGGAAGAAAAACTTATCCGGCAGCTTGACCTGGCGCGGCTTCCCCGCCACGTGGCCGTGATCATGGACGGCAACGGACGCTGGGCTGAAGAGAGGCATCTGCCGCGCATCGAAGGTCATCGGGCCGGGGCCAAAGCCGTGGGGGAGGTTGTCGAGGCCTGCGGCCGTTTGGGCATCCCTTTCCTCACCCTCTACGCTTTTTCGAAGGAAAATTGGAGGCGTCCAAAAAGAGAAGTGAACAAGCTCTGGCAGTTGCTTGAGGATTATCTCCGCAAGGAAGACAAGCAATTGATAAAAAATGAGATTCGGCTCCTGGTCATCGGGCAGAAGGAGGAAATTCCATCCACCGTTCGCCGTGAGCTAAAAAGAGTCGAAGAGCTGACCAAGTCTTTTGGCAAGCTGACCGTCGTCCTGGCCTTAAACTACAGCGGGCGGGCGGAAATCGTTGATGCGGTCAAAAACCTCCTCGCCGCTGGAGAAAAAGACCTGACTCGGCTTGATGAGGACATGTTTTCCCGCTACCTTTACACGGCTGGTCTTCCTGACCCGGACCTCTTGATCCGGACGAGCGGGGAGTTCCGGATTTCCAATTTCCTTCTCTGGCAAATTGCCTATGCTGAAATCTGGATAACCCCTGTCTACTGGCCTGATTTCAAGAAGAAGCATTTCCTCCAGGCCCTCCTCGATTACCAGAAAAGAGAAAGGAGGTTTGGCGCGATCCATGCCCGGACTCCCTGGAGGTCCTGACCTCCTTCCTGTGTTAGCCTGTTCCCTCCCATGAACCTCAGGAAGCGGTTACCTACGGCGCTCATTCTTTTGGGCCTCTTGTTTTTGCTCATCCAGTACGGGACGAGGCTGGTCATTTTTCTCGTCCTTCAGGCCGTCATTCTCGCCGCTCTTGTCGAGTTTTATAACCTGGCTCGTAAAAAGAAGCTCCATCCCCAGCACTTCCTGGGCGCCTGTTTGGTCCTCCTTATTGGTCTCTCTTTTTTCTTCCGCCCAACCATCCCTTTGGATTTGGCCCTCTTTGCTGCTCTTTTTATCGCGGGCCTCTACTACCTTTTGACCTTCCGCCAGCTCGAGCATTTGCCCTTTTTTACCCAGTCGATTGCGGTCACCTTTTTTGGAGTGGTTTATCTGGGTTTTACCCTTAATTATCTTTTCCTCCTCCGTTTCGAAAGGGGAGCCTTCACCATCTATTTTCTTTGTTCAATCATTTTTCTAGGTGATACGGGCGCTTATTTCATCGGCAAACTCTTCGGCCGGCACAGGATGACGCCGTTGGCCAGCCCCAAGAAGACGTGGGAAGGAAGCGTGGCTGGGATTCTTTTTGGCGTCCTGGGCGCCTGGCTGGCCCAGGCGCTCCTCCTCAAGGAAATCGAGCTCTGGCGGGCGCTCGTCTGCGGCGCCCTTGTTCACGCCGTTGCCCAGATGAGCGACCCTCTGGAGTCGCTTTTCAAGCGGGCCGTCGGAGTGAAGGATTCGTCGAACATGCTGCCGGGTCACGGCGGTTTCCTCGACAGGATGGATAGTTTCATCCTGGCTGCGCCGTTCTTCTATTATTTTATCCGGTATTTCTGGCCATGAAAAACGTCACGGTCCTCGGTTCCACAGGTTCGATCGGCACAAACGCCCTTGAGCTCATCGCCAGCCTCCGGGACCGGTTCGCTGTCGTTGGGCTGGCCGCCGGGGCGAACACCTCCCTTCTCCTTCGTCAGGTGGAAAAATTCCGGCCCAAGATTGTTTCGGTTAAGAGTGCTGAAGCCGCGCACAGGCTTCAATCGCTTCTCCGGGATTCGACCATCCAGGTCGTCCACGGCACAGAGGGCGCCGAAGAAGTGGCCCGTTTTCAAGAAAACGAGATTGTTATTTCGGCCATCACCGGAATTGACGGGTTGAGGCCAACTCTGGCCGCCATCCGGGCTGGGATGAGAGTCGCTCTGGCCAACAAGGAATCGCTCGTCGTGGCAGGGGCAATCCTGCAGCGTGAAGCCAAGGCGTCGGGAGCGGAAATCATCCCCGTTGATAGCGAACATTCTGGAATTTTCCAATGTCTGGCCAAAGAAAGTCGTTCCGACATCCGCCGGGTCATCCTGACCGCCTCGGGCGGTCCCTTTTTTCAGACGCCGTTGGCGGAAGTGAGAAACAAGAGCGTTGAGGAAGTCCTGGCTCACCCTCGCTGGAAAATGGGGAAGAAGGTGACCGTGGATTCAGCGACTTTGATGAACAAGGGGCTCGAGCTCATCGAGGCTCGTTGGCTGTTCGGCCTGGCGCCCGATCAGCTGGCGATCCTCATCCATCCCCAGAGTATTGTCCACTCCCTGGTCGAGATGTGCGATGGTTCAACTCTCGCTCAGCTCAGCTGGCCTGATATGAAAATCCCCATTCAGTACGCCTTAACCTATCCGGAGCGGGTTGATTCCGGGTTGCCGAGGCTTGAGCTCGAGCGCGTCAATCACCTCGAATTCTATGAGGTCGACGAGAGGAGGTATCCGCTCGTCAAGCTGGCGCGCCAGGCCCTTGAATCTGAGAAAAGCCTCCCCGTCGCCCTCAACGCGGCTAACGAGGTGGCCGTCGGAGCATTCCTCGACCGGCGGATCGGGTTTTCCGCCATCGCCGAAGTCATCCACCTTTCGCTCCAAAGTCACCGTCTTCGGGAAGTCAACAGCCTTGAGGAAGTTTTTGCCGTCGACGCTGAAGTCAAGCGGCAAACACAAACCATCATCGCGAAAAGGTATTGAACATGGGAACGCTCGCTGGAACAATCATCGCCTTCATCATTGTCTTTGGTATCCTTGTTTTCATCCATGAATTCGGCCATTTTTCCATGGCCAAACTGGTCGGCATCCGCGTCGAGACTTTTTCTTTCGGCTATGGCCGGAGGCTTTTTGGGTTCCGGCGGAAAGGGACGGATTACCGGGTTAGTCTCATCCCTATGGGTGGCTATGTCAGGTTTCTGGGTGAAGGAGAAACGGGTGCTGAAGACAAGGGAAGCCTTCCCCAAGACCATTATCTGGCCAAAAAGCGATACCAGCGGTTCCTCGTTTTAGTCATGGGGTCGGTCATGAATATCCTCCTCGCTCTGACCATTTCCTCCGTCATCAACATGGCCGGCGTGGACGTGTGGGCTTACCAGGAAGAGAAACCGGTCATTGGCTGGATAGAAGCTGGCTCGCCGGCCGAGAAAGCCGGGTTCAGGCTGGGCGATGAAATTCTCGCCATCGCGGGAAGGACGACACGGACCTGGGCAGATGTGGAGCTGGCCATTGGCACCAAGCCAAATCGCCTGCTCAAGGTCGAGGTCCGACGGGCGGGCGAGGTCATAGAACTCTATCTCAAGACAGAGAAGAGGACACGTTACGCTCTCGGCTATGCCGGCTTCAGCGGTCGGTTCCTGACCCAGGTTCGGATGGTCAAGCCCGGCTCGCCAGCAGAGAAAGGGGGGCTCGAACAGGGCGATGTCATCCTGGCTATCGACGGTCAGCCGATTTATTTTTATCAGTTTGTCGAGTTCATTGAAAAGAGCGCCGGCCGCGAGCTCGAGTTCCGCATCAACCGGAAGGGAAAGGAAATGACGCTCAAGATCACGCCCCAGCTTGAGGGCAAAGTCGGCCGCATCGGGATTTACCAGGAGCCGCAGACGATCCAGAAAAAATTCGGGCTTTTTGCCGCCATCGGACAGAGCTTTAAGGAGAACACGCGGAACGCCTTCCTCGTCATCCGGTTCGTTAGAGACCTCATCGTCGGTCAGGCTTCGACCCAACAGCTCGGCGGGCCGCTGGAGATTGCCAGTTTTTCTTACGCAGCCCTACAGATGGGGTTCCTGGCTATGCTCAGCTGGATAGGCTTCATCAGCCTTCAGCTCGGCATCATCAACCTCCTCCCCATCCCTGTTTTCGACGGCGGTCAGATTTTCGTCCTTGCCCTGGAAGGCCTTTTCCGTCGCGACTTCAGCCCAAGGGTTCGTCAGATCTGGATGCAGATAGGTTTCGCCATCTTCGTCTTCCTCATCGTCTTCATCATCCTGAACGATATCGTCAAGCGCATGCCCCGGGGCTGGGAAAGCCTCATTCCCTGGTGAGGAGGGGATGATTTTTCCTCGCCGTAAGACCAAACAAATTCATGTCGGTGGCGTCGCCATCGGCGGTGGAGCTCCCATCGTTGTCCAATCCATGGTCAAAACGCACACGCACGACGTCGAAGCAACGGTCGCCCAGATTCGCAAGCTCGAAAGAGCTGGCTGCGAAATCGTTCGAGTGGCTGTTCCGGATGAGCGAGCTTCCAGGGCCCTGCCGTCCATCCTGCCGCGCGTTTCCATACCCGTGATTGCGGACATCCATTTTGACTATCGCCTGGCCCTTGCCTCGCTCGAAGCCGGTGTCCATGGTCTTCGCCTCAACCCCGGAACAATCGGCCCAAAGGAAAAAATAAGGGTGGTGGTAGAAGCGGCCAGGGAAAGAAAAATTCCCATCCGCATCGGCGTAAACTCCGGCTCTCTGGAGAAAGACCTCCTCCACCGCTATGGGGGCGCGACGCCCGAGGCCATGGTCGAAAGCGCCCTCCGGCATATTAGTTTTCTCGAGGATAGGGGTTTTGATTTAATCAAGGTCTCCCTCAAAGCTTCAGATGTGGGGAGGACGGTCGAAGCTTACCGTCAGTTGGCCAAAAAAGTCGCCTATCCTTTTCACGCCGGGATCACCGAAGCGGGAGGTCTCCCTCGTGGAACGATCAAATCTTCAGTCGGGCTGGGGATTCTGCTCAGTGAAGGCCTGGCCGACACCATCCGGGTGTCTTTGACCGCTCCGCCAGAGGAAGAGGTGCGGGTCGCCTACGCCATCCTGGAGAGCCTTGGCTTGCGGACGAGGGGAATCAACCTCATTTCTTGCCCCATCTGCGGCCGGGCCGAGGTGGACATGATGAAAATTACGCGGGCGATAGAGAAGAAACTCGCCTCCGTCGAGGCTCCCTTGACCGTGGCCATCATGGGCTGCATGGTCAACGGCCCGGGCGAAGCCAAGGAGGCGGATATTGGACTTGCCTGCGGCCGGGGAGTGGGGGTCATCTTCAAGAAGGGCCGGCTCTTTCGCCGAATCGAGGGAGAAAGAGAAATCATTCGAGAGTTCGTCGAGGAAGTAAGAAGAATGGCTGTTCAGGCCAAGCAAGAAAAGGGGAAAACGGGATGAGCTCCCGTCCCGTCGTTCCGGCTATAACCCGGGCCAAGCTCGATAAGTTGCGCCGCATTCTTCGCCGAATGAAAAGTGTCCTTGTGGCCTATTCCGGCGGCGTGGATAGCACGTTGCTTCTCCAGGTGGCCTCTGACGTCCTGGGGAAAAATGTCCTGGCTGTCATCGCCACCTCCGAGACCTATCCGCGGCAGGAAATTGAAGCGGCACGGAAATTGGCCAGAAAAGTTGGTGTCCGGCATCTCCTCATCAAAACGGATGAGCTCAAAAACCCGGACTTCGTCCGCAACACGCCTCTCCGCTGCTACCACTGCAAGAAGGAGCTTTTCTCCAAGCTTAAAGAAATTGCGGCTCAACGCTCCATTCCCTTTGTCCTCGACGGAGCCAATGAGGAGGACCGCCGGGACTTTCGGCCTGGCTCCCGAGCTGGAAAGGAGCTCGGAATCCGCTCTCCCCTCCAGGAAGCTCGACTGAACAAAAAAGAGATAAGGCTTCTCTCTAAGGCGATGGGACTTCCCACGTGGAACAAACCCTCCCTGGCTTGCTTGTCCTCCCGCTTCCCCTACGAAACGCCGATCGAGCCGAAAAACCTTGTTCGCGTCGAGAAAGCGGAAAATTATCTGCGGCGATTGGGGTTCAAGCAGGTCCGAGTCAGGCACCATGGTCAGACAGCCCGAATTGAGATTCTGCCTGAGGAATTTCATAAGCTTTTCTCCAGCGAGAAAAGAGTCAAGATTTACCGTCGGCTCAAGAAGCTCGGCTACATCTATGTTACTCTCGACCTGGCCGGCTATCGGTCGGGGAGCATGAACGAAGTGCTCCGGGTGAAGGGAGCCCGAAGTCCTATCCTGTAACGAGGTTGTCGGGGCGTTCTCCACGAAGCCCCTGGACGAGGTTTCGAGCTGCCGTCATGGCCATGCGGAGCCGGGTTTCGTCGGTAGCGCTCCCGATATGGGGGAGGAGAACGACGTTATCCAGCTTGAGGAGCTGGGGGTGGATTTCCGGCTCCTTCTCGTAAACATCGAGCCCCGCTGCCCAGATATCCCGGCGGGCCAGGGCTTGGGCCAGGGCCGCCTCATCGACGATCGGCCCCCGGGCAACGTTGACGAGGATTGCTTCTTTTTTCATCAAGGCGATTTTTTCGGCTGAGAGAAGGTGGACGGAGGAAGCGTTGAGCGAGGCATGGACGGACACGACATCTGAGGTGGCTAAAAGCTCCTCCAGGGGGAGAAAGGACACTCGGTTTGAAGCTTCTTCCTCAGCGCTTAGCCGGTTTAAATCAAAGTAGACAACCTCCATCCGGAAAGACTGAGCCCGCCGGGCGACGGCGCGGCCGATCCTGCCCAGCCCGATGATTCCCAGTCGTTTGCCGCTTATTTCACGGCCGAGGAAGAGGTCGAGCTGCCAGCCTCGAAACCTCTTATTCCGAGTAAACCTATCGGCTTGTGGGATTTTTCGCGCGGTGGCCAGGATGAGCGCCCAGGTCAAGTCCGCCGTGGCCTCCGTCAGAACGCCAGGCGTGTTGGTGACAAGAATGCCCCGCTGGCGAGCCGTGCCGATGTCGATGTTGTCAAAGCCAACGGCACAGTTGGCGATTATCCTAAGCCGGGGTGCTGCCTCCATCACCTGGCGGTCGATGATATCGGTGAGGAGGCAGAACAGGCCATCTTTGTCCCGGATGCTCTCGATAAGTTGTGCTCGGGAGAGCCCGCGGCGCGCTCTGCCGCCCTCGACGCTGGCGTGCTCCCTTAAGTAGGCGAGGACTTGAGGAAAGATTTTTTGGGTAATCAAAGCCTTCGGCTTCATGGCTTTGGCTCGGCTGGTATTCGGGGAGTTTTCAGGCTGTCAAGAAACGGAAAAAAATAACGCTCAATGGTCTCGCGGAGGAGAAAAGGGGGAAAATGGTCATTCCATACCCCGGAGAAGAGCTCATCGCTGACGACCGTCAGGCCGGCTGCTTCGATACCGCGGTAGCGAGCGAGAGCAAAGACCGCAGAAGCCTCCATATCGACCACGTCGATATGCCTGTCCCGCATCTTCTTGAGCCAAGTCTGCGTCTCCCGGTAGGGAGCGTCCGTGGAGACCGTTGCGGCCAGGGAAAAGGGAAGACCCCGATGGCCGAGAGTTTGCACCACCTCGCCGGTCAGGACAGGGGAGGGGAAGAAAGTTCTTTGGCGCGGAAAATAGTGACGCGATGTTCCTTCATCAGCGAGGGCTTGCCGCAGAACCACCACCTGGCCGATTCGAAGCCCGGGCTTAAGCGAGCCGCAGAAACTGAGGAGGAGAATCTTTTGAACTCCGGAGGCGATGAGCCTTTCCAGCCACAAAACAGCCGCCGGAGCTCCGACGAGTCGATAGAGAATTATCCCACCGGAAAGTGTGTAAACATGGTCATTTCTTGGCCAGGGGCCTGGGGAGGCGCTTTTTTCGATGGCCGCTTGAAGAAGAGAAGGGAAAGGGTCAAACGGAATATAGAGACAGAAAGAGGGCACGTTTTTGGCGAGGGGTCGTGGGTTGACGATGGAATCTGAGAGCACGGCCTTTTTTTATCAAAAGCGTTCGGCTAAATCAAATCAATACGGTGGGTTGAAATGGGCGGAGGGCAAAATTAGAATAGACTCATGAACGTGAAGACGGTTCCTCTCCGCGCCATTGACCTCGAGGACGACCGCTTCCGGACATCCTACTTCTTCCCCCTGGAAAGGCTCATCCAGTCGATAAAAAAAGTTGGGATTCTCAGCCCGCTCCGTCTTCGAGCTGGAAGAAAGGGTTGGGTCATTCTGTCTGGCTGGAAGCGCATCCTGGCCGGTGTTGAGCTTGGACTCCGCACGATTCCCGCTGTTGTCGTAACTGAAGGAGATGATGTTTCTTGTTTTATCGGGGCGATCGAGGAAAACCTGGCCACACGCGAAGTCTATCTTCTTGAGAAGTCCATTGCTCTTTCAAGACTGGAGCGTTTCGGTCTCCAAAGAGAGAGGTTAATCCGGGAATTCATGCCCTGGCTTGGCCTTCCAGCCACGGTCGCCCACCTCGAAGTTTTCCTCAGCCTCGCCCGCTCCGATGATGGAACGAAAAGCTTTGTCGCTCAGAAAAACCCGCCCCTTCAGCTCCTCGAGGACCTCCTCCGCTTGAAGCCTGCCGACAGGAAACGCGTTTTGCCTTTTCTCCGGCCGCTCGGTCAGAATAAGCAGAAAGAGCTCCTCTCCGACCTTCTTGCGGTCAGCCTTCGTGAGAATGCTTCCGTTAGCCGGGTGTTGGCTTCAGTTTCTGCTGCCTCGGGTATCGCCAGGAAAAACTTAACTCTTCAAGAAAAAGCAGAGAGATGGAGAGATGAGCTGCGGCGGCGGAGGTATCCTCGCCTCTCTCGAGCGCGAGCTGCCTTCGCCGCGGCCCGAAAGCGTCTCGCTTTGCCCGAATCGATTCTCATCGAGCCTGACCCAACCTTTGAGGAGCCGGCTCTTACCGTTTCGTTTCGCTTCGAGACGAGCGAAGAATTCCGGGAGTGTCTGAGCAGACTCGAGGCGGTCGCCGAGAAAGATTGTCTCGCTTCTTTGCTCAGCGCCATGAGAGAAAAAAGCTGAGCGGAGCCATGGCCTTCAAGCCGCACAGAATTTTTGTGGACAAGAGCGCCCTCCGTTTTCCACTGACGAAGCAGATTCTGGGCCGTTTATCTGATGTCCCTGTCGAGGTGATGGCGCAGCCAAAACATCTCGATGAGGCCATAGCCATTTTTCGCGACCCCATCGGGGAAGGAAAAAAAATTCTCTTGCTCACCCGCCGGAAGGGCGCTTTTGTCAAACCCTGCCCTTGCACTCCCCACTACATTGGCTGCAATTATTTTGTCATTAACGCTGTTTTGAACTGTCCCCTGGATTGTTCCTACTGCATCCTTCAGCTTTATCTCACCAGCCCGTGGATAACGGTTTATGTCAACCTTGAGGACCTCTGGAAAGAGCTTGACCGGGTTATAGGCCGGGGGGGAGGACGTTTTCGGCGGGTTGGAACCGGCGAGCTCGGCGATTCTTTAGCTCTTGACCCGCTCCTGAGATCAGCCCGGGATTTCATTGCCTATTTCCGACGGAGACCCCATATCCTTTTTGAGCTGAAAACGAAAACCGCCCATGTCGAGGCTATCCTGAGGGGTGAACCGGCCGAAAACGTGGTCCTCTCCTGGTCTTTGAACTCCGCCGAGGTCGCCCGCGAGGAGGAGGCTGATGCGCCGCCCGTGGAAGAGCGCCTGGAAGCCGCCCAAGAAGCTGTGGCCAGGGGATTCCCGGTGGGTTTCCATTTTGACCCACTCATCAATTACCCGGGCTGGGAAGAGGGCTACTTAGGAGTGATCGATCGGCTCCTCCACCGTATCCCTGTATCCCGCATCCGCTGGGTTAGCCTCGGTTGCCTCCGCTTTCCGCCGGCTCTGGCATCGGTTATCGCCAACCGGTTTCCCCGGACGAAAATCCTGACCGGTGAGCTTGTCCCTGGCCGGGATGGCAAGCTGCGCTACTTCAAGCCCATTCGCCTGGAGATGTACCGGAAAATCGTTTGCTTCCTCCGACGAGCGGGAGGGAAGAAGATTCCTCTTTATTTTTGTATGGAAGATGAAGAAATCTGGCGAGAAGTTTTGGGACTCTCACCGGGGGGAAAGGAGGACGTTGAGCGCCTCCTCTCGCCCCGGCTTGAAGCCCGTTAGGAGCTAAGTGGACTTTTCGGTCTTGACCTCTGTGATGATGCCTATGTCCTCGATCCCCGCTTCTTTGACCACGTCGAAAATTCCTCCCGGCTCGACCAACTTCCCGTACTCGACATCCGAATCGATCTTAACGTAGAGCTTCTTGTCACTGGCGGTGAGAAAAGCTTCCTCGAGCAAGGTCTGGAGGGTTTCCATAGTCGCCTGATCCTGATTGACGAACATCGTGCCGTCCCTCCGAATAGCCAGCACGACCTCGGGGTTGTCCGGCATGTTGATGGTGTTCAGAGCAGGAGGCAACCGGACATCCACGCCCTTCTGCACGAGGGGAGTGACGACCATGAAGATGATGAGAAGGACGAGAAGGACATCGCAGAGGGGAACGACGTTGGGCTCGGACTTGATCTTTTCCGGGCCGCCGATTGATATGGCCATTTTATCCCTCGCATTCTCCAGGCGGAAGCGCCGCGCCCCAGCCTGGACTTGTGGGTTTGTCCTTTAGGTCAGGCTCAGCCTTCTTGCTTTCTGATGAAGAAATCGACGATCTGGGATGTCGTGTTGGACATCTCGGCGTCGTAGACGTCGATTCTTGTGTTCAAGAAGTTGTAGCACCAGAGAGCGATGACGGCCACACCGATGCCGAAGGCTGTAGTTACCAGAGCCTCCGCAATGCCAGAGGCAACAGCGCCGATTCCGCCGGAGCCGGTGAGGGCCATGCCGCGGAAAGCGTTGATAATGCCGGCGATTGTCCCGAACAGCCCAATGAAGGGCGCTGAAGTGGCGATCGTCGCCAGCGTGTTCAGGCCTCTCTTGAGCTCCTGGGTGAAGATGGTCGCAGCGCGCTCACACCCCCGCTGCGCCGTCTCAATCTGCTCCTCGAGAGAAAGGTTGGCTTCTTTGCCATCCAGGAATTCCCGGATCCCGGCTGCCGTCACGCGAGCCAAATGGCTTCCCTTATTTTCCTTTTTGGATGAAAGAGCCAGCGCTTCGCTGATCTGTCCCCTCTTGAGCAAGTCGGCGAGTTTCGGCGCTACTTGCTTGGATTTGGTGCGTGCCCGGGCGAAGACGAGTTGTCTCTCGATGAAGAGGTAGAGCGAGATGATGGAAAGACCAATGAGGATGATAGCGACACCTTTAGCTACAGCACCCATAGCCTGCCACATTTCGATCAGCCCAAATTGCATGTCCTAAACCTCCTTTTAAAGATCGAAAGCCATGAACTAGCTTTTTATTTCAACTGGAATCTTACCGTAACGGTAAAGATAACGCCGCGGGGCCGTCCGTTGATGATCATGGGTTCGTAGACCCATTGCCGCACGGCGTCAATCGCGGCCTGGTCGAGAAGAGGAATCGAGCGCAGCACCTTGACGTTCTGGACTCGGCCGTAAATGTCGGTCGTCGCCTCGATGATGACGACTCCCTCGACTCTGGCCTGGCGAGCGATTTCTGGATAGATGGGTTCCACTTTCTTAATGAGTTTGGGGGGCTTGATTTCGCCGATAGCTCGGACCGGCGCCTCGATTTCTCCGACGACACCGCCGAGGACGCCGCCAACAACACCGCCGAGGACACCGCCGACAACACCGCCTTCAACTCCACCCTCAACACCACCTTCGACGCCGAAATCAGAAATCTGCTCTTCGGCGATTTCTTCAGGAATCTCTACCGGGGCGACTAACTTGCCGGCTTCGACGGTTGATTGAGCCTGAACAGGCTTAATCCGCGTTTTAGCCTGAGAGCTGGACCGCTTCTTAGCCGGCGGCGGAGGAGGAGGCGGCGGCGGGGGCGGAGGAGCAAGAAATGCGCTATAAACCTGAACTTCGGGCAGACTCCCTGTCGAAAGGAGCGGGATGACGACGAGGGCGGCGATGAGCGCAGCATGAACAATAATAGCCACAGGCAAAGCGAAGGCCCGCCGGGCTGTCTGTTTTTCGCCGATAAAAAAGGAATCCTTGAAGAGGTCAGGGATTTCGCTTCTTTTTTGAGGTTTTGTTTTTTCGGCCATTTTCTTACCTCTATCCCAGGAGTTTCGGGTTATCCAAACATAAAGTATAAAAGAAAAAAATTTTTTTGACAAGTCAAGGGGCGCATTTATTTTAAACCCTTCCTCGTTTTGAAGATTTTTTGCCAGAAATAGACGAGGACGCAGGACTGGTAAATGGAGGAATAAGTTCCAACGATGATCCCGATGATCAAGATGAAAGCGAAATCATTGATGACTTGCCCGCCGAAAATGAAAAGGGCTACGACGGTGAGGAGCGTCGTTCCGGAAGTGATGATGGTCCGGCTCAACGTCTGGTTGATGCTAACGTTGAGAACCCTCTCGAGAGGGCCTTTCCGCATCAGCTTGAGGTTATCCCGGACCCGGTCGAAGATGACGATGGTATCGTTAAGGGAGTACCCGACAATGGTTAGGATTCCGGCGATGACGGGGAGGTTGATCTCTCGGTTTGTAGCCGAGAAGATTCCCAAGGTGATGACAACATCATGAAAGAGCGTAATAACAGCCGCGACTCCGTAGGCTAATTTAAATCGAAGGCCGATATAGACGAGCATCCCGAGAAGAGCCCAGATCGTCGCCTGGGTCGCTTTGCTTCTCAGGTCTTTGCCAACCTGGGGGCCAACTGTCTCCCGGCTCAAAACGGTCAGACGGCCAAGAAAAGTCTTCTCCCGGAGACGAGAAATGACATCCTCCCCCAATCCAAGAGCGACTAACTCAGAAAAATCGCCGATGATGCCTTTTTCAACCCGATAATCGATGATTCGCTGAGCGATTTCTTCAGCTTTATCCGGGATCGCAGGCTCAAGCAGAAAGGCCAGAGATTTGACGTTCAGGCTGTTCAAATCCTCGAGGCCGCGCTCGCGGGCTTCTTTTTCCTCAGCTTCTCTCAAGGTCTCGAGAACTCGGTTGGCCAAAATTTCGTGGGCTTCGAGGCCCGATTCTTCTTCGCCTTTGGCGGGGGGTTGCAACGTCCGGATGAGGAATTCCCGGCTTTCTTTGCCGACTTCCTGAATTCGGCTATTCCCCAGTCCCACTTGGCTTAATGACCCCCGGACTTCAGAAATAGACACCGGATTCCTGAACATGATGCGGAGCAGAGTGCCACCAGCAAAATCGACGCCGTAGTTCAATCCTTTGTGGACGAAAATATTCACCAGGCTGGCGACGATGATGATTCCAGACAGAAGAAAAGCGAAGTACTTTAGCTTCATAAAGTTGAAATGCGTGTCTTTGAATACCTGGATCATCTAAATGCTCAACCTCGTCAGCCTTTTTTTCTTGGCCGCAATGCCATCAAAAATCAGCCGGGACACAAAAACGGCTGTAAACATGCTGGCGCAGATGCCGATGATGAGGGTGATAGCGAAGCCCTTGATGGGTCCAGTTCCGAACTGAAAGAGAAAAACAGCAGCGATGATGGTCGTGATGTTGGCGTCCAGGATTGTCCGGAAAGCTCGGGAGAAGCCGGTGGCGATCGAGCTGAGCACACTCTTTCCCGCCCGGAGCTCTTCCCGGATGCGCTCGAAGACAAGGACGTTGGCGTCGACGGCCATGCCGATGGTCAGGATGACGCCAGCAATGCCGGGCAGGGTTAAGGTCGCTTTGAAATAGCTCAAGGCGCCAGCCAGGATAATGATGTTGAGAATGAGGGCGGTGATGGCGTTAGCACCGGAGAGACGGTAATAAAAAATCATAAACCCCATAACCAGGAGAAGGGCGACCACGCAGGAAATCAGTCCTTTCCGCAC
>CAYUKK010000197.1:0-2866 GCA_964445305.1 uncultured Eubacteriales bacterium
GGCCTACTTACTTTCTCAGGCAGGGTCACCTGGATTGGCTTGAGGGAAAGGTCGGCAGAGCTCAAAAGGCTTGGAGGACAGGGCTTGCCCTATCAAGGCGCCTCAATATGCTTTACGATCGGGCTCTCTTTCATTACGAGATCGGCAGGCATTCCGAGGGAGCGGTGCGCCAGATGCATCTCAACAAAGCGCAGAGTATCTTCACCCGGCTGGGGGACTCTTCTAAAGTTGCGCAGGTAAAGGCAGTACTGGGAGTGTAGGCATACGCTTCTGGCTATTCATACACCAGGATTTCCACCCGCCTGTTCTTGGCCCTTCCCTCGCGGCTGGAGTTATCGGCAAGAGGAACGGAGCTTCCCAGGCTGATGACCTGCATCCGGTGGAGGGGAATATGATGCTGCTTATACAGATATTCCATCACCGCCTCGGCCCTCTTCTTGCCTAAAAGCAGGTTCCAGCTCTCCGGCCCGGTGCTGTCCGTGTGTCCCTGGATTTCAAGGTAAACGCCCCTATCGAGCTCGATGAGCTTCCGGACAAACGTATCCAGCGTTGCTTTGGCTTCAGGCAAGAGCTCAAAGCTGTCGAACGTGAACGTGGCCTCGTTGTTTCTCAGGATCTCCTTGAAAACGAGTGTTCCCCGCGCGTACTTCTTGACTTCCTCGATCTTGCTATCAACGCCCTTTATCTGCGACTCGTGCTCCTTGATGATCGACCCGATCGAGGCCAGCCGTTCATCGTGTTCCCTGATTCTCTTCTGGTTTTCCTCGATGGCGGTTTCGACTCCTTCGACCTTCTGATCGAGCGCCGCCAGCTCCGTGTTGACGAATTTCTTGGTGGCGCAGCCCGGTGCTAAAAAAACTCCAATGAAAACGATGGTGCCAATAAAAAGACCCAATTTGTTTTTGGACATGTTTTTTCCCTCGAGTTTAAATATACATCGCGCCAAAACTTTTTTCAATCCGACGCGTTGGCTTCCAAACCCGCTTCGGCTGCTCACTCCTCAAGCTGGAAAAGGTCCTCAACGGAGACGCCAAAGGCCGGGGCCATCTTGAGCGCGAGAAAGGTCGACGGGATATAGACGCCGTTTTCGATCGTGTTGACTGTCTTCCGCGTAATGCCGACTCGCCGGGCCAGCTCCTCCTGGGTCCAGCCCATCCGGGCGCGGTGGACCTTGAGCGTGTTTGGCACCGAACATTGATTCATTAAAAACGGCGTTTCAGCTAATACCCTTCCCTCGTCCGGACCCTGTGTTTTTTATCCCTCGTGATCACCCTGATTCTGCGGTATTCGTTTTTTGGGCTCTTGTAAGATGTATAACCAAGAACATAGTGATGGCTGAGCTCCCGCCTGATTTCTCTAAGCGCCGCTTTCAATTCATGGGGCTCATTGAGGAAAAAAGCCTTTCCTCCGGTGGCCCGGGAAAACCTCTCAAGGGTGGCGATAATCCCTGCCGAGGACGTATCCGGACGGCTCTTATACTTCCTCAAGAACTGCTCGCTCCGGGGGATTTTGTATCCAATCGTGTAGATGGGCACGTCCACTCTCCGGGCAATCTCAACGGCTTGCGCAGGAGTCGACAGGCTGTCGTTTTCAATCCCGTCGGTGACGAGAAGAAGAGCGCGTTTTTCTTTATTCCCCTTGTTGGCAAATTCAGGCGAGACGGCGACCGCATCGTAGAGAGCGGTCTGGCCGTAAGCCTCTGTCCTGGCGAGCTCTTCCAGGAATTTCGTCTTATCCACCGAAAAGCCGGCCGCCACCTCGACCTCGCCGTCGGCAAAAATGAGCAGGGAGACTTCATCCTCCGGGCCGAGAAGGTAAGTCAGGAGATAGGCGAGCGCCTCCTTGCTTTCCTCGAGCTTGTCCTGGATCGCCATGCTGCCGCTGACATCTAAGAGGACGGTCAGGCTCAAGGGCGCCGCGTAATCGTGCTTGAAATAGGTGATGGGCTGCTTCACGTTGTTCTCATAAACCGTGAAATCTCCCGCGGTGAGATTATCGATATAGCTTCCCCTTTTGTCCTGGACAGTAACGGCGATGGAGATGGCGCTCACCGAAATCTGGTAGTCGAGCCCTGCTTTATTCCGCATCTGATTCTTCTCCTGGGCGAAGCAGAGGAAAACAGCTCCGCTCATGGCGGCAGCGGACAGAAGAGCGGAAGCGACCTTATGCTTACGTTTCATCATGGCTCGAATTTCAAGCTTATACTATCTGAAAACTCGAAATCAACAGCCGCCTCCAGCAGGTAACTATCTCCGTTTGATGACTTAGTTGGGCGCAGGAGGCTGCCCTTGGCCCCCGCACCCATCATAAAGATCACATAGAAGATGCTTCGATCCAGTAGTCGGCTTTGGCAAGCACTGGAATCTAAAAAAAACAGCATCCAAAATTTTGGATAGAGCAACCTTCAAGACTCTTCCCCCGTATTTCTCAATAAGAAGGATTTATGGAGAGAAACAATTAAAAGATTATACGCCGGCCTGTTGATCTTCATCCTGCCCCTCCTGCTTGGAGCGGATAAGGCTCAGGAAAACAAAGAGAAAAAAGAGAATGAAAAAAAGGCGCCGGAACAAAAAGTCATCCAGGCCGTCCTCGCCACCGAGCCCATCGAAATCGACGGCCTCTTGACGGAGAAAGTGTGGCAGGGAGAAAGCCGCAGCGATTTTGTCCAGTCTGACCCGGTCGACGGCGGAAATCCGACTGAAAAAACAGAAGTCTGGATCGCTTACGACGACCGCAGCCTCTATGTGGCAGCTTTCCTCCATGACTCCGAGCCCCAATCCATCAAGAAGCTCCTCGGCCGCCGCGATGACATGGTTGACTCGGACTGGTTCATGTTTGCCGTGGACCCTTATTGCGACCTCCGCAC
>CAYUKK010000198.1:0-7639 GCA_964445305.1 uncultured Eubacteriales bacterium
GGCTTTTTCTCGGGGTAACCCATGGCGATGAGGGAGACGATTTTGTAGCGCCTCGGAATCTTGAAGAACTTCCTTGTTCTGCTCTCGTTGAACCAGCCGATCCAGCACGTGCCGAGACCAAGCTCTTCAGCCTGGAGGACGAGGTGTTCGCCGGCGATGCCGATGTCGAGGAGATAGAACTTGAGGTCGCGGACCTGATTCCCCAGTCGGTTGGCGATGATATCGAGGCGAGCCAGGATGAGGATGATGACGGGGGCTTTGGCCGCAAAGCGGGAGAGGAAGTAGATGCCGGAGAAGGCTTCCCGGCTGAAGCGCTCGATGACAGCCGGGTCGTCGAGGATCAAGAACCGCCAGGGCTGGGAATTGTCGGCCGAAGGGGCGAGTCGGGCGGCTTCAACGCAGGCGAGGATTTTTTCCCTGTCCACAGGCTGGGGGAGGAAACGCCGGACGCTCCGCCGGGAGGCGATGAGCTTCTGGAGAGGGGTCATCTCGCGCATTTTCCCATTCTACCATATTTTTTACTCAGGGTTCTTGATATTTTGAGTCGGACCTGGCCATTTCTTGATTATCCACAACATGGGCAAAAACCATGGGCATTTTTCCGGCTTCATAGGCCATTCTCAGGCTTGATAAGCGTTTTGAACAGCTGGAATTGAAGTGGGTTGTGATAAAATGAGAGGCTCGGCCAAACGACTCAGCCAAACGGAGGTAACTCCTTGGAAGGGACAACTTGCGCGCTTGACGCGAGGAGGGAAGGAAATTGAAGATGAGAAGCAAGGTCGCGGCTTACGCTGTTTGTTTTGGTGCCATCGGCGCCTGCTTTCTGGCGCTCTCGAAGTGTCATCGAGTCCCCAGCGAAAGTAGCCTCGAGAACCGGGCGCGAGCTATCCATAGCCGTATCCTCACCGTCGACACGCACTGTGATACGCCCTCGCAGATGTTGAGGGGGGATTGGGACATCGGTATGAGGCACGAACCAGGAAGAAGGGAGAGCGGCAAAGTGGACCTGCCCCGGATGGCCGAGGGCGGGTTGGACGCAGAATTCTTTGCCGTGTTCGTTGGCCAGGGAGAGAGGAGCGAATCGGGCTATGCCAGAGCCAAGGAGAGGGCGCTGGCCATGCTGGCGGCAATTCACAGGATGGTCGGACAGTATCCCCAACTTGTTGGCCTGGCTCTGGCGCCCGAGGATGCTTATCGGTTGAAGCGCGAGGGGAAGCGCGCCGCTTTTATCGGCATGGAAAATGGCTATCCGATCGGGAAAAATCTATTAAATCTAGAGGAATACTATAAATTGGGGGTCCGTTATCTTACCCTCTGCCACGGGTCGGACAACGATATCTGCGATTCCTCCACAGAGAGGCAGAATCCCGAGGATAACGGACTGAGCGCTTTCGGAAAGGAAGTTGTTGCCGCGTGCAATCGATTGGGGATTATGGTCGATGTTTCCCACGCTTCGGACCGATCTTTCTATGACGTTCTCGAAGTCAGCCGCGCCCCGGTCATCGCTTCCCATTCGTCCTGTCGTGCTCTCTGCGACCACCCGCGCAACCTGACCGATGAAATGATCCGCGCGCTCGCAAACAAGGGAGGGGTCGTCCAGATTTGCCTTGTTTCCAGCTTCCTGCGGAAGGCCGAGCCAAACCCGGAGCGAGAAAAAGCCCTCCAGGAACTCCGGGCCAGATACGGCTCGCTCCGGGAGATAAGGGATGAGGCCCAGCGGGAGAAAATCCGTGAGGAGTACGAGGCCATTGATGAAAAATATCCGGAAGCAAGGGCGAGCGTCGAGGACGTAGCTGACCATATCGACCACGTGGTCAAGATTGCTGGCGTTGATTACGTCGGTATCGGAACAGACTTCGATGGCGGGGGTGGCGTCGTCGGATGCAATGATGTGAGCGAGATCTACCGCCTCACCGTTGAATTGCTCCGGCGCGGTTATTCGGAGGATGAGATCAGCAAGATCTGGGGTGGCAACATCATGCGCGTCTTCCGACGGGTCATCGAGGTTTCCCAGTCCATGCGCGCCGAGCAATCGGCGCTCGAATCCCATCAGTCGGCCATGCGGGAGGGAAGACAGTAGATGTTTTGCCGGGGGATGAACCGCGACAGATAATCGACGAGCCCCTCCATGGTGTAGCCTTTGGCCGCCAGCGTCTTGTTCATGTGGATTTCTCCCCGGACATGGATTATCCGCTCCAGGCAGGTCGCGCTGTAGAAAATCTCGTATTCGCTCCCTTCGCAATCAATCTTCAGCAGCTTGCAACGTTCAATCCCGAACTCTTCGAAGATCTGGTCGAGGGTCTTGGAGAGAACTCTCTCCACCCGATGGGCTGAGCTGATGTTCTCCTTCTGGATTTCGAGCGACGTGCTTCCTCCCATGAAACCGTGGCTGTAGAGCATGTCGAGCTCTCGTCCGTCTGCGGTCACGGCGAGCTGGAAGGCGCGGATATTCCGGATACCGTTGGCTTCGATTCCCCGCCGGAGGTTCCGGTAGTTGACGGAGATCGGCTCAAAGGCATAGATGAGAATACCTGGATGCTTCTTGGCCAGGGCCATTGAAAAAAGCCCGACATAGGCTCCGATATCGAGGACGATGTCCCCTTCCTCAAAATTAATCTCTGAGATACGGTAAATATCGGATTCGAGCTCCTGGATGTTCACTTCGAGCGAAGAAGAGCGGTAATCATCAAAAACCTTGAGCTCGATGCCTCCCACCCGGCAGGACAATTCCCTGAATTCCTTGTCCTTCAGCGACTTATATTCGTCTGACTCGATGAAATGGTAGATAAGAGTGGAGAGCGGGAAGCGCCCCCCCTGAATAAGCCCCTTGAAATAAGCATAGCCAGCTTCGTCAGGCTCCCGGTTGAGAAATAACCGGTAGCAGTAGAAGATGTCTTCCTCATCAGCGTAGGGACTCTTCTTTGGCCATGGATGGCTCATGCTTTGTTCCTAAAGCCTCATACCTCGGCACCCATTGTAGTCAAAGGCGGCGCCTTTGACAAATCACGCCGATCGGAAAATGAAAGCAACAACCATCATGGAGGTCGAAAAATGTCCAAAAAAGCCTGGGTGCGCAATCCTGGCGTCAAGAAAAGTTAACCCAGATAAAGAAGGCCTTCTGTTGCTATGTCAACGATTGGTCACCGGTGGTGACGCGGTGGGCCGGCCATATAAGCTAACTTCCAATTTTTCAATATGTTAGGGCTTGCAGGGTGAAGATAGAGATTGGGCACAAGAATTGCATGGATAGGGAGCGAAGGAGGACCCGATGAAAAGACCATCGATTTCTGCCGGTTTGTGCCTTCTCGCTCTTTTTATTCTCACGTTTTCCCTCTTCGCTCCGATTTTGGCCGGGCAAGAGACCCACCCCTGTGTCGAAGTATACGTCCGTTGTGCCCTCGTTGCCTTGTCGTCCAATCTCTCGTTTCGTCAGACAGCGGAATGGCTTCAAGCGTGTAACGCCATGTACATTTCCTGCATGGTTTTCTTCTACCTTGCGCCGGTTTTCTGAGTTTGGTTTTATAAACCAATACAAACTCAGGACACGCCGAATGGAATGGCTGGCCCTGGCTGCCGACATTCTTCTGGACTATTGAAGCATCCATAATTATAGCCTAAGCCTCATGAGTCGATAGGATACTCCATAGCAGTAGCTGGGGGTTCTTCCGGGAAACGCAGATGGCCAAATGGGAAGGTCATTTCGGCCTGGCGTGCCGTCAGTCCCTGGTCGCCGTACCGTTCTCTTTCCAGCCGAGAAAATAGGATAGAGTTTCTCACGGCTGATCTGGACTCGGCAATTCAAACTTGGCACGGCGATTGCACATCTGTAAAATGGAATTCACCGACGGCAGTGATTTTATTAGGCCAATGGACAGTTGATGCGAATGGAGGGAGTAGCCATGCGATTAAAAACCTTAAGGTTACTCTGACCTGTGTCGAGGGGCCGTGCAGCCGGTCTCGGCCAGGAACCGTCTTTTATGTGAGGAATGCTCGCCTCGAAATCCCAGAAGGGGAGGGCGTCTGCCTTTTTGCCCTTACCAGCCTTGTAGCTCCGTTGATTGCAGCGAGCATCCCGACCAGCCCTGAGAGCAGTATTCTCGACATTACCCGCGAATTCCAGTGCCCTGATCCCTTAGCCAAAGTTATCTTCAGGGTTGACGAAGAAACAGAGTGGAGGTGAGAATGAATTCAGAATCAACCGCCGTGAATTCTGCTTGGCTGGCGGAGTGGCGCTCTTTTCGATTCTCGGCCCACTGCCTTGTCTCAAATGTGATGAGGCCGAGACTGCCGAGGAGGAGGTCATGGAGAAGAAAATCGATTGTATCGAGGTCAAAGTCCAGAGCGTCAAGGGGACGTGCGGGCTCGGTCACAGAGTTGGCGATGTCATCAAAATCACTGAACAGGGAGTGGAAGGAAAAATCTGCATCCACGCCCTCTACAGCATGCTACCCGCGGTATTTGCCATGATGTATGAAGCCCGCTTTCCCTGGTTAACCGACCCCGACAGGAAAACCCATGCCTGTCCCGACGCTGCCAATCCTGTCGTCTTCGAGATCGCCCGCCTCTGGAAAGCTCAAAGCTGAATGAAGGAAACGGGCGAAGAGTCAGAAAAGGAGACTTGTTCAGACTTCTTTTCTGGCCAAAGCGATTATCTCGTCCTGGCGGCCAAGAAGCTGGGACACTTGAAGGAGGACGAAAAGAGCGGCCTTGAAGAGAAGCCGCAACCCAGATGAGGGGGGGAGATAATCCATACGCAAGTCCAGGCTGGGAAGGTCGAAGCTCGCCTCTCCCTCTTGCCTCAGGATTTCGAAACCGCACTTCTTTAAGAGAATAGCCAGGTTCTTCCTGTTGTAGAAATAAAAATGCTTGTAATGCCAATCCAGCTGATAAACGATAACCAGCGGCCGCCTGATTTTTCCGCCTGATACTCGATAAAGACACCTGGCCACAAGGGGCAGGAGTCCGCGCGAGGATGGAAGACTGAGGGCGAGGAGGCCACCGCCTTTTAGAACGAGACGAACTTTATGGAGGAGCGAAAGCGGGTCGAGCACATGTTCGAGGACCGACCACAGCGTGACTACATCGAAAGAGCTGGGCTCCAGCCCGATGTCTTTGAGTTCGCCCCGAACGACGGAATGCTTCTTCCTTGCTACGAGGAAAGCAGTCTTCGAAGGTTCGATGCCGAAAACGGAAAAGCCGGCCTTGGCTGCTTCATCCAGGAATTCTCCTGTTCCACAGCCGATATCGAGAAGATGCTTCCCTGGCCGGTACCGCTGGATAAGTTCGATCGCCTTCCGATAGCGGGGGACGAGAAAGAGACGGACGAATTCCCTATGCCTCTCCAGGTCATAACCCAGATAATCGTCCCCCGGCCCCAAACTTTCTGGAAGTGGCCGCATCTGGATTAGGTCACAGGCGGGGCACCGGTAATAAGCATAATCATCCAAGGAAAAGTAAGGCTTCAGCCCCTCTTGGCCGCAGATTGTGCAAGTCCAGCCCCGCTTATTCTTGCCCATCCTCAGGTCGAACCTTGCCTCTTTCGAGGAATTCCTGAACGAGGGGGAGTTTTCGATTGAAGTAAGCCCGGATGTCGGGGATGATCTTGAGATAATCAAGGGCCAGGTTTTGGCCCGGCCGGACACGAATGATGAGCCGGTTCCACTGGCCAAGGTTGGCGGCTGAGCCAAGAAAGGAAGCCTTGGCCAGGCCCTCCTTTTCGGCGGAGTCCAGAATTAAAGGGAAAACAGCACGGTCGTCCATGTTCCCGCTTGTGGAGACGATCTCCAGTTCCCCAACGTTTTCTCCAACTATGTTAGGGCCGGAGAACATGAACTCGAGCCGGTAATCCAGGGGGAGAAACCCGATTTCCGGAGACAGAGCTTCAACCCATCCTTCTTTTCCTTTGTTCCCCTGTCTTTCCTCATTTGCCGCTGCGTCGCTGTCCTCACCGGTGAGGAGTGATCCTGTGCCCCGGAAAAACCGCGAACCGTGGACTCTCCTTCCGCCCGAGAGCGCAAACGCGGCGTCATCGACCGTTGTCGTCAGCGTTTGCTCGAATAGCTTGAAATCGATTCCCGACATCTTTTCGAAGCTGTAGACCCAGGCCTCCATACTATCGTTAGTCTGAAAAAGGTTCAGGTATCGGCGGAAGAAGGGGCTGGTTGAAGCCTCCCGCTCGTACTTCTGGGCTTCTTCAAGAAGACCGAGCTCACGGGCACATCGAGCAAGGTAGAGATAGAGCTCTAAATCGAAGAAATGAAACGGCCTGGAGACGAGCGCCCTGAGAAAAAAATGGCGAGCGGTGCGGAAGTCGCTGAGCTCAAAAAATTCGCGGCCGATGTCAAAGTCATCATAGCAGAGCTTGACAATGGTCCTTTTCAAAGAAGGCGGAGCCGAAACGGTGATCCTATAGACGTGCCTGAAAAAAGGAAAAGATAACCAGGGGCGAATGCGGACATGGGTTGTCTCCCCGGCCTCAACGGGAAGCCGCTTTCTTTTCAAAAAAGTCCTGATGGAGATATTCCCGCTCCCCTCCAGCGCCGTCGCAAACACAACCACGTCCCGAATTCGATGCCGGCTGACGAATATTCTCGTTGCCTTCTGCTCGCCATCCAAGAAAAAGCTGCAGACAGTTTTGCCGTAGGGACTTCCGTCGACCATCTCGAACTCGCGGGGTAGGTTTTCCAGGGGAAGGACGCGTGGCAGAGCGAGTCTTTGTTTGGGCCGGCTCGGGCGGCCCATGGCGAAAATGTTCACCTCCGGGTTCTTGTACTCAAAATCCCGGAAAAAAAAGCGCTTAACGAGTTCATTCTTCTCCCGCAAGTTTCTATATATCCGGATGACGTCGGGATAGAATTTTTGGTTGCGGAAGAAATGTCCGTAGGCGGCGCTCGAAGTAATGACGAAGTCGAAACGCTCGTAGGGCGCAAAATTTCTCGAAAAAAGAAAAGGAGCTGAGAAGGAAGGATAACTATAATCCTGGCCGTACGTCGGCGGGGTAAACCATTCCTTTCCGAAAAAACTTCCTTCAGGAAGATTCCTCCGGATCCACCTTTCGGCTACTTCGGTTGTGTCGTCCTCCCACAGGAAGTAAGTCTTGGCGAGGGCGGAGAATTCTAGGCTGATGAGGACGAAAGCGAAGAACGGGTAAGAAATCGCCTTTTTGAGAGCAGGTCTGCGGAAGAGGCGCAGGCATGCCTGCAAGCCGAGCATAGCCAGGAAGGAATAGATGATGGCGAGCGGCGGGATATCCCGGTATCTCGAGAAACCGAGGAAACCCAGCGCCCCAAGGAAATAAGCGAGGCCGGAAAGGGCAAGGAAAACGTTGCTCTTGCTCCTTCGGATGAGGACCCAAATCATACCGGCCGTGATCATGAGGAAAAAGATCATCCCCTCGGCAGTGAGAATATTTTTCAAGCCCAGGAAGTACTTGTTGTATTGGATATACTCAAAGCCAGTCCGTGGCTGGATGGGTTTAAGGTAATACTCCGTTTCATGAACGATGCGGATGAGAAGCGCTGACGAACGCAGGAAATAGCGGAACTTGATGAGCGCATAAGGATGAGCGGCTACGAACCCGACAAGCGAGGCCAGCCCCGCTCCGTAGAGCTTCGTATCCCCAACCGCCCGGCAAAGCTTT
>CAYUKK010000199.1:0-8229 GCA_964445305.1 uncultured Eubacteriales bacterium
AACAATCTACGGAGATTGTGCTCTTAAGGTCAACGCACAGCCCCATCTCATTATCTTCGGTTCAGTTTCACCGCTCTGATTGTATTTTTGAAAAGACCTCCCCTTTGCTTTAAGGTCATCGTTGTTCTAATGAAACAGAAGTTGAGCAGCTAATGGAAAGTCGCACAAAGCCGACGAATCTCGAGGAACAAGCGGTACTTCTCCAACGAGGTGGCCAGACGAAGGATAAACCGACGACCGTGACGGATGAGCCGTCCCGCCGTCTCAATCAACTGCCACCGCAGCGTGGCCACCGTCTTGGAACGCCACTCCGGCGCCAAAAAGAGAAGCTTCTGGGCTTGGGTCAAGTTATAAGCCAGAACGCCGATCGAAAACCACAGGGCGTTGGCCAAAAAATCGCCACTCGTCATCTGCTCCATCCCAAACCCGATCTTCAGCTCCTTGATCAAGTTCTCCGCTTGACCCCGCTGGTTATGAAACCAGACGACTTCTTCCGCCGAAAGCTCATCCCGGTTAGTGGCGATGACGTGGTAGCAATAGCCTTGCGCCGAAAAAAGCCCAAGCTGAGGATCACTCCAGCGTTGGACCACCAGACGAAAAACCGCTTTCCCCTTCCCCAGCGTATGAATCGCTGTCCCTACCTCCCGGTCTGTCTCCTGACCATCACGCTCGAAAAGCACCTTCCAGTCGCTGATTGTGTTGATAACTTCTTTCACTGCAGCATCTTGGTCAGCGGTGATCGTATACCCAATCCCCCTCTCTTCGCACTCATCAATAACAGCCGCCTGATAAAAAGCACTGTCGGAGCGAAGATAGCGAATCCTGGGACAGAGACTCAACGACCGCCTGAAAAACTCCAGCGCCCCGCTCTGGGCCGCCACATTCCCCTCTCGAAACTCATGCGTCAAGCAAACACCACTTTCCGCCAGGAAGCCCAGAATCGGTTGATATCCCTTGACCTTCTTGTAGGTCCACTGCGCCTCCTTTTTCTCCGCTTCGATCACTGTCGCATCGATATCCAGCGTATACTCCGGCGTCGCCAGCCGCTTCCCAATCTCACCCGCCACCTCTTCTGAAACCCCCACCATCGCCTCCACACCTCCGCTTCCCCCTTGCCGCACCAACCAGTCCCCAAAGGTCGAAAGCGACGGCATCCGCCGCAGCCCAATCGCCTGCCTCAAGGCCCGATCGTCTCGAATCTCCCGCAGATCCTCAATATGCCGTCCCCCACCCTCCAGCATCAGCAACAGAGGCTCAATATACTCCCAGGCCTGATATCCCCGGTTCGAGCCAGGCCGAGGAAAACTCTCTCTCACCTTCCGATCAACCTTCAGTGTCCTGATGACTTCCGCAAACACAGCTAAACCACTTCGCGGCGTGATGAGCTCGTCGCTGTGTTCAAGCTTGAAAGGCAAAATCCCTTGCTGTATCATAACAATGCCCTCCTGGTTAAGGTATCACCCAGCGGGTGATTTATTTTTTTCATCAAAAACTACCCTATACCAGGGGGCTTTTCGTTTCAATCAAATTTTCTATCGGCAAATCGGGGGAGCATCGAGACATTTGACCTTTGGGCAGGATTCTGTTAATAGTTTCGGGTTGAAAAGAGAGGAAACGCGTGGCCAAGGGAAAATCCAGCCTCCTCGATGTGGTCGACCGGTTTGCAGGCAAGAGGATTGCTGTCTGGGGGGATTTCATCCTCGACGAATATCTTTTTGGCACAACCCGGCGCGTCTCCCGAGAAGCGCCCGTGCTCATCTTGAGCTACCAGAAAAAAGAGCTTTCCCTGGGCGGAGCCGGAAATTCTGTGCTTAACCTCAAGGCGCTCGGTGCTTCGCCCCTGCCCATCGGTGTGGTCGGCCAGGACGAGGCCGGAAAGGAAGTCATCGCTCTCCTGCGAAAACAAAGGATTCCAACGACGTACATCCTCAAACTCAAGTCTTTCTCCACGCCCATCAAGACACGCATTCTGGCGGGCGAGGAAAACACGCGCAAGCAGCAAATCCTGAGGATAGACAAGGAGGCGCGGATTCCGAATGACGCAAAAATCCGTAAGCGGCTCTCCGCCTGGCTCCGTCAAGCGGTCAGGCAGGCGGACGCCCTTCTCGTCTCCGACTACAATTACCTCACTGTCGATGAAAAAGTATTCTCTTCGGTTCTTCCCCTCTGGCGGCGGGCCGGGAGGCCGGTGACCGTCGATTCCCGCTTCCGTCTCCTTCACTTCAAGGGTGTGACGGCAGCCACACCCAACGAGCCGGAAGCTGAGGGTGCTCTCCACATCGAGCTCGGTGAGGATACCGAGCGGCTCAAGCAGGCTGGCTTCCTTCTCCTCCGCCAGCTTCGCGCCCGAGCCCTGCTCATCACCCGGGGCTCGCGGGGCATGGCCCTTTTCGAGCCAGGCAAGCGTCCTTTCCTCATCCCTGTCCACGGGACGACGGATATCGTCGATGTCACCGGTGCGGGCGATACCGTCATCAGCGTTTTCACTCTCGCCCTGGCTTGCGGCGCCAGCTTCCGCCAAGCCACCGAGCTGGCCAACTACGCCGGCGGGCTCGTTGTCATGAAAAAGGGCACCGCTTCTGTCACCATCGAAGAGCTGAAAAGGACAATCGCTTCCCAAATTGACTAAGCTGAAAACCCTTTCCCGGCTCGGCAAGATTGTCGCTTCGGAAAGAGCGGCGGGAAAGGTAGTCGTCTTGGCCAACGGCTGTTTTGATATTTTCCATGTGGGCCATATCCGCTATCTCCGGGAAGCGAAAGCCAGGGGTGACCTTCTTATCGTCGCCCTGAATAGCGATAAATCGGTGAGGAAGCTCAAAGGCATGGGCAGGCCCATCCTCCCTCAGGCGGAGCGGGCTGAAATCCTGGCCGCCTTTTCGTTTGTTGACTACATAACCATATTCGATGAGCCAACCGTCGAAAAAATCCTCCGCCAGCTCAAGCCCGACATCCACGCCAAGGGGTCGGACTATACGGAAGAAAGCGTCCCCGAAAGGGAAACCGTCAGAGAGTACGGCGGAAGGGTAGCCATTGTCGGCGGCCCGAAGGTCAGGAACACGTCCGATATCATCCAGAGGATAGCCAGGGCTAAGGAATGAACCGTAGCTTTCTCATCATCCGGCTGAGCTCCCTCGGTGACATCATCCACGCCTTGCCCGCTTTCGCCTCTTTGCGGGAGCGTTTCCCTCAAGCTAAAATCACCTGGGCGGTGGAGCCGAAGGGGAAAGAAATCCTGGACCTTGTCCCGGGCCTGGACAGAATAGCCGTCATCAACTGGAAAGAGCTGCGCCAGAGTGTGGCCTCGATCCGCGACAACGACCAGGTTGCCCTCGATTTTCAGGGACTGGTCAAGTCCGCTGGCCTGGCTTTCCTTTCCCGCTCCCGGGAGCGAATCGGATTCCACAGAAAAAACCTCCGCGAGCCGCTCGCCTCCCTTTTCTACACGAAAAAGGCCGACCCCGTCGACGAACGCACCACTCATGTCATCGCCAAAAATCTTAAGCTCCTCGAGCCGCTTGGCATAGAAGCGAAAAACTATGAGTTCCCCCTCGTTCTCCCTGAGGAACTCATGGCCACCGTAAGCTCCAAGCTCAACGAGCTGGGTTTTGCCCAAAACCAGCGGCTCCTCATCTACAACATCGGAGCTGCCTGGGAAACCAAGCGATGGTTTCCCGAAAGGTGGGCCGAGCTCGTCGCCACAACGAGGTTCGAAGATACTTTCCCTCTCCTTCTCTGGGGAAACGAATTGGAAAAGGAATTGGCCCTGAGCATAAAGAAGAAGACCGACCTCGCCCTCTCCCCTTTTCTGACGGTTCAGGAGGTTATGGCCTTAATCAAGATGGCCGATCTCGTCATCAGCGGGGACACCTTTGCCTTTCAGACAGCCTGCGCTTTCAGAATTCCGGTCGTCGGGCTCTTCGGCCCCACCAACCCGCAACGCAACGGACCATTCGAGCCTCCAGCTAAAGCTATCTTTCATAAACTCGATTGCAGCCCTTGCTATAAAAGAACTTGTCAAACCCTCGATTGCCTGAGGGCCATTTCCGTGGAAGAGGTGGCTGAGGCGATCAAGGAGCTGTGGAGAAGCCATGCCTGACTCCACCGTGCCCGAACTCATCAGCCGCCTTCGCGTCCGCACCGGCTCGCTCATAGCCGTGGCTGTCCTCCTCCTGGCCACGCCGACCTGGCCTTCGGTCCTGGTCGGCATCTTTCTTTCGGCTCTCGGCCTTGTCGTCCGGACCTGGGCGTCCGGCCATCTCCGCAAGGAGAAAAAGCTGGCTGTTTCGGGTCCCTATCGTTATTCCCGGAATCCGCTCTACCTCGGGAATTTCATCCTCGGCATCGGGATTGCCGCGGGCGCTTACTCCTGGTGGGTTCTCGCGATTGCCGGGCTCTACTTCGCTCTCTTTTACCCCATCCTTATCCTCGAGGAGAAAAAAAGGATGAAAGAGCTTTTCCCCCAGGAGTACGAAGAGTATGGTAAAAAGGTACCCCTCTTTTTCCCTTCTTTCCGAAAAAGAAATGACTCTTCTCCAGAAAAATTTAGCTGGCTCCTCTATAAACAGAACAAAGAATACCGGGCTCTCCTGGGGACAGCCGCCTTCTGGCTGCTCTTGATTACCAAACTCCTCGTGTTGAATCGGTAAAACCCCTCTGCTATATTTTTTTCTATGCCGACGCCCGAGAGAACAAAGAAAATAAAGCGCCTTCTTTCATTGCGGCAGCCCGATTTGCGCATCGTCCTCGAGGGCGTGACCATCGCCCATAACGCCAGCGCCGTCATCCGGACCTGCGACGCGGCGGGCGTTCTCCACCTGGATATCGTCTCCCCCACGCCGGAGGCGATTGTCTTCCATAAAGCCATTTCCACCCGGGCTGAGAAGTGGGTCGAGACGCACATTTATCCATCGCTCTCCGAATGTCTCAAGCCCCTTAGAGAAAAAAATTTCAAGGTAGCTGTTACCCACCTGGGCCAAGATAGCCTGCTCTACACCGAGCTCGACTATACGCAGCCGCTGGCTATCGTCTTCGGCAGCGAATCAGAAGGGGTATCCGAAGAGGCTTTGCGCTGGGCCGATTATAAAATCAAGATCCCCATGCTGGGCATGGTCCAGAGCCTCAATTTATCGGTCTCAGTAGCCATCATCCTCTACGAAGCCCTCAGGCAACGCTGGGACCGAGGCTTTTTTAAAAAACGAAGGCTATCTGACGAGGAATTCCGGTTTTATCTCCAGAAATGGCTCTTTCGCCCTGAGGATGTTCAACTTGAGGGCGAGGGTGAAATTTAAAAGACTGCCGCCACCCCCAAATCAAACGGTGTAGACGAGCCGGTCTTTAGCCAAAAATTTCTTGAGCTTGTCGAATTGCTCTCGACTTTTTTCGTAGATTTCTTTCTGTTCCTTTTGAAGCTTCTTGCTCAGTTCGTGCAGCTCTTCGCCCATCTTCCTCATTTTTTCCAATTCTTTCTGGTTGAGCTTCTCATAGACTTCGCGCGATTGTTGGTACTGACGCTCCAGCTGCCGGCTGAATTCTTCCCAGTATTCCGGGCTGAGCCCGAAGTCCCAGCTGAGGCGTTCCCTCTCTTCTTCTGCCACCTCGACTTCGAGCGTCGTCGTCTTTTTATCGCGGACGAGTTCAATCTTGACCCGGTCGCCTTTTTTCTTGTCCTGGATGATCTCGCTCAGCTTGTCGACCGACCCGACACTCATTCCGTCGACCCGGATGATGACGTCGCCGACCTTGATACCTGCTTTGTCGGCCGGCCCCTCCTTGGTTACCCTGGTCACGAGAAGCCCTCTCTCTTCCTTGACGCCGAAATACTCCAGGAGCTCCTTGTTGATGGCTTCAAGATAAACGCCGATATATTTCCTCCTCTCCCAGCGTGGCCATGTCGGCCATCTGAGCTCAGGAGCGCGAGGAGCTTCGGGAACCTTTTCGGGCACGACTTCCGGGGGCAGCGGCGGGAAAAGGCGCGGATATCTCAACTCCAGCTCACGCCTGGCCTCCTCTTCGGGGTATTCTCCCAGCTTCACTTTGACCTCTTGAACCTTGCCTTTTCTTTCCACCTCCAGCTTGATGTCCTGTCCGGGCTTGCGGGACCGGATGGCTGAGACGAACATGGCGCTGCTGGCCACTGCCTGACCTTCCACCTTGAGGATAATATCTCCCTCTTTTAGTCCGGCCAACTCGGCCGGGCTATCCTGCCTGATATCAACAATTTCCACCTGCCCCTTTTCATTCTCGCTGATGGAGACACCCAGCCAACCCCGGCTGACCTTTCCCTTCTCCTTGATCTCAGCGCTCACCGACTTGACGATTTCTATGGGTATAGCCAGGGCCATCCCCGAGGAAGGAGCTTCAGCCTGGCTGAAGACATAGCCAGAGCCAACCACCTCTTTTTCTCGAAACTCGAAGATAACCGGTTGGTCCTCAGTGTAGATTCCCCTCAAGAGACCGACCATCTGCCCGTCCTTGTTGACAACCGGGCTCCCGCTGGCACCCCGGGTCACCCAGACATTGAGGCGGAGTTTGTCGGCTGCGACCGAACTGACGATTCCCTGCGTCACCGCCGGCGTATTCTCAGGAGAAATCGAAATCACGCCAATCCAGGAACCAGGGGAGAGCTTCTCTGCTTTGCCCAAGGAAATCGGGTTGAGGTTTTTCTCCCTGGCTTGGATGAAAGCCAGGTGGGTCTGGGGGTCCAGGCCGAGAAATTTCGCTTCCGTTCGCTTGCCATCAGAGGTGGTGACGATGATTTTCTCGTTTCGGGGCGAAACCAGAGCCGTCGTCACGATCAAGCCGTCTTTGTCGATGACCACGCCGGTGGCCACTCTGACCAGCCCGTTTCGTGTTTCGACCTTAACAACGCTGGGAAAGACCTTCTTGGCCACATCCTCGATGGCCGACTCTTCCAGTCCCAGGCTTCTGACCTGGCTCGAAAGCCCAAAGGTGAGGACAACGAGCCAAACGAATAAACCTTTTAGGTTAAAATTGAAATGATTTGTTCTATTCATTCGAGTAGCCTCCCCTAGTACTTAATCTCTCTCAAAGTCCTGTCCGAAACCTCTTCCAGGAGATAGAGGGCTCGAGGCTCCTCAGTGCGGCTTCGGATTTCTGTCGAGTAATCGAGAGTTTCGATGATGGGCACCAGCGACCGTGACTCCACTCCCTCACTCGCCCCGAACAAAGGAGAGGTTTCCTGGGCGATGGTGGCGGCACCCGGCGCCGCCTGCTTCTGCAAAACAAAGATGTCGAGGAGGATGAAAACAACGAGAAGACCGGCAAAAGCCCCGGCCAGAGAAAGCTTGAACACTCTTCTTCTCCGGACTAAGCCCCTCCGCCGAACAGAAAGCTGAGCCATGACCCTCTGCTCAAAACCGGGCGGCGCCTTGACGCGCTCGAGTTTCTTGAGAAGACTCAATTCCTCCATTTCTTCTCTCCTTGTTTCAGACGGGAGCCTTCCCGCCGTCTCTCGCCTCGGCCAATTTTTTCTTGAGAAATTGGCGGCCCCGACTGATCCTGGCCTTGATCGTTCCCACTGGCTTTTTCAAAATTTCGGCAATTTCTTCCTGGGAAAACCCTTCCATGTCCTTGAGAATGACCGGAACACGGTAGCGGGGATGGAGGGAATGGAGCGCCTGCCGCAAGTTTTTAAGGAGGCCCGGGTCGGGAGGATCCTCCGAGTAGGCACGCTCTTCGACCTCGTGAGCGGCAATTTCCTCCAGGGAAACAAGGGAGGCACGACGGGCTCTCTTCATCTCTGTCCGGGCCAGGTTGGTGGCGATGGCATAAATCCACGAGGCGACGGGCGCGATGGGCCGGTATTGATTGGCCTTGAAATAAACGCGGAGGAAAGTCTCCTGGGAGAGCTCCACCGCCTTCTGATAATCACCGAGGAATTGGTATAAATAATTGACGATTCGGTCCTTATAGGCATTGACTATCTGGCCAAAGGCCATTTCATCTCCTCTCTGAACCTGCCGCATCAGCTCCTGCTCATCCATCCTCAACCTCTAAAACCTGCGACGCATCCAAAAAGTTGCATCCAGGGGGGGAGTTGATGCGCAGGCCCCATCGCCTTGTCTTTCCATAGGCAAGATAGTGTCATTTTACGCCTGAATACCCTAAGTATAAGCCACGCTCGGGTTTTCTGCCAGCTCCCTAACAAAACGAGATTCTTTCCTCTAAACTCTCAGCCCCCCTCGAGTTGACGTGGTCGAAATCCCTGAA
>CAYUKK010000200.1:0-9616 GCA_964445305.1 uncultured Eubacteriales bacterium
GCGTTTGATGCCAGGGGGAACAGGCGAGGGGTTGGGGTGAGGAAGCCCGTCGAAGCCTGAGCGGGCACGGTTTCTTGAGCCAAGCGAGAGAAGAGCGAAGGCTGAGTCGGAGCGAGTTTGCTCGCTGGGGAAACGAGCGGGCTTCGCAATCCCAACCCCGAGCCTGGCCGGGGGTGAACCACGACAGGACCCGTCGGGTGCTTCTATTGGCAATTTCGGGGTTGACCCGGTGATTTGACAAGAAAGCAGGGGTCATCTAAACTTAAGGGGAATTTGGCGGCCCGTTAGCTCAACAGGTAGAGCAGCGGACTCTTAATCCGCGGGTTGGAGGTTCGAGTCCTCCACGGGTCATTTTTTTGTGCTTCGACGAGTGAAGATGAAAATTCGAGGATGGCTGGCCATTATCATCCTGGTCATCGTGGTCGTTTATTTTGTCTTTTTTGCTCGGACTTCCCGAGAAAAAAAGAGCTCGCTCGAGGTCACCAAGGACGCCTACGATCGCATCCGCGTTGAGCTGACGCAAGCCAACATGGCCACGCTCGAGAAGGCGATCAATCTTTTCCTGGCTACGGAAGGTCGGACCCCGGTGGACCTCAAGGAGCTTCGTTCGTCCCGGCTTCTTACGGGCGAGGCCATGGATGGTTGGGGAAGGAGCCTCAGGTACGAGAGACGCTCTGAATCCGCGTACCTGCTCATCTCGGCCGGTGCAGATGGTGTGTTTGGAACTGAGGATGACCTGACGGTGGAGCGTTAAGAACATGTTCACATCCTATCGCCATGCGGGCTGGAAGGGCTCGCTTCAGGGTTTCTGAGGAATATCAGAGGAGAGAGTAGCCGGAGATGGAGCATGCCCTCCTCCCCCTGGCCGGTTTTCTCGTCGGTATTGTCGCTTCGATCACGGGAGTGGGCGGCGGAATTTTCATCGTCCCGCTCCTCACGATGGCTTATGGTTTTATCCCCCAGCACGCTATCGGCACAAGCCTGGGGTCCATTATTTTTACGGCCATCGCCGCCACGATCGCCTACGCGAGGCAGAGACGGATCTATTATCGTCTCGGGCTGTTGATGGCTTGCGGGACAGTTCCAGGCGCCTATTTCGGCGCTTATTTGACAACCGTTGTCTCCTCCCGGCTGCTTGGTCTTCTTTTTGGCGCCTTCCTCTTTTTTATGGCCCTCCGCATGGCCGTCGATGACCTGGGCCGCTCGGCCGAGGGAACCGTGGACGCTTTGTCCCTGACTTCAAGTCCAGCCAGGGAAGAAGTCACCTCCTTTTTCAAGGTGGCTCGAATCGTCATCCTCGGCTTTCTGGCCGGTTTTGGTTCTGGCTTCTTTGGAATCGGGGGTGGGGTGCTGGCCGTTCCGGCCATGAATTTCGGACTTCACATTCCCATCCATTTAGCTACAGCCACATCTATGTTCATGATGATCTTAACATCTCTTTCTGGCGCCGTTCAGCACACCTTGGCCAACCATCTTCATTGGGGTTATGCACTTCTTCTCGCCCTTGGAACTATCTTCGGAGCTCAAGTGGGGGCTGGCTTGTCGAGAAAAATTTCGGGAACGATGCTGCGCCGCATCTTCGGCGTCATCATGCTCATTGTCAGCGTCCAGATGTTGCTAAAGTTTTTCTGAAAAAACGGGCCAGCCCGTTGTTTCTATTTTGACTCAATGCCTGGGGCCGCCGCGGAGGCCGAGGGCCTGGGCGTAGAGGCGGAGAATGGATGATAGTTCCTTTCCCTGAGGGGCCGAAGACGTGTTTCCTTCCTCGACGGCCCTGATCATATCCTCGCTCAGGCCTGTTGCTTGGGCTATTTCTTTGCGGGAGAGGCCGCGGTTTTCCCTGATCAGCTTGAAGTACTCCCCTTTATAATAGTCTTCGGCGACGTTCTGTCCCGATTCATCGACTCGACCCGCGACCCGGATTTTCTGGGCGTTATTCTGAGACTTAGGTAAAAGGAAAGATTTGATTTTGCCCCACACCGACTTCTTTTCCGATGCATCCTCGATCTCCAGCTTGGCTGTTGACTTCCGAAAGTAAGCTTTCATTCCATGTTCAGGGCGGAAGGGAAGAACCTGAACATCATAAGCTTTTCTCCGGCTCGGGTCAGAAAGAGTCTGGAAGGCCGCTTCGATGCGCTCGAGCAGAATATCCCTTTCTTCCTTCGAAAGCGCGCCGTAGGAGGCTAAAGCCTCCCCATGGTATGTCGCGAGCGCTCGCACGTAAGCCCTCTCCACCTCTTCGGGGGAAGCGTCGAGGGGAAGGTTGAGGAGGTCATAAAAATCCAATTCGTCGACCCTTCTTGCTGCCATCTCAAGTTGTAAGGCCAGAGACTCTCTGCTCTCCTCCTTGCGCCTCAGGCAAGGTTAGGCGTTCGGCTACTTTTTTGATAGCGCAGGAAACTCCGCTCTGCGGGTGGGCGTAAACAAAGGGAGTGAATTTTCGCAGGCTCCAGTGAACCCTCTCATCGTAGGGGATGGTGGCGAGGAATTGGAGTTCGATGAGAAAGTAGCGCCGGACAACGTCAGCCATCGAGGGGCCAAGGAGAAAGTCCTTCTCGCTCCTGGCTTTATTGACGATGAGAGCTGGCCGGAAGCTCCTCAGCGCCGCCAGAAAAATCGGCCCCATATTCTCCTCGCGCTCGTTGAGACGCTCCAAGCAGTCCCTGAGCGAGAGAGAGCCTTTCTCGAGCTCGCCGGAGAGCTCATGGGCTAAATGAGCAACCTTATAGAATTGAGCATAAAGCCTGAGAATCCTCGCTGCGCAAGACCTCAGAAAATAGTAGGTATTCTCGACGGCAGTTGGCTCCGGCGTCACGACGAGGATTCCGGGCTGGCCCAAGATAAAAAAGTCAAGGGTGTTGAAAGCGCTGCCTGGGCCGAGGTCGAGGATGATCCCAGAGGCCGGCAGAGCCTTGAGCTGGCGGATGAGTTTAAGCTTCTTAGCGTGATGAAGGTTAGCGGCGAAGATGGCGCTTTCTCCACCCTTGATGAGCTTAAGACCGGGGTACGGGGTGGGGAGGAGGATGTCCTCGAGCGCAGGGATATCATTCTTGAAAAAACTGGCCAGGTCCCGTTCCCCATCCTTGACGGCCAGCACTGTGTGGAGGTTTGGACCGCCGAAGTCAGCATCGATGAGGATGACATTTCCCAGGCGGGCTCCCATCTCGATGGCCAGGCTGGCGGAGAGAAAACTCTTACCTGTTCCACCTTTGCCACCGCCAATGGCCCAAATTTTTTTGGCGGGGATTCTGGTCGTATGCATCACTCCATCAATCCTGGGTCAGTTTTGGCCACATATTCTACCACAATCGTTTTTCTTGCGTAAACCATTTCGAAACAGGAAACACTTGAAGTGTCCGAGAAGGGGAGGCAGGGAGCGGAGCGGGCGTTGGCAGGGGGAAGAGGGTATTTCTCCCTCCAAGGAACCACGGGGAACGGGTGGGGCGAGGAGGGAAGTGGACGAACCGGCGGAGGGCTCATTTTCATCACGGACTGAAAGACGCTCAGGACACCGAGAAAAATTGAATTTTTCAGCCATTTTTGCTATCATTATGCATCATCAACCCTCAGACCTTAAGAGGAGGAGAGCGCATTCCTTGAAGAACTACGGGAATTTTGATAGCAAGTTCAGGTTCGTCATCGTCGCTTCTAAACGGGCTAAAGAGCTCCTCAAGGGAGCCAAGCCGAGGATCAAGGCCAAGATGAAGAATCCTATTCGCATCGCCCAAAACGAAGTCCGCCTGGGTCTTGTCGATTACGAGATTGTTCGGGATAGGCGGGAGGAGAGAAGAGGCGAGGAGGAACGCGTGTTGCTGCCCGAAGACGTTGCCGCTGAGCTCGAAGAGGAGGAAGAATCTGACAAGGAAGAGCTGGCTGAGGAAGAAGAAGAGGAAGAAGAAATAGAAGCGGAAGAAGACGAGGAATTGGAAGAGATGGAAGAAGAGGAGACCGAGGAAGATGATGACAGGAATTAGGAAGCTGCTTTCCTTTCGCTGAGGAGCTCAACGTAATCCTTTTTGATAAGGTCGTGCCTTTGGAAGCCGAGGGCACGAACAAACTTCATGATTTCATTCCTTTCGCCCTCCAGCTCAAGAAAATAGCCGATGGCTGTTTCATCGACACAAATTTTCAAGCGGCCCTTTTGATACACGGTCCTGAATTTTTCATACTCGAAGACGGGACTGAGCCTCAGAGAACGGAGGATATGACGGAGGGCTTTCTCGTTCTTGATTTCGGTCTCGAATTCTTCGCGTACCTTGAACCGCCGAGACTTCTGCGGTGCTCCCTTAAAAGTCAGGAATGCCTTCCGACCGGCTCGGCGGAGACGGAGGGCACACTGCCGCTCGGTTAGGGCGCGGGAGGCGAAATCATAGAGCGTGTTGGACTCGAGAAACCTGGCCTTGACTAAGGAGGCGCCCAAGCGAAGAAGGGTCTGTTCTATTGCCGCGGGATCCTCCAGCCTGATTTTGACTTCGACTTCGACCATGTCGCCAGTTGGGCTTTGCCCTTGTCAGCTTATTTTTCCCGGGTGAGGACAAACTCGGAGAGAAGGTTCAGAGCCTCCCGGTGTGCCGAGGGGGGGAATCGGGACATGATTTCTCTCGATCGAATCGAATATTCTTCGGCCTTCCTGTAGGTGTACTCGAGCGCGCCGTTAGATTTGACCATACCAAGAATTTCTTCCCGGCACTCCTCAGTCTGGTTCCGCGCCAGGAGGTCCCGGAGGCGCTGTCGGTTGCGAAGCCCATCGTGGTGGAGGGTGTAGATGAGCGGCAGCGTGATGCGGCCCTCGGTGAGGTCGGAGAGGATGGGCTTGCCCATTTTCTTCTCGTCCCCGCAGAAATCGAGCAGGTCATCGATAATCTGAAAGGTCATGCCCACGTTCTGCCCGTATTCGATGAGCCATTTTTCCTCCTCGGGGGTGGCTCGGCCGAGAATGCCACCTATCTGGCAAGAAGCGCCAAAAAGGGAGGCTGTCTTTTTTCTGATGATGTCGAGGTAATCCCGCTCGGCCAGGTCAAATTTTCCACTCAGGGCATACTCGGTCAGCTCGCCTTCGATCATTTCAGCCGAAATCTCCGTCAGGACGCAGAGAATTTGAGGATGCTGACTCTGGAGGGAAAGTCCAAGAGTCTTGATGTAGAGATAATCACCGAGGAGAACGGAGATGTGTGGCCCCCATCGGGCGGGGACGGAATCACGCCCCCGACGAACAGCCGCGTTGTCGACGATATCGTCGTGGATCAAGCTGGCCGTGTGGATGAATTCGACAAGCGCAGCCATGAGGATGTGCTCTGTGCCCCGGTAGTCGAAGAGCTTGGAGGAGAGGAGGACGAGAGCTGGCCGAATTCTCTTCCCCTTTTTTTGGAAAAGGTAGGAGCTTATCTCGGCAACGAGCTGGTTAGGGGAGGAAGAAAAAAAGCGGAGGCTTTCCTCGACCTTATCGAGCTCCCCGGCTATAACTTGATAAACGTCGCCGAGGTCCTTTCTCGCGGTCATGAGGGCTGAGAGATTTCTTGACTTCAAAGGGCTCTCACGGGAATAAGGAAATTCCGTTGGGTCGATCGTCATTTCGCATCGGCGGTTATCTTAACATTGAAAAGGGCATTTTTCAAATAAGAAAAAGTGCCCGGCAATTGGTTAGGGCCGCTTGGCCAATTTCTTCGAGGGTCTTCTTCTTGATTTCAGCCAGCCGGCGGGCCGTGTGAACGAGGAACTGTGGCTCATTCCGTTTTGTTGTGCCGCGCAGAGGCTCTGGAACAAGGTAGGGACAGTCGGTTTCGAGGAGAAGCCGGTCGAGGGGCGTTTTCCGGGCAATTTCCCGTAAGTCTCCGGCGGTGGGGTAAGTTAGGATTCCGGAAAAAGAAATGAAAAAGCCCCGGTCCATCATCCCTCGTGCGAGTTCCCAGTTCTCGGTAAAGCAATGGAGGACCCCGCGTCGCTGAAAACGTTCTTCCTCGACGGCACTAAGGATATCTTTTCCTGCCAACCGGCTGTGGATGATAACCGGAAGCGCCAGTTGCTGGGCTAAGGCGAGTTGCTGGCTGAATGCTTGCCGCTGGGCTGATGGTGGGGAAAAATGATAGTGGTAATCCAAGCCGATTTCCCCGATAGCCCGGATAAGGCCCTGACGAGCGAGCTCTTCCATTTTATTCAGGTGCTCAAGGGCCAGCAGGTGAGCCCGGTGGGGATGGACGCCAGCGGCAAGCTGGACCCAGGGGTAGGACCGGGACAGGCTCAGGCAGGCAGTCCAGCTTTCTGGTGTCGTCAGCTCCGCCGGACAAAGAACAAACCGGATTCCTCCCGTCCACGCCCTCTCGAGGACAGCCTCTCTATCTGGGTTGAACTCGACCATGTCCAGGTGAGCGTGAGAGTCGGCTATTTCGAACGCCAAAGACTGTCTTTCCCTTTTCCCTGTCATCGCTTTCTTTTTGCTATGTCCCCTGTTTTTGGTCTTCCTCCCAAAGAACGCTCGACTCTAAGGCCAGACCGATGAAAAAAAGATGTTGTCCGAGGAATTTGTCATTTTGAGCGTCCGGCTGGACTGGGCGCCGGCTTTACTGCATCAGTTTGGTCTTGAGGTGGCGAATGGGAAGAGCCCCGTAGCTCAGCAGCTTCTTGAGGAATTCCTGCTGGTTAAAGGCTTCGCCCTTAAGCTTCCTGTATTCCTTTTCCATGTCCCAGATTTCCTGGATGCCGATGTAGGCATAGGTAATATCAACAGGCTTGAGCAGGATGCGGTTCCATTTTCTCTCCGCTTCTATTGGCGTCTGAAAGCCACCCCTCGTCATATACTGGATGGCCTGCTCCTTGGTCATTCCGCCCTGGTGAATGTTGAGCTCGAGGATGAAATCGATAACGGTTTTGAGCTGCAATTTGAGCTGGTTGAGCCGCAGCCGAAGGTCGTAGTTTCCGAACCCGGAGTAGATGAGCATTTCCTCAACGTAAAGCGGCCACCCCTTGAGGAGTGGCATATTCGGGTACATTTTGCGGACCAAAGAAGGATGTTTCTGGAGGTAGAAGAGGGGGACAAAAGGTCCCGGATAGACATTTCGCGTCACCCAAAAGTTGAGGTAGAAATTATTGGCTTCCTCGAGGAAAGACCGGACATCCTCCTCCGGCCAATCGTTGGGGATGGGAGTGACCTGGGCGACGTAGGGGCCCGTCGCCTCATAAGGGCTGGGAGTCAGGATGCGACTCCAAGCCAGGCCACGCTCGGCAAGGGGCATCGGCTCCACCGGTGGCACGAGGTCAGGGACCTCGATCAGGTTGGTTTGCTTGATGAAGTTATGGACAGTGTCGACTGTTTTCTTGACTTGGTCAACGTATCCCTCTTTGGTCGGATGCTCGACCTTGATTTTGTCCAGCACCCCCTGGATGGCGATGTTCCAGACTTCGTCCTGGCTTCGCTGGGTCCCCAGCTGGTCGAGGTTGATGTGGGGATACATGATTTTGAAGAAGGGAATACAGACGAGAAACATTTCTCGGCGGATGTTGTTATAATCCGCTTTCGCCCGCGCTACGAGCTCATCGAAGGGAATGCTGTTCTGGGCGGTCAACCGCATCAAGCGGATGTGGACCTGTTCGCCCAGGCGGAAGTTGCCCGTTGACCTGGGGAGGAGCTCATTCTGGAGGAAATTTCGGTAGTCCAGCATGGCCGAGATAGCCTTGGCCATCTCTGACTGAAACCTGGACTTAAGGTCCGGCGCGGCCCCTTCAATGAGGGAAGGTGCCTCTTTCTGGTAGAAATCAAGGATGCCGCCGAATTGTTTGATGGCTGTCTCGGTAAAAATCTGGGGCGGGGTCTTCAAGTTCTCCTTGGCTTGCTTGGTCAACCCCGGCAGCAGCTTCGCTCTTTCGATGGCGCTTTTCAACCGCGCATCCAAGGGAGCAAAATCCTTGGTCAGGAGGCCACGGATGCTGTGGAAGAGGATTTCATTATAAAAAATAGGGTTATATTCCCAGGGAATCAAGTTTTCGTGCCGCATCACTTCCAAGTCGATGGCGTCGAGCATCATCTCATAATCGATTTGGGTCTCGGCGGAAAGCTTCGTCTTATCAACTTTGGCCACGAGTTCCTGGTTGAAGGCATCCAGGCTGTCGTGGCGCCTTTCGACGTTCTTCGGGCTAAAGTCTTCAAGCTTGTCGTTGTATTTATAAAAGCCGGCCAGCGTGGCCGCAGTCGGATAGAATTTCCACAATTCGTCAAAATAAGTGTCCAGCGTCTTCTGGAACTTGGTTTCTTCCTGGCTTTGCTGGGCGAGGAGAAACCCAGGGCCGAAAAAGAAAAAGAAGACAAGCAGGATCGAGGGGAAAAGCCGTTTTCTCATCGAAGCCTCCTTTTCATGGCGATCCCTCCCTGGCGGTACCACCAGCTCGCTCTCATTTTTTTCCATTCGTTTTTGAAAATCTTAGCATAACTCGATTGCTTTTACCACCGGATGATGGCCGAAGCCCACGTGTAGCCAGACCCGAAGGCGGTCAAGACGACGATGTCGCCCCTCTTGACTCGATTCTGGCGGACTGCTTCATCCAGGGCAATCGGGATCGAAGCCGCCGTCGTATTGCCGTAGCGGTCGATGTTGCGCATGACTCGCTCAAGCGGCAGGCGCAGGCCGTGAGCAACCATCTGGCTTATCCGGTCGTTAGCCTGATGAGGGATGAGGAGTGAGATATCGTCGACCGTCAGTCCGTGGCGGTGGAGGGCGACGCGGACCGCTTCCGGCATCTTTTCGGAAGCGTTCTTGAAGACGTTCTTGCCTTCCATGCGTGGAAAGAATTTTTTGTCCCGCACAAGCTCCTCGGTCACCACGGGCTTGTCGGCGGGGCTCGGTTTTTCCATCCACAGATCCTCGACAAAGCGCCCATCGGCAAAGAGATGGGTCGACAGGATTCCCCGGCCGTCATCCTCTTGGTTTGGTTCGACGATGACCGCCCCGGCCCCGTCACCGAAGAGGACAGCCATGTCTCGGCCCTCGTCGGAGTAATCGAGGTTCGTGGATTGAATTTCAGCTCCAACGACAAGAATTTTTTTATATTCACCGGTTCGGATGTACTGGTCGGCGACCGAAAGGCCGTAGATGAAGCCCGAGCACTGGTTGCGGACATCGAGGGCGCCGATGGGAACCAGCCCGAGCTTGGCCTGAATCTTCACTCCGATCCCGGGAAAATAGTGGTCCGGGGAGAGGGTGGCGGCGATGATGAAGTCGATTTCTGACTTATCGATGCCCGCGCTCTCGATGGCTCGCACCGCCGCTTGGTAAGCCAAATCAGATGTCAAGGTGCCAGGCTCGACATGTCGTCTTTCGATAATTCCCGACCTCTGCCGGATCCACTCATCGGAGGTGTTCATCAACTTCTCCAAATCGAAGTTGGTGACGACCCGTTCAGGAACAAAATGGCCCGTCCCCGTGATAACTGTTCTCACGCTCATGTTAAACCCGGGAAATTATAAATAAAGACGGAATAAAAATAAACCCTTTTGTTTTGCTCCCTGCCTTCGCTTCTCGCTCTCCTCTCGCCGAGCCGAGAGGAACAATGCCTGCTGTTCGCTCCTCCGGACTTCTCGCCACTCATCCCTCGCCCTGGTCCTCCTTCCCCTCTGCTACGGGGACTT
>CAYUKK010000201.1:0-12796 GCA_964445305.1 uncultured Eubacteriales bacterium
GCCGAAGGGGGAGATGTGGTCTTGGCCGGCGAGGTCGCCTTCATCGGCCAATCCGAGCGGACAAACGCTCCGGGGCTCAAGCAAATGTCCCGTTTGCTCGAGTCGATGGGCTATGAGGTCCGGGCTCTCCTTCTTCCCCCTCCCCACCTCCACATCGGGGGCGCCATGAGCATCGTCGATTCGGATACCATCCTGTGCTGCGGCCGCCTCTTTCCTCCCCGCTTTTTTTCCGGGTTCAGGACCATCTCGGTTCGATGCCGCCATTCTGTGAGCGCCAATGTGATCTGCCTGGGTCAAAAAGAAGTTATCGTTGAGAAAGAAAATACCGCCGCAGCCCGAGCTTTGGAGGGGGCCGGGTTTAAAGTCCATTCCCTCGACCTTTCCGAATTCGTCAAGGGAAGGGGAGGGCCAACCTGCCTCATCCTGCCCCTTGACCGAGGCTGAGATAAAAAAGAGAGGAGAAAAGTAATGCCTCAACTCAAAGAAAAATTCTCCTGGCTGAGGAAGGGCAAGGGCATCGGTTGCTTTGTTCTCGCCATGATGAGCGTCACGTCGAGCAATCTTGCTCAGGAAATGGGTTATCTCCTGGCTGACGATGCCTTTGCCTCGGTATGGTGGTCCGAGGGCGCTTATAAAATCAAAAGAGACGACCCCATTCCCAAGAATAAATCCACCGCTGTGGAAATAGCTGCTGCCCGCCGCGAGGACGAACCCTTTCTCCTCGTCCTCCGTCCCAAGAAGCGCCTCGAAGATGTGCGAATAGAGGTTTCTTCTCTTCTCGGGCCGAATGGCTTTGAGATTTCCTCCAGTCGTGTTTCTATTTTCCATGTTGGCTATGTCCGAGTGGTCATGCCGACGGATGAGCTGGGAGCGCCAGGTTTCTGGCCCGACCCCCTTCCCCCTTACGAAGGCCCTTTCTCAGCCTGTGCTTCAGAAAATCACAGCTTCTGGATTACCGTTCGTGTTCCGGCCGAGGCAGAAGCCGGCGAATACCGGGGGAAGCTCATCCTCTCTTCGGGGGAATGGCAAAAAGAGCTTTCGGTGAGGCTCAGGGTCTGGGATTTCATCCTCCCTCGAGAAACGCATCTCCGCTCCTCTTTCGGTATCCACATCGGCGATATCCGACGTTATCACAACCTTGAAACTCGCCAGGAGCTTGAGGAAGTGGTCGACCTCTATTACCAGAATCTCCGCGACCATCGGGTGGCCCCAACCTCTCCCTTTGACCTCTATCCTATAAAACTGAAAATAAAGGGAATCTCCTGGACAGGCGGTGAATTTGTCCGCGATACCGTTCATGGAGGGCGTCGGGCCTTGAAAATCAGTGACAAGGTGGTTTTCTCCAACATCGAGGCCGTTTACGCCGATCCAATCGCCATCCAGCCCGATCAAGGTTATAAGCTGAGCTGGTTTGTCCGCGCCGAAACAGCGCCAAACCCGTATACCGTCCTTATCCAGGGCTATAACGCCGAGGGTGAATTCCTCCCTCCGGGAAATATCCTCAAAATCTTTGATGCGCCACTCGAATGGAAGCAAGAGACGCTGGAAATCCCGCGATTTTTCCCTGGCCTCAGAACGGTCACGCTCCATTTCTTTCCGGCTTTCCGAGACGAAAGGGGGACGACCCAGGGGACGATTTACCTCGATGACGTTTTCTTTGGCCTCTCGTCGGACCAGACGAACCTCCTTCGAGGCGGCGATTTTGAGATGGATGAAAATAGCTTCGCCGTTGAGGTCGATTTCACTGACTTCGACAGGGCGGCCCGTCGCTATCTCGACGAGTTTGGCTTCAACGCTTTTAACCTTCGGCTCGAGGGTCTGCCTGGCGGCTCCTTCTATCATCAGGAGGAGGGAATTCTGGGAGGATTCCGGCAGGGAACACCTGAATACGACAAACTCCTCAGCCTTTACCTCAAACAGGTGGAAGACCACTTGGCTGAGCATGGCTGGCTGGGTAAAGAATACATCTACTGGTTCGATGAGCCTGACCCGGAAGACTATCCTTTTGTCCGACAAGGGATGGAGCTTATCCGGCGGGCAGCGCCGCGCTTAACCCGGTTCATCACCGAGCATCGACCGGGCCCTGATATCATGGATGTGAGCGAGATGAGCTGCACCATTTTCAATCGCGTCAACCCAGAGGCGGTCGCCGAGCTCAGCCCGAAGGGCCGGGAATTCTGGTCCTATCTCTGCACGGGCCCGAAGGCACCCTGGGTAACTCTCTTCATCGACCATCCGTCCATAAACCTCCGCATCTGGTGCTGGATGTCCTATAAGTTCGGGCTGAAGGGGATTCTCGTCTGGCGAGCCAACTACTGGAATAGCCCGACCGTCTTTCCCCCTGAGTGCCCCCAGAACCCCTGGGAAGACCCCATGTCCTATACGGTTGGCTATGGGACGCCCTACGGCCAGGTTCTCCATTGGGGAAACGGCGACGGAAGGTTTCTCTACCCGCCTAACCGGAACGGCTGGCGGGACAAAACAAAATATCTCCAAGGGCCGGTTAATTCCATCCGGTGGGAGATTTTGAGAGAGGGGATGGAAGATTATGAATACCTGTGGCTGCTTGAGGAGGCGGTAAAGAATGCGCCTCGAGAAAAGGGTGAGCTCGCCGAGCTGGGCAAAAAGCTCCTCCGGCTCCCTGAGACGATTCTTAAGAGTGGCCAGGATTATACAAAGAACCCGAAAACCCTCCTCGATTACCGGAAAAGGCTGGCCGAGATTCTGGAGAAATTCTACGGCCGGGCAGGAGAAGGAAGTTAGAATGGAAACCCTTCCTCAAGAGATCCGGTCGCTGGGAGTAAAGCGGCAATACAGAAAGAAATCGCTCTTCTTCAGCGCCGGGGAGGAATCGCGCGGCTTCTTCTACGTCCTGGCGGGCGAAATTCGGGTTTTTCGAATGGACGAAAAGGCCCGCGAGGTTGAGGTGGCGCGGTTTCGACCGGGTGATTTCTTCGGCGAAGCCGCTGCCTTCGCCTCAGCTACATATCCGGCTTTTGCTGAAGCGATATGCGACTCAGAGGTCCTCTATTTCGACAGAGAAGTCTTCTTGAAGAAGCTCGAGAAAAACCCTGCTTTAGCCCGTTATTTCCTCAACCTTCTCGCCCGCAAGTGCCTTATCCTCAACGAGAGGATTGAGTCGCTCGGGCTCCTCACTGTTCGCCAGCGTTTGGCCCAGTACCTCTTAGCCCACTGTTCTGGCCAGATGGCCTGTCTCATTGAGCTCAGCATCAAGAAAGCCGAATTGGCCCGGCTTCTGGGCACAGCCAGCGAGACGTTGTCGCGAAACCTGAGGGCGCTTGAGCGTCACGGACTCATAGAGGTCTGCGGCCGCTCCATCCGGGTTAAGGACTGTTTTGGGTTGCGCCGGGAAATCGTCGGCTGATTTGACTTAAGTCAAGGAAATTCCCTGCCGTCCCCGTTAAAATCCTCTATGTGGTCGACTGAGAAAGGAGGGCCATCATGGCCAAAAGAAAAATCATCGAGATTTATCGGGATAAGTGCGATGGGTGTGGCCTCTGCACCACCGCCTGCGCAGAAGGCGCCCTGGCCCTGGATAAGGAGAACAAGGCAGTCCTGGTCAGGGAAATTTATTGTGACGGGATGGGCGCTTGCCTCGACGTCTGTCCGACAGGAGCTCTCAAAATCGTAGAAAGAGAAAGCGAGGACTACGACCCCCGGGCCACTTACGAACACGTTCTCCAGATGAGGGGAAAAGAAGCGGCCAAGTTTGTCCATGGAGTCGGAGAAGAAAGCCATCCTCATTCGCAGCCTCACCCTCATAACCCAAACCCACAAAGCTCTTTTTCCGGTTGTCCAGGAAGCGCGGCCTGCGAAATCCCCGGCGAGATTGAAACCGAGGACGAACGCACCGTCTCCACCCGCTCAGAGCTCCGTCAATGGCCCATCCAGCTCCATCTCGTCTCGCCGTATGCGCCCTATTTCGATGGGAGTGACCTCCTCATCGCCGCCGACTGCACGGCTTTTGCCCTGGGAAGCTTCCATCAGGACCTCCTCAAGGGAAAAAGACTCATCATCGCTTGCCCGAAGCTCGACGAAACCGAGGGCTACGTAGGAAAACTGGCCGAAATCATCCGGTTCAACAAGCCACGCTCCCTCACGGTGGCTATCATGACCGTACCCTGCTGTTCCGGGCTTTACCGCATCGTCGAACGGGCTGCAGAGCTCTCCGGCGTGAAAATCGAGCCCAACAAAAAGGTCATCGGCCTCGACGGAAGGATTGTTTCCACCCACGGCATGGCCAGCCCTCGATAGCGTTTTGCTTCTTCAAAGCTTTCGCGGGGACATCACCAGCTGAGTCGGTGTCGATTCAGCTCATCCTTTCCTGGCTAATTGCACGCTCACCCAAAAGGCATATTTTTTGAAATAGTTGCTTGGCACGTTAAATTCCGTATCGAGAGTTCGTTCCCTCCGCAAGACCTCCTCGATCCGGGCGTCGGGAGCACCCTGTTGTTCTGCCTTTTCCTGCAATCTTTTTAGCCTCTCTTTTTTCATCTCCTCCGTCAGGCCGCCCCATTCGAAACCCACATGGATGATTTGGCCTCCCCTTGCTCCTGATGGGAGATCAAGATTTTTTCCAACTGGAAAGGGGAAGATGAATTCATAGGTCACCCGGTCTGCAGTTGACATGGACCTGAACCGCGCGGGAGGATGCTCCTCGTTGCTAACCAACCTCAAGGGACTATCTTTTTGGTGGATAACTTGAACGATATGAATAGGATGAAAGGCCTTTTGCTTTAATTGTTCTTTTTCTTCTTCAGGGATGGCTCTTCTTTGTTGAGACAGGATATTAAGGAATGTCTCCGTCGGGACACTCTTTTTTAAGAATCTTATCCCGTAGTCCTTTTTTCCCTTTTCTGGGCTGAGCCAGACGGTCATGCCGGTTTCGGCAATCGAACTCAAGTAGCTCACGTCGTTGAATTGAAAAAGAATATAGAGATTCTTCTCATCGTTTCTGAAACCGTAATTGACCCTGTACTTTTTTTCAAAGCAGACGGCCGCTTCACCCCACTCCTCATCAGAGCCGTCGATGATTACGGGAGCTAAAGCCCAGGCGCTGAGGACCTCCTTTCTTTCTGAATACCCTGGACAAAAAAATGCCAGAGTGAGAAAGGAGAAGCAAAACGCCCCTACCCACCACGCTCTTTCTTTCATTTCCCTTTTCTTATTATACCACCATGTTTAACCATCGAAAACTATCCGGCGCGCGGCCCGTTTTGGCCCGGGGAAGGCAATCGGTGGAGCGTGTTCATCCCCAGGCTCTCCGGGCAGCCCGTTCGAGGTTTTGGCCGGAAGAAACGAAGGATGGGCGATGAACCAAAATAGGTCATAGATTTACTTTACCTTCCATTTTATAATTCTCATAGAAAAGCAATCTATACTGACGAGAAGCGAAACCTCATGAAAATCCGCGTCATGAAGGACAACGCTTCAGGGCCATCTTATCCTATCTCATCTCGGATGAGGATCGAGGAAGGAAAATATCTCCAAGACCGGAGGCGGGTAGCATGAAAAAGAAGGCTAGACCTTTCTGGCAGCATCTTTTTATTTTCGTCCTCCTAAGTCTATCCTTTTGGCTTCATCCAGCCAAGTTGGACGGCCAGAAAATGAGGACAGAAAACGGCATCCGCGTAATTTACAACCCTAAGCACCCGGTGCGATGGAAGGGAGCGCCGAGCCAATTGGTCCTTCACCAGGACCTCCTCATCGGTCGGGCCGCCGGAGAAGAGAGCGAAATGTTCTCGGACTTGAGGTCCGTTCAGGTGGACAACGAGGGAAACATCTATGTCCTGGACTGGAAAGAAATCCATATCAAGGCCTTTGACAAGAACGGAAAGCATCTCAGGACGTTCGGGAAAAGAGGCCAGGGACCGGGAGAGATCCAGCTGCCCACCCGGATGATCCTGACACCCGCCGGAAAGCTGGCCATTCTCGACAGTGGCAATAGGAAAATAGCCCTTTTCTCGCCGAACGGGGAATGCCTGAAAGAAATCCCTTCAGCTAAATGGAGCCTTGTCAGGATTCGCCTGGATTCAAGAGACCATGTCTATGGCGATACCTTTTGGTTCGACGAAAAAGGCGTTGGGGAAAAGCTGCTCAAGTTCAACCCTGAATTAAACCTCCTTTCCACAATCCATGAGGTCTTCATAGAGCTCAAGCCTCCCAAGGTCAACCCCTTACCCGATAGATTCGTCTATGACATCATGAAGGGGGACCATTTCCTCTGGGGGGTCACGTCCAAGTACGAACTCCTCATCCTGGACCCCGAGGGAAAGCCCATCCGGAAAATCGTTAAAGATTATGACCCCGTTAGGGTCAAGGAAGAGGACAAAGAAAAGTTGATCAAGGATCTCTATGGAGATAAAGGTGTGCCGCCTGGCGTGACCCTGGAATGGCCGGCAAACTATGCACCTATGTATTCCTTGCTCGTCGATGACCAAGACCGCACGTTCATCCGGACTAACGCCAAGGACGCAAACGGCCATTATTCCTACGATGTTTTTAGCCCTGAGGGCATCTGCTTTCTCAGCTTTACTCTTCCTGAAAAGGAAACCCTCATGGCCATAAAAAACGACAAAATGTACTGCCTGATCAACGAAGGTGAAGAAGGAGTGCCTCAGGTCAAGCGCTATGCCCTCGAGTGGAGATGAGCCGAGGCAAGCAGAGACCAGTAAGGGCTCGGTCTGATGCCGAGGTCAAGGCCAGAGGGGTTCAAAACCTTGACCCGGTGAGTTTTAAACCTGAACTCGTCCTTTTAGCCAATGACCAGTGGGCGGGTCCAGCCCTCGGCCAGAAAGCCGTCTGCGCCGCCCTGCTTGAAGCCGGCTTAAGGTCCAGTCGCGAAGAACCTCAGCTTTCCACCCATCTCGTCTGGATGGCTAAAACGCGGCCCTTTCCTCCATCAGCGCCCGGTGCTGTGGGGGTTAAGGGACGAGGTATTGCCATTCGGTGAATCGCTGGTTAACGCAGCCAGGGAAAACGGAATTAGCCGAATTTAGAGCTCTCCGTCACTGGCTTGCCCATTTTTTTCCTTGTCCTTGAAGCGCCAGCAAGCATTTTGATAAACTCTATGCCTGTCTTCGGACAGGGAAAACAAGCGCATGCCTTTTTGAAGGAGATAGCGCAGGAAAGGAAAGGATGAGATGAGCGGACTCCAACCTGTGGATTGGATGATTGTCCTCCTCTATTTCTTGATCATCCTGGGCATTTCCTGGTGGGTCATCCGCCAGGGGCAGAGGACATCGACGGATTATTTTCTGGCCGGTCGCCACCTGGGCTGGTTCATCATCGGCGCCTCCATTTTTTCTTCCAACATCGGTTCAGAGCATCTCGTCGGTCTGGCCGGTTCTGGCGCCACCGATGGAGTAGCCATGGCCCACTACGAGTTACATGCCTGGTGCCTTCTTGTCCTCGCCTGGGTCATGGTGCCCTTCTACATGCGCTCCAGAGTCTTTACCATGCCGGAGTTTCTGGAGAAACGGTTCTCGCCCCAATCCCGGACTGTCCTTTCCCTCATCTCCCTCGTCGCCTATATCCTGACCAAGATCGCTGTCGGCATTTTTGCCGGCGGGATTGTCTTTAGCGTCCTTGTCCCCGAGGTTCGCCTCTTCGGCCTGGACAGTTTTTGGGTGGGCTCTATCCTCGTCATCGTCTTTACCGGCATCTACACCATCCTGGGTGGCCTGCGTGCTGTCGCTTATACGGAGGCGATGCAGACGATCGTCCTCGTCTTTGGCTCCATCCTGGTGACAATATTCGGGTTAAAAGCTCTGGGCGGCTGGGGAGTTTTACGTTCGGTGGCCGGCTCGGAGATGTTCAACCTCTGGAAGCCTCTCGTTCCAGCCGGCCTGGAGGGAACATGGGCTCCGGTCAGGGAGGCAGGCCGGATGGCCTGGTATTTCAACGATAATTATCCATGGCTGGGCATGCTCTTCTGCGCCCCCATCATCGGCCTCTGGTACTGGTGCACGGATCAGTATATCGTCCAGCGAGCCCTCGGAGCCAAGGATGAGCGCGAGGCCAGGCGAGGTTCCATTACTGCCTCCTTTTTCAAGCTTTTGCCCGTTTTTATTTTCATCATCCCCGGGATCATCACTTTCGCCCTGGCCAAGAGCGGTCAGGTCCCGGCTCTCCAGCACGAGTTTTTCGGGCCCTCGGGCGAGCTTCTCCGCGACAATGCCCAGAAAGCTTTTCCCCTCCTCGTCGCTCACGTTCTACCTGTTGGCGTTCGCGGAATTGTCGTCGCCGGACTCCTGGCGGCTCTCATGAGCTCCCTGGCCGGAGTCTTTAACGCTTCATCGACCCTTTTCACCATGGACTTTTATGCCCGGATGCGACCCCAGGCTACCCAGCAGCAGCTCGTCTGGATGGGGAGGGTGGCGACAACGGTCATGGTCGCCATCGGCCTCATCTGGATCCCTGTTATCCGCGGCGGAAAGGGGTTGTACGACTATCTCCAGGGAATCCAGGCTTATCTGGCCCCGCCCATTTTTGTTGTCTTCTTTCTTGGCGTGTTCATGAAACGCCTGAATGGCAAGGGCTGTCTGGCTGCCCTTCTGACCGGCTTTGGCCTGGGGCTCTTCCGTCTGGCCGTTGACACACCGGTTAAATTGCTCAAGGGCTTTTCCTACCCCGAAGGTTCCTTTTTCTGGGTTATCAACAACATCTTTTTCCAGTATTACAGCCTCTTCATTTTCATCGTCTGTGTGGCTGTCATGATTGTCGTCAGCTACCTGACTGAGGAGCCGGGTTATGAAAAGATTAGCGGCCTCACCTACGCCACCAGGACGGCTGAAGACAAAGCTCGGTCCAGGGCCAGCTGGGGCACAGGGGATGTCATCGCCTCAGCCATTGTCCTGCTCATGATTTTAGCCGCTTACCTCTATTTCAGGGGGTAAGAATCCACTGCCTTTTGATAGTCTTATTGGCATAAGCGGCGAAGGTCTTCTTCCTCTTTACCCTGACGCCTGATGGCCTTGACCGATGGAACTCCATCCTGATCCACCTCGCCCACGAAGATGAAGGCGGGCGAAATCCCCATGATCCATACTTGGGTTTTAACCTTGACGATTTCTCTTCCCTGATCATCCATCAGCCAGTAGCCTCGCTCGGGCTGGTCGGCATCGACCCGGGAGGCAAAAAGGAACCTTCCTTCCGGCGTCCTCATGACTTCCCATATCGTTGGCTTGTGGGAATAGATGGATTTCTTGTATTTGTCGATGACTTTTCCAAAGCGGGCCCACCAGTCGGGGTCGCGACTCGCCATCATCTCCCGCCGTCTCTTTTTCCATTCCTCGAGGTCCCTCTTGGTCACTTTCTCGGATGGGGGGAGGGGAGTGGCCATTTCCCGGACGACCTTGCCCGAGAAATCGACAACCTGGATTCTGGTTTCGACGCCATCTGAGAAAAGAACAGATTTCTCGTCGAAGGGACACCAGAGGAACATTGGAGTGAAGGGGATGGGCGAATCAGCGCCATCATGGACGAAAGAAATCCGGGTGATGTGGTTTGTCTTTTTAAGGCTGGAGAGAATCTGACCGGCAGTATCCATGAGAACGAGCTCTCGCTTCGACCGATGGTAGAAATAGTCCTTCTCCCTTTCCGGCTGGCCGAGAAAGGCCAGGTCAACCAGGAAGTTCCCGCCTCGAAGGGACACAGCTCTCGAAATGCCGAAGAATTCCTTGAGCTGGGGTTTAACGACGCGGTCGAGCTGGCCGTTGAGGTCGACGATGGTTATCCAGGGATGACCGCCAAAAAACTCGCTGAAAAAGAGCTTCGCCTCGTCGGCCAGGAAGCCAAAGCTCACTCCATCGGGCCGCTGGATCTCGCCCGGCCCCTGGCCCTTGCCTCCAATTTTCCGGATGAAATCGCCGCTCGGAGAGTAGACCTTGATAAAAGCATCGGCCTGGTCATAGGCATAGATATTCCCATCCGGCCCCTCAGTCACCTGACGGGGAAAAATAAGCTCACCGGGTGTACCCGGCTTTCCTAGAGGAATAAGGGTCTGGCCAAGAAGCACGGCTCTAATGAAAAAGAGGGAGCACAAGATGAAAGCATTTTTCTTCATTCCACCTCCTCCCTTTTAAACCAGCCGACCCTTTCCATCGTTTCAAGAGTGATCTTTGAACTTGGGCCATCGCCTCGCGCCACGGCTACACCCGCCCTGCCTCTGACTGCTTCCTGGATTTCGGCAACGTCAGCATGCGTAAACCCGGGACAGAGCAAAATAGAATGGATTCCCTCATCCTCGAGGAGCTTTTTGGCAACCGATAGGGCCTGCTCTTGGCTGCGGACAACAACGACAAAAAGTTTGTAGAGAGAACTCTCTATGACTGCCCGGTGCTTGTCCATGTCCGCGTCCGGAGCGTAAGCCAGGAAGAGTGCTCTAAAAACCATGATCATGCCTCCTCATCATTATTGAAATCAGCATTGAATAACATAATCGAAAAACAAAAAATAAGAAATGGGCTCACGAAATGCCGAGCTTGCGGTTATTCTGACCTGACCTTCGTCGCATCAGCCGAGCCCTCGAGGAAGAACTTCGCGTCCGTCGTGCGCTCTTATTTCTTATTATTCCCATAAAATCTATCGATTTAATAGAGTATTCGCTATCCAAAGCCACGATTCACCTCCGACACCCTCCCCTTTTTTTCCAGAAGAAATAGGCTGGCAGCCCGAGCCCGATTATCCCCAGCCCGAGGGTAGATTCAAAGGGTTGCGAAAAAATGCTGTTCAGGAATATGGCTACGTTGATGGCGACAAAAAGGAGAGGCAACAACGGGTATCCCCATACCCGGTATGGCCTTTCCCGCTGCGGCTGTTTTTTCCGCAGGACGAACACCGCCGCGCCTGTTCCCGCGAAGAACAAGACCAGGGCAAATATGACATACTCATAGAGAGTCTGGTAAGTCCCGCTCAAACACAAAAGGGACGACCAGAGCGCCTGGCCGGCGATGGCTATCGTCGGGACTCGATACTTCGGATGAATCCAGCTCATCCGCTTGAAAAACAGGTTTTCTTTGGCCATGGCATAAAAGACCCTCGGCCCGTAGATGATTGTCGCACTCAGGCAGCCGAAAATAGTAACGGCAATACCACCGGCAATGAGGGAGGCCGCTTTTTCTCCAAAGAGGGAAGTGGCCGCAAGCTCTCCGACCCGCGCCACTCCCTTCATTCTGGCCACGGGCAATGCCAAAAGGTAAACAATATTAACTAATACATAAATGAGTGTCACTCCCAGCGTTCCGATGACAAGGCTCAGCGGGATGGTCCTTTTTGGGTTCCTGACTTCTTCAGCCGTACAATTGACCGCATACCAGCCATCGTAAGTCCAGAGGACAGCAAAGAGGGCGAGGCCGAGAGGTTTGAGGCCCGAAGGCCCGGCGCTTCGGAAAAGAGAGCCCAAGCTCTCGATCCCCTCTTTTTTTCCGAAGAAAAAGCCTCCCCCGACGATGGCGGCAAGACTGGCCAGGCGCATGACCATGAACAAGTTCTGAACAAAAACGCCCGATTTTATGCCCATGTAGTTGATTCCCGAAAGAATGATGATAGCCACGGCGGCCAAGATCTGCCCCGAGGAGAGCGATAAGGGAAGACCGGCGATGGACCCCTTGATTAGAATCGTCCGGGGAGTAAGACCAGGCCAGAAATAACCCACGTACTCCGAAAACCCAACAGCGAGAGCAGCTATCCCCCCGCATTCAATGACCCAGAAGAACGCCCATCCGAAAAGAAAACCCGCCCAGTCTCCATAAGCTTCTTTGAGGTAGATGAACTGCCCGCCAGCCCGGGGGAACATTCCCCCCAGCTCAGCAAAAGTTAGAGCTCCACAGACAGTGATGAAGCCGCCGATAAGCCAGACCATGAGAATCATCCATGGCGAAGGAACAAACTCAGCAATGAAGCCGGTGGTCATGAAGATGCCCGAGCCGATGACGCTCCCCATAACCAAAAAAACGGCATCGAGGAGGCTCATCTTTTCAATAAATCCCCTTCCTTCTTTCTCCATGCCGCTCTCTCTTTTTTTGATTTTACTGATTATACTTTTTTCCATTGTCTGTCACAAACTCAACTCCTCTTCAACCCTCGTCTCTTTTTTATTTTTCCTTTTTTCCTGACTCTTTATCGAGAAGAAAGAGTGAGTAACGACCTCGATACTCATTATCCTTTTTATTTTCAATAAGTTAAGATAATGTCGGCATGCCGACATTAACCCCATCATCAGCCCCTCCGCGCCATTATCGCCATCCCTCAGCATCCTCGTCTTCAGTAGGGGAGAGGGTCTCCTTTCGGATTCACCGTCGTCCGGCCGGTTTTCTTATTGACCCAAATTTGCCCACAGAGAATTATCATCAAACGAAAGTGCTTCATCTTGTAATAAATTATCACCATAGCGAGCACACCTGAGGGGTGGCGTGGTTCGGGGGCCGACCTGACCCAAGACGCTGACCATTGTTCCCCTCCGGCCTGCTCGAAAGACGCCCACCTTTTCTCAGGCCCCCTTTGATTGTTCAAAGGAGGTAGGGGGATTTAATGGCTAAGAAAGAATTCCTGGGGGCGTCTTTCGCGGAGAGGGGTAGGGGTGGTTAATACATAAAAAACAAAGCTTTCGATAGCGTCTCGGAACGCCGACCCCAGCGTTTGATGCCACGGGAAACAGGCGATGGTCTGGGCTTCGTAATCCCAACCCCTAGCCTCCACACGCACTTTCCCTATGTTGGATCTAAGGCCCATTAATCCCCACTTGGAGAATTGGGGGGAACAGGCGAGGGGCTGG
>CAYUKK010000202.1:0-14167 GCA_964445305.1 uncultured Eubacteriales bacterium
TCGAGATATTTCTTCTGTTTGACTTCGTAATCCGTGGAGATGGCCTTGAGCTTGGGGTCGATGATCCAGAGCATGACCAGAAGAAGAATGATGGCTGCTCCCAGGATGATCCAGCCGTACCAGAGAAGAAGCAGGCTCAAAGCCGTGCCCACGGCAAGGAGAATATAGACCAGCGGTGAGATGATGAAGACGAGGTAGTCCTCTTTCGTCCAGCGGTCCGCTTCCGCGGCTGTCCACTCTCTTTTTATCCAGCCCATCTCAGTTACCTCCTTTCTCCAGCCTCAGCGCCGAACCGAGAAGGCCACGTTTCTCGGCTTCGGTCCGGACTGGCTTCCACCAGCCGAGGGGTCGTGACATGACATAGTACTTCACCAGCCGATCCATAGCTTCCGGTCGGGTCAAGAATGTCACCGGGATGTAAACCAGCGCGCCGAGGGCCATCATCGTCCAGAACTGAAGGTAGTCGGGAAGAACTGGAATAAGATGGAATTCAGGCAGCACCCAGACAACAAGCCAGCTTAACCCGAGGTTGGCCACCCATGAAGAAAGATACCCCCAGGCGTTGAACCGCCACCAGACGACCTGAAGAATGGAAGGCAGCCAGATGCCCGCAGCCATGATCCAGAGAGCAAAGATGAGCCACTGGGTAATCTCCTTCATCATCAGGCCGTAAAGGAAAGAGCCCAGAAGCAAAATGAGCGTCGAGACCCGCCCGACCCAGACGAGCTCTTTCTCCTTTGCTTCGGGCTTGAAATAGTGGTGATAGAGGTCACGGGTGGCATAGGAAGCACCCAGGTTGAGGTGGGCCGAGATGGTCGAAAGGTGGATGGCCACGACCGCCGCGAAAAAAAGCCCGACCATGCCGACGGGCAGATACTCAAACCCCAGCCTGTACCAAGCCATTTCAAACTTGGCCGTCTCCTGGATGTTCGGGTAAAGGACAAAAAAGGCCAGGATGGCCACGGCCCAGAGGGAATTACGGACAACGATGAGCGCTGTCCCTGACCAGATGGAGTAGCTGGCATCGCGGACGGTCTTGGCTGATTGGATGCGCTGCGCCTCCGGGTACCAGTCGATCGCCGTGCCCATGCCAAACCCGCCGATGACGGCGATGACCAGCATGGTCAAGAACCAGACAAGGGGAAAGTCGCCCGTGGTCAGCCCAGAAAAAGCAAAAGGGTTGAGGCGCCAGCTCTCGCCCGACGCTTCGAGCTTGGTAATGATTCCCCTTGGCCCCCCCGCCACGCTAATTCCCCACAGGGAGACAATGACAATGACGAAGAAGGCGATGACTCCCTGCTGGAAATCCGACATGACCACACCCCAGTAACCGGCGGCGAGGACGTAAATGGCGCAAATCGTCGAAAAGAGGACGAGGCCCAGCCATTCCGGCCAGCCAAAAAGATATGCGCACAGCTTGCCCATGGCCATGCCGACCCAGCCGAGGACGAACATGTTCATGAAGACCTGCCAGCCGGCAATCCAGCCACGTAAAAGCTCCGCTCCCAGGCCCGAGAACCTGAGTGTTTGCCACTCCGCTTGCGTATAAGCCAGGGAGCGGCGAAATATTCTCGTTGAAGCGAACGCCGAGATGGCGCACCAGGCAGAAAAGAATGTGTACCAGATTCCCCTCAGCCCGTAGCGGTAGATAATGCCACTTACCCAGATGGGAGTGTCCGTGGCCGTGTGGGTGGCATAGACAGACGTCGCCGGCAGCCACCACGGCAGGCCCCGGCCTGCCAGGAAAAAATCCGCCATCGACCTCTTCCCCAGCTGGTAGAAGACGATGCCGCAGACGGTCATGAGGATGATGAAGGAGACGACCCAGAACCAGTCAAGAAAAGTGAAATGAACCATCGACCTCCTTCCTCAACAGCTTGGATTAGCTTATGTTAATTTGTTTTGGATGACTCTCCATGTCCCGCATAGGAATCGATAATCGATTGATAGACGAGGACGCGAAATTTGCCATGAAGGTCGCTCGAGCCGGCGGGCAAGAGCTGAGTCATCAGCAGAGCGACGAGCTTTTCTCTCGGGTCAACCCAGTACACTGTATGGTAAGCACCGCCCCATCCAAAAGCACCGACAGAGCCGGGCATCCCATTCCGGCCGAGCCTATTCGTCACCCAGAATCCCAGTCCATAAGCCTCGGCACCATAAAGATTCCCCACGTGGTCAGCCGTCATCAGTTCGACCGACTTAGGGCTGAGGAGGCGCACTCCACTTAGCTCGCCGCCTCGAAGAAGCATAACCAGGAAGGAGGCATAATCTTCGGCTGTTGAAAGAAGCCCGGCTCCTCCTGAGTAGCAGACTCGCGGACCCTTGACATAAAAATTATCGCGGCCATCCTCAACCAGCTTGAGCCCCTCCTTCTCATCGATTCCATAAACGGAGGCGAGGCGGTTTACCTTATTCTCGGGCAAGAAAAAATGGGTATCGGTCATACCAAGGGGTCCGGTTATTTTCGTCTCGAAAAATTGAGCCAGACTCAGCCCCGAGACGCGCTCCACCACATGCCCAAGTATATCCGTATTATAGCCATAGACAAATTTCTCACCCGGCTGGGCGTCAAAGGGGAGCGCCGCCAGCTTCTTGACAATCTCTCCGATGGGCTCAGGCTTATCTGCCAGAAACCAGCCGCGGATACCCGCCGCGACATACTCCTCCTTGGCCGGCCCCTCGCCATAGGAAATCCCAGCCGTGTGCGTGAGAAGGTCACGCAGCGTGATCGGACGCTGGAGCGGAACCGTCGAATAACCTCTAACATCTTGGCCCGGCGCCTTCATAGCAACTCGAGCCGTAGCAAACTCCGGAATGTATCTTGCGACAGGGTCATCGAGAAGGAGTTTTCCCTCCTCCTGGAGCATCATCACCGCCACGCTGGTTACCGCTTTCGTCTGAGAGGCAATGCGGAAGATGGCGTTGGTCGGCATCGGAATTCCCCGGGCCAAATCGAGTTTGCCAAAAGCTTGAAAATAAGCTATCCCACCGTTGCGAACGATGAGGACGACCATCCCGGCTGTTTTTTCCCCGTCGACGTATTCCTGCATGACTCGACTCAGGCGGTCCAGGCGCTCGGCGGAAAGGCCAACCGTGCCCGGCTTGACCCGAGGAAGAACAGCTGTTCCAACCGGCGTTTGAATCGCTAGGCCAATGACCAGGAAAAAGAAAAGCCGGCATGGGCGCAGGAGGAAACGTAGCCTCGACATGGATATTGCCTCCTTTCCAGAGCCAGAACTTCGAGCTCTTCTCGAGGCCACACTATAGAATCCTCTTCCTTCCATGTCAATTAGCCTAAATGGCCCTGAATGGGGGAAGGTGCTGGTAGCGATTTCCCATCCCTTTGGCTCTGCCCTCAGCTTTCTCGCTTCGCCACTTTAATTGGCACTCGACCTGCCATCTGATAGCGCCAGGTCGACTCCTCATGAGGAAGGACCAATGGGATAAAGTGGGCTAAGGAGAGCTGTCCTGCGGCAGGGGAGGAATCAGGAAAAGGAGGCGAGGAGGTGTCAGCGCTTCTATCGCTTCTTTTTAGCTGCGATCTTAGCTTCGATGGCGGCGACGAGCGTCCCCAGGTCGGGGATAACAGAGGAAAAGGCAATCTCCCCCTCGAGACAGATCGTCGGGATGTTTCGAACGCCCAGCCGGGACATCATGCCAAGCCCTTCGCGCGTTGAAATCCGATGCTCCTTGACAACAACAGGTTCTGTGACGAGCTGGGCGGCGCGGCGGACGGCTTCCATCATGTACTGACAGGGAGCGCAAGAAGAGGAGTCGAGGGTAATGACATCGACAGTGACATGCGGCAGGGAAGCGTAATCAGGAAGGGGGATGACCGAGGATTCGGCCGTCGCCTTGGCCACGATGGTCCTCTTGGCGATTTCACGGCGATACGCATCGTGAACCATCGTCGACACCGCTATAAGATTCTTTTCGGGCGTATGGTAGGGGAGGTCGCATCCGGGAGCAAGGATAAACCCGCAACTTCCGCCGATGTCGATGCAACGGATCGCCTCGAGCATCGCATCTTCCTCATCGCCGAGAAGAAGGACGCTCGTCAGCTTAATGTTGCCGCCAAAGGATTTTCCTCGACTGCGGGTGTAATCGCGGATCCGCTCGAGAGCGATGTTCTCGTCGATGGAAATGTTGTGGCAGTCGGTGCGGGACATTGCCTCAAGGTTTCGGCTGGCGTCGCCGCAGACGAAAAGCGAGGACAAGCCTCCCCGTTCCCTGATAAACCGGAAAATCTGGTTGACCGCCGGCGTCACAAAGTGCTCAAAGTGTTCGCGGGAAATCTGGCTCGTCATCGGGTCAACGACGGCGATGACGTCGGCCCCGTTCTCAAGATAGGCGCGGGCCACTTTCTGGCCCACCGCCGCACAGAAACCGACCACGCCCATGACGTAATCGGCATGGTCCAACATCTGCAAGAAGATATCATTACCCATGAGGTGAGAGGCCAGAGTAAACGGGCCGCAGATCAGGCCGTAAAGAACGACCTCTCCCCCGATGTCCTTCTTAAGCGTTCGCAGGGCTTCCAAAACAACAGGCAACCGGCCCTGGGCGACATCAAAAACGGGAAGCGAAGCCAGCGACCCGCCATGCTCGAGGGGATGAGAAACGACGGCCGGCGGCGTGGCCTCGGCCCATCGAAGCTCGCAACCCAGTACTTCTGCTTCGAGCTGGAGGTCGAAGACAACAGGAAGTCCGTCGGGCTCATAGAGCTCATTTGCCCGCTTGAGCCCCCGGACGATCAACTCAGCTGACCGGAGATAGACATCGGCAGCCTGGCCGATCAGCTTTCCGCCGTGGACACCGACGTAAGGCACCCAGCCAGGCCGCGTCGTCGTCTCGTTTCTCAACGCTCGAAGAAGCAGTTCCCGTTTATTCATCCCTCTCCTTTCCCTCAGCTCACGCGGTCAGGATGTCGTGGGCGCGAAGGAGCCTCTCTTTGACTTTCAGGCCATAGGGACAGGCGAGCTCGCACATGCCGGGACAGGTTGAACAGCCGAGGGGTTTTCGCGACGGCTCGAGCGCCGCGTATTGCCTCATCGCCTCACTCTCCAGGCCGTAGTATTCGAAGTACATCGCATAGCGAAGGACATCATTTACGGCCACGCTGTGCGGACACGAAGACAGGCATTCGCGACAGCTCACCCGGCAATAAAGGTTGTGGGCCAGCCGCTGGTACTGGGCAATCGTTTCCAGAGCGGCACGGTCGAGGGGTTGTCCAGAGGTGGCAACATATTCCTCGACATGGGAGTAGCTACTCATCGTCGGAATACAGGTGTCGATATGGGGGTTGGACAGGACCCACCGAATGGCTGCCTGAGGATAACTTACCTCCGCATTTACCAGGCCCTTCAATTTGCCCTGCATTCCGCCAGCGAAAACCTTCATGGCTACGGTTCCAATGCCCTTCTTGCGGACGGCCTGGACGAGCGGCTCTATCTCCTGACCTTCCATGTGGTTGTACATGAAGAGGATGACTTGGGGAAAATCCGAATCGAGCGCCTGTTTCAGGGTGAGCTTGGGATTATGGGTCGAGAAGCCGGTGAACCGGATTTTCCCTTCCTTCTTCAATTGGTCGTAAGCAGCGAGCATCTCCTCATTGTTAAGGACGAGGGAGAGGTCATCCAAGCTATGGACCATGGCGATATCAATGTAATCAGATTGAAGTCGCTTGAGACTCGCCTCGACCCGTTTGATGATCGTCGCCCTGTCTATCTTCTGGCGGAAATCGTAGCCGTGCTTGGTTGTGATGATGACCTTATCCCGGACCCCTTTGAGGCCCTCCCCGACATAGGCTTCTCCTTTCATCCGAAGATAGCTCTCGGCCGTGTCAAAATAGTTAACGCCGCATTCATAAGCGTAGCGAAGGACGTTGCTTTCAAAAAGGGAAATCGCGCCGCAACTGACGTCCGAGACCTTGAGGCCGGTCTTTCCGAGCTCGTTCATCTTTCGGATTCTCGGGCCAGCAGGTTGCCTTGGCTCCTTCGAACTCTCACCCGGACGGGCACTGGCCCGCCCAGCCATGCCTAACCCCAGGAAACTCGAGGCAAGGGCCGTCATGAAATTTCTTCTTTTCATTCGAGACATCTTTTTCTCCTTATTCCTACCATGTTTGTTTATCTTGTTTGAAGTCGCCTTCCTATCTTTCGATTTATTTCTTTTTAATTTCAACGGGGGCCAGAGGGCTGAGTTTGGCGGCCATCTGGCTCCAGTCCCCACCAAAAAATTGAATGACGTAGGTTTCGCCACCCCATGGCAGAATGGTCATCAAACGCGCGCCGCGAGCTAACTCGTCCCTCGAGGGAAGCTCTCTGGCCGAGGAGTAGAATACGAGCTCGTGCTCTTCTCCCCCGGCAACAAAGGAGAGTTGATCGCCAGTTCGAAGCCCTGCTGTCTCGATGTCTTTCGAGGTAAAGTTCGTCGTGATGGTCAAACTAAAGCGAGAAGAGCTCGTATCAAGAACGTTCCCCCGGAGATGGCCCGCCGAAACCTCAACTTTCCCCATGTTGACCTCAAGAGTCTCGAAAAAGCCCTCGGGCAGGGGAATATTTTTTTTCACCGCCGAGATCTCGAGCAGGTTGCCGCGCGTTCCCACCTGGGAGACAAACCAGGAGGGAGGAATGGTTAACTCCTCGATATCTTCAAAGGGAGGAAAATCGTAGTTGATTTCGAGTCTCTCGCCTTCCGCGGTCGAGCCCTGGAAAACAAGCCTCTTCAGTCGGAGATCATCTGTGCGGAGGTAAAAATCGACCCGGACGGCACCGGGTTTGGCCAACGTCAAATGGTAAAGCCTCTCCGGACCGTAGGACTTCACTCCTTCGCTCTTGAGCTCGCCTTCAAACTTCAAGAGCGAAAAAAGGCCAGCGTAAAGCTTCCCCAGGGTAAGATGGATGGTCTTCTGCGGCTCATCGACGTCCGTTACTTTCTGGAAGGAGTTCTTTCGAACTCTCCCGCCCTTGACGAGGATAACTTCGGTAATGACAGGTTCTTTGCCCGTGATGAGCTTGAGGTCTCCCGAGGCCGAAGCTACCGCTTTGGTGTTGCCGGTGATAAAGGAGAAGTTCTGAACCTGGCTCAGCTTCTCTCGGCCACCCGAAGCGTCGATGTTTCTCTGGATAATTTCCTTCGGGCTTAACTCTTGAGCGACACTGCCTGAGACAAGAAATGTGACCAGAACCGTAACAAGGCCGCAAAATTTATACCACCTTGTTTTTTGCATGCTTCACTCCTCAGATTGAATAAGGAAAAACTATTTTAGCCGATATCGGCCTTTTAAGCCAGCGAGTTTGTCCTGCTCCCTTTTCCTCTGAGGAAACAAGAAGGCCATCAGCCGCCCTTTTGGCTTTGCTTTATTCTGAATCGCTTCGCCGTCAGTATGTATCTCGAAGGGAAATGACCTTCAATGCCTGCTTGAAAGCTCCTACCTCCACTTTCCTTGGGCTAAGAAAGCTTACCTCATACTGTCGGCCCGGAACCATGTCGAAGAAATTGTCCGAGAACCTCCCCTCCAGGCCGGGAGCAGAAAGATAAACCATCTTGGCCAGGCGGACAGCTCCGAGGCGCACGACGACGCGGCCGGCCCGTTCAAACACCTCAAACCTGATTTCAGGCTGCGGCAGGTCAACCCTTTTCAGGGGCGTGAAATGGAAGATGTTGGAGCTGAGCATCTCCCCGGCCTGGCGGAGCTGGCAATAGAAATAGACATTTTCGGACCGCAGGTCCCTGATCAATTCCGTAATAGGCTTATCCATGAGGATGCGGCTTGACCTTGGCTCCAGCCTTACACTCGTCTCTCCATCCTGGACAACATCCCCCTCATAAGTGAAAACACCACAGTAGAGGTCGGCGTCGATAGCTCGTTCGAGGTCAGAAATGCCGTAGACTCTCAAGTTCTCTCCGTTGTCCATGGGAGCGACGAGAACAGGGTTGAAAAACCTCTTGGCATAGTAGTGGAGAGCTTTCCATGTCCCGAAATAATCCGTCCCCGACCAGGAGGCGACGGGCCAGCAATCGTTGATCTGCCAGTAAAGAGCTCCCATGATACGCGGCATCTGACTCCGAAAGTGCTCAACGGCGATTTTCATCCCTTCTGCCTGCTGAATTTGGCTCAACCAGAGGAGCGATTCAAAATCCTTGGGCAAACGGAACTGGTCCAGCATGTAAAGGAGGATGAGCCGGTTGCCGGCCGGATGCTTCTGGTGTTGCTCCATGACCGGCGAAGTGATGTTCCAGTCCTGGGGGAGGGCAAACCGCTTGACGGTCTCGAGAAGCGGGAAAGACTGAAACCCGAACTCGCTGAAAAAACGATGGAATTTTTTCCGGTATTCGGTAAAAGGCTCCTGACCGTGCCAGACACCCCAGTAGTGCATATCCCCCGACGCATCCGAGCGCGGCTGGCCGACGATTTCGGAATGGGGCGAGCTCGGCCAGTAAGGGCGCTTCGGGTCGAGATTCTCCACGACCTGAGGAAGGAGGTTGTGGAAAATCTTCTCGTAGTCTGCCCATACCTTCTCCGGGTACTGCTCCTTCCATCCCCAGTGAAACCATCCCTCTTCGCACTCATTGTTTCCACACCAGAGGGCGATGGACGGGTGATGGCGGAGCCTCTTCACTACATCTTCCGCTTCGGCGCGGACATTTTGAAGGAACTCATCATCGCCTGGAAACATGGCGCAGGCAAACATGAAATCCTGCCAGACGACGAGCCCGAGCTCGTCGCAGAGGTCATAAAAATCAGGCGCCTCGTAGATGCCGCCTCCCCAGACCCGGAGCATGTTCATGTTCGCCTCCCGGCAGTCGCGGAGGATTTGCTCATACTTTGGGCGGGTGACGCGCGGCGGGAAAGAATCAGCGGGAATCCAGTTCCCTCCCTTGGCAAAGAAAGGAACGCCGTTGACGATGAAACGGAAGCTCTTTCCCCAGGCATCTGGATTCTGGTCGAGGACAAGGGTGCGCAGGCCGATCCTTTTCTCCACTGCGTCGAGGAGCACGCCTTTCCGGTAAAGCTCGACCCGGATCGTGTAGAGGTTCTGGTCACCCATGCCAGCTGGCCACCACAAATCCGGGTTGGTGATGGGAAGCGATTTTTCGTTCAGGTTAGCCCCGGTCTTCAGGGACACAGACTCGCTGTGGGCAAAGGTTCTCTTTCCGGAAACGATGGCTTTGACGGCGACCTTTTGATTCCGGTCAGAAAGCAGTGAAGTCCTGACCCGGAGGATGACTCTATTTTTCTCAAAAAAGTCCTGACGGATATCGAGTTCGCCAATCCGTGCTCCCTCCCAGGCTTCGAGAAAAATGGGACGCCAGATGCCCGAAGTGACGAGACGAGGCCCCCAGTCCCAGCCAAAATGGTAGGGCGCCTTGCGCACATGGGGGGAACCACCCGGAAGTCGATAGGCGAGTTTCCCTTCCAATTCTTTTCCCCGGCGAACGGGAGAATCGAACCGGATGACGATGTCATTGTGATGGGGCTGAAGAAACGGTTTGACGTCGAAGCGATAAGTCCGAAACATATTGTCTGTCTCGGCGACTTTCTGGCCGTTGAGGAAAACCGCAGCGAAAGTGTCCAGCCCTTCAACAACCAGCTCAACATGCGGTTTCTTGTAAAGAGACTCGGGAACCTCAAACTGACGCCGGTATTCCCAGTCCTCGTTCTCGACCCACTGGACCCTGAGCTCATTATCCCGGTAGAAAGGGTCAGGAATGAGCCGATTTTCCAGGAGGTCTAAATGGACGCAGCCAGGAACACGGGCGGGATACCAGGTGGGCCGACCGACCTGCCGGAATTGCCATTCCCCTTCGAGCGATAAACGCTCAACGGCCGTTGGCTCCAAACAAGGAGCAGACAGAGCCAGGATGAGCGGCCCGCCGAGGAAGAGAACAAGGGAGCGAAGAGGTCTCGGGGCGGCGCACTCTCTCCTCTGTCTGAGGTGTCTCATCGCATCCTCCTCTCTTTCGGGGACAGTCCTCAAGGAGGACCGCCCCCATTTTAATCGAAACGCAATATCGTGTCACGCCATTCCCAGCTCGCTGGCGGCTTCTTCCAAAAACGAAAGATAGCCTGTCCTTGTGTCGCCGTTCCAGGAGAATCAAAACACATTCCTTCTCTGCTTATACAGAATTGGCCCCCCGAGTTCAACGGCGAATTATCCCTCCTCCTCTGCCCATGGAATCCACCGCCAGGGTGAAGCTTTATGTGGCTATTTCTTTTTTATATAATGCGGAAGATTGGTTCAGGTTTGCAACTGTAAACGAGAGCGAGGCGAACATGGAAATCATCATCAAGCCTGATTATCCAGCCGTTTGCGACGAAGCCGCGGGCATGATTCTTAAGGCCTGGAAAAAGAAGCCCAACCTCGTACTCGGTCTAGCCACAGGCAAAACCCCGCTCGGCCTTTACGAAAAGCTCATCGCTCTCCACCGAAGCGGCCAGATGGATTTTTCCGAGGTCGTCACCTTCAGCCTCGATGAATACTACGGGCTCGACGAAAGCCATCCTCAGAGCTTCGCCGCTTACATGGACCATCACCTTTATAAGCACATTAACATCCGGCCGGAGAATGTCCACCGCCTCCATGGCCGGCCTCAAGATATCGAGGAGCACTGCCGCGCCTACGAGAGAAAAATCCGAAGTGTCGGCGGTATCGACATCCAAGTCCTTGGCATCGGCAAGAACGGCCACATCGGGTTCAACGAACCCGGCTCTTCCCTAACTTCCCGGACAAGGCTCAAAGCCCTCACCCGTGAGACTGTCGAAGCGAATGCTTCTCTCTTCACGGACGAAGAGGAAATCCCGCGGTTCTCGTTGACCATGGGCATCGGGACCATCCTCGAATCGAAAATGATCCTCCTCCTGGCTTCGGGCGAAGACAAGGCCGATATCGTCGCCAGAGCGGTCGAAGGTCCGTTGACAGCTTTCGTTCCTGCCTCGATCCTTCAGCTCCACCCTCAGGCCAAATTCATCCTCGACGAGGAGGCGGCAGCCAGGTTAACCCTAAAGGATTACTACCGCTGGGCCTTCGAGAACAAAGGACGGCTTTCCGCTTCAAAAGAAAAAGGATAATCGCTGACATCCTGGCTGTCCCGCCCCTCGACTGCCGTCGGAGGACTGAATGCGGGGCGAGAAGCCACTCTTTACAATTCCCCGAAGGGCTGGTCGATGGCTGTGGCTTCCATCCCGCCGAGGAACCGACCCCCGTCTTCGGTGACCACGAAACAATCCTCGATCCGGACCCCGAACTCGCCGTAGATGTAAATCCCGGGTTCGTTGCTGAAAGTCATGCCCGGCTCGAGCTTGAGTGTGTTTCCCTTGACGAGATAGGGATACTCATGACCTTCCATGCCGATGCCGTGACCGAGGCGATGAGTGAAAAACTTGTAACCAAGGCCAAACCCGGCTTCTTCGATGACCCGGCGGGCCGCCCGGTCGATGGATTCGCAAGTCGCACCCGGTCGAACGGCCTGAAGGGCTGCCACCTGCGCTTTTTTGACCACATCCCAGACGCGGCGCTGCTTGTCGCTGGGCGAGCCAAAAACGATAGTCCGCGTCACATCCGAGCGATATCCTTCAACAGCGCACCCGCCATCAACGAGGACGATGTCCCCTGTTTGGAGGTTACGAGGAACCTGGGAGCCGTGGGGGAAGGCCGAGTTGGGCCCGAACTGGGGCCCGCCGCTCCCGCTAACGCCCATCTCCTGGTGAGCGTTCGAAATGGCTGCCGCCAGCTCGCGGGCGGTCATGCCCTCGCGGAGATGCTTGAAGCCATCCCGGTAGGCGAGCTTGGTGATTCGGTTGGCGAGGTCGAGGAAAGCAATTTCTTTGGCCGTCTTGATGCCCCGACAGCCCTCTGTTACAGGAGAACCGTCGAGAAGCTCGAGCTGGGGCGCGTCACGCCGGAGACCGTAATAGAGGAAGTTCCTCATGGACGGGTCGAGGCCAAGGCGACCGGCGCCGGCACCTAAATCTTTCATGATTCGAGCTATGAGGCGAAAGGGACTTTCATCTTCTTCCCACGTCCGGATTTCCTGGCCCTGAGGGATAAGCTCTTCGGCCCTCTTCTTCTCGAAGGCCGGGCAGACCCAAATGGGCTCTCTTTTCTGGCTGAGGATAGCACCAAAGGTTCTTTCACTCCGCCACCAGTTGACGTTCGTGAAATAGAGGAGATTGGTTCCGCCTTCGATGAATAAAGCATCCAACCCCCGCTCGGCCATCAGCCGAGCCGCCTTTTCTCGGCGAGCCCTGAAATCTTCGACAGTAAGGGGCTGAACCCCCGCCACCATTTGGCGAAGAACGCTTGTTTCTTCCTGTAAGGCTCGGCCCAGAATTTTCTTCCCAAAACCGATAAAACCCACCCCCAGACCGCCGACCTTTAAAAAGCTCCGACGTGATAGCATGGAGAATCTCCTTTGCGGTATTATCCATTTTAGGTTATTCCCCGCATCTTCTTTTTCTCTGCTCCTCGTCTTTTGGCATAGAACCGCCTCTCTCGCTCATAACGAGAATAATCAGAAACCCTAACAATACACGCTTGGCCTTCCGTTCTTCCATCATTTTTTTCAAAATCCACACCACTTTTTGGCCAATGGCTTTGCCTAACTCTCACCGCGATTACCGCGGGCAAGCGAAGCGAACACGCCGGCAAAACAGAAAGCGGCGAACAGCCAGAAGCCAACCCGGAGAGCCTGGAGATAAGCGTTATGGCTGGCCGGCGTAATCTCGACGCGCCCGACAAAAAAGGCGAGAATCATCATCGCAACACCCATGCTTGTCATTTGCCCGACGAGGCGCATGGTCGCCAGTGTGGCCGAGGCGACACCGTAGGATTTTTTCTCAACCGAGCCCATGACGGCGTTGGTGTTGGGGGAAGAAAAAAAAGCAAACCCAAAGCCCAGGAGAGCCAGGCTGGAGACGACAAAGGAGAGGGGCGTTGCACTTCGCAAGAAAGCGAGAAGGAAAAGCCCGGCGCTGGAGATGGCCATCCCGAGGGAGGCGACAATGCGCGGTTCAATCCTGTCGGAGGCTCGGCCAGCCAGGGGCGAAAACAACGTCATCACAGCTGGCTGGGCTATCATGATGAGACCAGCGCTTTGCGGGCCCATTCCCTTCACGTACTGAAGGTAAAGGCTCACAAAAAAACCAACCGCAAAGGTGGCGCTGTAGTTGATGAGCGCGGCAAGGTTCGAAAAGGCAAAGACCCTGTTCTGGAGGAAAAGCCGGATATCGAGAACAGGGAAAGCGGTCTTCCTTTCGCGGGCGACAAACCCGGCCGCCACGGCCACACCGGCTCCAAAGAGCCAGAATCCCGGACTATGCGGCAGCCTCGAAAAACCGAGCATGATGCCGATGAGGGCAAGCCCATAGGTCAAGGAGCCAGGAAAGTCGAACTTCTCGCCTCGCGCTTCCGCCCATTCTCCTTTGAGCCGCGCCAGGACGATGGCGATAACGAGGAGGCCAAGAGGAATGTTGGCCAGAAAAACGCTTCGCCAGCCCAGCTGGTGGGTGAGAAAACCGCCGAGCACGGGTCCAAGGGAAAGCCCGAGGTAAATGGCGGCGCTGTTAATCCCCAGAGCGCGGCCACGTTCACCGCGCGGGAAAACTGAAGTCAGAATGGCGACGCTCGTCCCGAAGATGAGCGCTCCACCCATCCCCTGGACGACCCGAAAGACAATCAGCACTCTTATTGAACCAGCCAGGCTACAAAGAAGAGAAGCCGTTGTATAGGCGGTCATCCCTACGAGAAATATTTTTTTTCGGCCGCGGATATCCGCCAGCCGACCAAAAGGGACGAGAAAAATGGCTGCCGCCAGAAGATAAGCTGTCGCCACCCAGCCGAGTGTAATCGCATCGGCACGAAATTCGCGACCGATCGAGGGCAGAGCGATGTTCGTTGAAGAGCCCATGAAAGGCGTCAGAAAGGAGGCCAAGCCAGCCACGAGAGAGGCTGAGCGCTGCTCGGAGGTCAATTTCATGCTTAATATTTATTTAAACGGGTTCATCCGACTTTTCTGTGGGTCCGAGGGTGATATAAAATGGCTCCGAAAGGATCGGAGTCATGCAAGATACAGAGCTTTATCGGTATGTTTTGGGTCTTGAGGAACCTTGGGATGTGGAAAAAGTGGAACTGAATGTTCTTCATCAACGAATCGACGTCTGGGC
>CAYUKK010000203.1:0-6036 GCA_964445305.1 uncultured Eubacteriales bacterium
GATAAAAGAGAACAACGGGCACGTCAGAATAGATTTCAGGATATTCTCGAACCTTGCTTGGGCGGCGGGGTTGCCTTCCTTCGGTTGATTTGATTAAGATACAAGCGTGAAAGAGCGAGGGGAGAAGGCCATGGAAAAAGACCACTTGGCATGGATGGCTTTTCTAGTTTTGGTGATTCTCGTGTCAGCATGCGGCAGGAAAATCGATGAGGATAGCTACGCTCAGGTAATTGGGCTTTTTGCCGACCCACCCGCCTCCTACCGTAGCGCGCCGCTCTGGGTGTGGAATAACCGGGTCACGGAAGAGCAAATCGAGAGTCAACTGGCCGATTTCAAGGCCAAGGGCATGGGCGGGGTCTTCATCCATCCGCGGCCGGGGCTCATCACACCTTACCTTTCTGAAGAATGGTTAGCCCTCTGTCGCCAGGCTGTGGAAACGGGGAAGAAACTCGGCCTTTCTATCTGGCTTTATGATGAGAATTCCTACCCCTCAGGTTTCGCCGGCGGCCATGTGCCAGCCGAAATGCCAGAGGCAATCGGCCTGGGGTTGCGAATGGCCAAAGTGACAGAAATCCCAACTTCTTTCGCCACAACACCCCACATTGTTCTTCGCTCGACCGAAGTGGGTTTTCTCGATATCACCGAGCAAGCTATCAGCCCGGAAGTCGCCAGGAAACTCGGCCAGGGCGACTACTATCTCTTCTTTATAGAAAAAGCCAGACCCTCTCCCTGGTTCGGCGGCTTTGCCTATGTCGATTTGATGCGGCGGGAGGTAACAGAAAAATTCCTTCACCTCACCCTCGATGCCTATAAGGAAGTCATCGGCTCGGAGTTCGGCCAGGTCGTACCAGGCGTATTCCAGGATGAAGCCCAAATCTCCCCCGTTGGGGGAAAAGACGTCATCAACTTCACGCCCGGGCTTTTTGATGCCTTCCGCAAGAAATGGGGCTATGACCTCAAGTTCCACTTGCCATCGCTTTTCGAGGAAAGGGGGGATTGGAAACGCGTGCGGCATAACTACTACGCTCTTCTCCTCGAGCTTTTCATCGAGGGGTGGGCCAAGCCTTATTACGATTATTGCGAGCGAAATCGCCTCATCTTCACAGGCCATTACTGGGAACATGAATGGCCTATACCCAGGCTCGTGCCGGATAATATGGCCATGGCTGCCTACGCCCACATGCCGGGCATCGATTGCCTGATGAACGAATGGCAGATGGGGCCGCATGCCCAGTTCGGGAACGCCCGGGCTGTCAAGGAAATCCGCAGCGCGGCCAACCAACTGGGAAAACGGCGGACTCTTTCCGAGACCTACGGTGCTGGCGGCTGGGACATGACTCTGGCTGACCAGAAAAGAATTGCCGATTGGGAGTTCAGCCTGGGCGTTAATTTCATCAACCAGCACCTTTCCTACATGACCATCATGGGCGCTCGAAAGCGCGACCATCCTCTTTCTTTTTCTGACCACGAGCCGTGGTGGCATGCCTATGGAGTCCTGGCGGATTATCTGGGCCGCCTGAGTGTTGCCATGGCGAGCGGCGAGCAGGTGAACCGGAACCTTGTCCTCGAGCCTACGACCACCGGCTGGATGTATTACTCGCCCGGAGGAAAATCCAGTTCTTTGGAGAAATTGGGCACTTCCTTCCAGGATTTTGTTAACCGGCTCGAAGCCGAGCATATCGAGTACGACCTCGGCTCCGAGGATATCCTCAAGAATCATGCTCGAGTGGAAGGTAGGAAGTTTGTTGTCGGCCAGAGGGATTACGAGCTGGTTATCATCCCACCGGGCTTGGAGAACTTGAACGGACCGACCGCCGAGCTGCTCGAACAATATCTTCGCCGGGGTGGCCGGGTTCTTTCTGTCGCCGGAACGCCTGGTTTCATAGACGGCAGGTCTTCGGAGCGGTTTTCAAAGTTGGCCCTCCGCTTCCCGGCTCGCTGGAGGAATGTGGAGTGGCCCGGTCTTGGTGATATAAAAAAGATGTCGCCTCAGGATCTGTGTTTTTCGGAGGTCGAGGGGCCGAAGGAATTCTTATTCCATCATCGCCGTGAGCTGAAGGACGCTCAGCTCGTTTTTCTTGCCAACGTTAGCCCCGAAAAGCCTGTGAGCGGAAAATTGTCGCTCCGCGCCGGGGCAGTAGAGAAATGGAATCCCTGGACAGGAAAAGCCTCGCCTTATCCTTTCCTCTTCAAGAAGGGCAGGGTCGAGGTGGATTTTGAGATACAAGCGGGCGGGAGCCTCCTCCTGTGCTTCAAGAAGGCCAAAGCAAAGCCCCTTATCTCTTCGGAGCGCGAGCGCTTCGAATTGCCGGTCCACTCCGGGCTCGAAATCAGGCGGGAGAAGCCAAATATCTTGACGCTCGATTACTGCGACCTCAAGCTCGATGGAAAGGTAGAAAGAGACCTCTATTTCTACGACGCTCAAAGGAGGACTTTTGAGCGTCACGGCCTCGAACGGAACCCCTGGGATAGTGCTGTCCAGTTCAAGACGAATATCCTCGACTTGGATAAATTCCCGCCGACTTCAGGCTTCGAGGCGACCTACTGGTTTGAAATCGCGCCAGGCCTGAAGCTCGAAACGCTCGAGCTCGTGGTCGAGAGACCTGAGCTTTATCAAGTTCTCGTCAACGGCCAGAAAGTGGCGCCCATTCCAGGACAGTGGTGGCTCGACCGCGCTTTTGGTGTTTTTGAGATAGGGATGCTCACGAGGGCAGGGAAAAATAAGATCGCTCTCCTCGCCCGGCCTTTCACCATCCATACCGAACTCGAGCCGGTATACTTGCGCGGAGATTTTTCCCTGGAGAGTCAGAGCAAAGGGTTTAAGCTTATTCCTGTCGAAGAGCTCAAACTGGGGCCATGGTCCACACAAGGTCTCCCATTCTATGCGGATACTGTAAGCTATACCAGAAAACTTGAGGTCGACCCATTTAGCCCGGAAAGAGAGCGCTATGTCGTCGAGCTGGGCGATTGGCTGGGAGCGATGGCTGAAATCAGGGTTAATAATAAGGTGGCTGGTTTTCTCATCGGCCGGCCTTTTGAAGTCGATATAACGGATTACCTTATCAAGGGTGAGAATGAGGTGAGCGTTCTCGTTTATGGGACTCTCAAGAACACTCTTGGACCTCACCATAACAACCCTCCGCTCGGGCGGGCCTGGCCCAGCTCATTTCAAAGAGGAACGGAGGGCCGTCTTCCATCCGGTTCGGCCTACCATGTCGTGGGCTATGGTTTGTTCGAGGATTTCAAGCTCATCGTGGAAAGAAAAGCGATTTGAGCCTTTTCCTCTCGGTTCTGGTCATCGCGCTCTCGGCCGGTCTGGCTATCTACGGCAAGTACATGAGGCAAAAGTTTGTCCACTGCGCCTTTAAACCTCTCACGATGCTCCTCATCCTTTCCCTCGCCTGGGAGAGGACGCTCTCTTCGCCATCTTCTTATGGCTATCTCGTCGTTTCGGGACTTGCCCTGTCTTTGTTCGGGGACATTTTCCTGATGCTGCCTGCTGAGAGAATCAAGCCGGGTCTGGCCGCCTTTCTGGCGGCTCACATTCTCTACATTATCGCATTTAGCCAGGGAATTCAGGTTCGTTCTTTTGGCGTGGCTGTTCCGGCGCTTATTCTTGGCGCCATCGTCTACGCATGGATTTTTCGCAATATCAGGGGCTTGCGTCTGCCCGTGCTTGCTTATGTCCTTGTAATTTCGGCTCTTGTCTGGGTGGCCATAAACAGGTATCTCAGCCTGGCTGACGAGAAGAGCTTGCTCGTCATGGTAGCCGCGCTTCTCTTCTTTTTATCTGATTCGATGCTGGCCGTCAACCAGTTTGGCAAGAAATTTTTTCTGGCCGACATCCTGGTCCTCAGCACCTACTTTGCCGCTCAGCTCTTGTTTGGCCTGTCCATCTAAAAGTATCATAGGTGAAGCCAGAATTGTTTTTAAGGCGCAGGAAAAATCGGCGGCGTGATACCTGGCGACCATCAATAGATGGACCAGCGGCGGGCAACAAACCCGTCTCGAATTTCAGCCCAGCTTTCCAGCACTTCAGCCGCGATTTTTCTCACTTTATCCTTGACCTTATTTACCTCCAAACCCCAAATTTCCACGCTCACCGCTTGAGGCCGGGTGATGGGTTCATTTATCTTGCTGACCATATAGACATAGACCTGCTTTGCCTCGGGCATTGTTGTTACGATTCGGTCGGCGACGAGTCGGCTCATGATGCTGTAAATTTTGCCCACATGGCTTACCGGGTTTTTTCCGGCCACCGCTTCTAAGCTCATCGGCCGGCAAGGGGTGATCAGTCCGTTGGCTCGATTTCCCCGACCCACCTGGCCATCATCTCCTCCTTCGGCACTCGTCCCCGTAACCGTAAGATAGGCCGTCTCCTTTGTATCGGCGTTATTGATGATGAGTTCCACTTCCCTGGACGTGAACCGGGGGACGAATTCATTCTGAAGGTAGCGAGCTATTTCTCTTTTCATTTCTTCATAATTTTCCCTATTTGGGACTTCAGAGGCCACAAAAGCGGCCGCTATGGTCAGGCATATCTTGTTTTCTTTCCTGACCCCCATGACTTTAATGTCTTCGCCGACTGCCGGGAACTTTTGCTTACCTTTTGGGCTGTTGAGAAACCTCTCTGTTTCCAGGGTCAGTTTTTCCAGCTCGCTCAGCGGCGCATAGCCGACGGCCAAAGAGGTATCGTTGGCGCGCGGTGCCTCATCTTTATTATCAAAGATGTTCCGTAAGTCTTCGCTGCCGCACCGAATCAAAAGCTTGACCTCGAGGTGTTCAGGCCGAAAATGGGGTACCTGCGCCATGAGCCAGTCTTTTAATCTGGCCTGGCAATAATCTTTGTCTATGATTTTTTTTCCGTTGATTTCCTCTGTGGCTCGGCCGACGACGTAAATCTGAATCGGCTCGATTACCTCCCCACTCCCAAACCGACAGTTGGACCTTCCGCCGACCAGCACGGCCTTATCGACATTGTGATGGAGTATTCTTCCCGCCTCCCGCCGGTAGGTCTCGGAAAGAGTTATCGAAAGCTCCTCAGCCGCCCCGTCGCAAAGGGAATCGGGATGGCCCTTTCCTTTGCGCTCAACGATTTCGACGGGCATTTCTTCAGCCAGAAAGTTCCGTCCGGCTCTCGCCTCAAAATGGAATTCAGACATCTCAACCTCCGTGGTTCAATGAAAATTTTGGGAAGGGTTACCAGGCGGAAGGTTTGTTGGAGGACATAAAGTTAGTTTGAATAATAACCTCTCCACCGCGGTCACCGCTCCGCAATGCTTGGCGAGGCGCCTCTCTTCTTGGCGAGAGGAGCGGGACCTGGTGGCGAAGCACGCTTTCGCCCCACTCCTCCCATCTTTCGTTCCGGGATCAACCCGGGACTCAACGCTTTTGGCACCTTGCTCTCTCCGAGCAGGTTGCCGGGCTTCATCGGGCGCGTTAACCCTCTGCCTCTCTGGATGAGAGGATGAGAACGCCAGCCGCTTCCATTATACCAAAAAATGGTAACCCGATATATATTTTTTTATTTTTTTCGCGCTTACCTTTCCATAAGCTCGGTTTCTCTCGCCTCTTTCCCATGGCCATGGCAGACCAGACAACAAAAGCTCGGTTGAGTGCAAATCGTCGAGCCGTAAGACCTTATGAGGATTCAAGATTCTTCGACGCCGGCCTCGGTGATTGGGGAAACGCAAAAATCATCCTCATTGCTTCGCCAAGCGCCAATCATGTTTTAATCGGTGAACACTTCTGGTTTCAGCCCGCTTTGATGAGGGAATCCCCATATCCCTCGCCGGGTAATCCTTTAAGTTTGGAGCTGTCGTCTCGCCTGAAGCTGTTTTATACTCGGTCAGAGGCCTATCAAAGTCAAAATAAAAGAATAGCGCCCGGTGCCGGCTATGCCATTTGACACACTTTCTTCCATGCGATATAAGTCTTTATCCATGACTCAGAAAAAGGGATTTGATAACGAACGTTATTTGGCTGAGCAGACGAAGGCCATTCTCGACCGAGTCGAGAAATTCCACAACAAGCTCT
>CAYUKK010000204.1:0-6798 GCA_964445305.1 uncultured Eubacteriales bacterium
GATGAGCAGCTTCATTGGCGACGGCCACGCAGCGAAGCAGCCATCATCTCGATCCTCTTGAGTGAGCGCTTCATCTCGCTCCAGCCATACCAGAGCGCATAGTCCGGGTTGGCGTGGAAGGTCCCCTGGAAGGAACGCATCCGGTGCTCTAAGAACATGACGAAAAGCTCCTGTTCGATTTCTGTTGGCGCATCATGGAAGGTGAGGAGGTCAGGGAAGGGGTGGGCGTAATTTGCCGGCTGGCGGAGGGTTCCATCTTGGTATAGCCCGGCGACCAGGCGGATCGCCTCGGCCATCAAACGGTCAACCTCCTTGATCATCTCGTCACCCTTGTCAAGTTCGGCTTTGGCGAAGTTGAGGCTATGACAACGCTGGCAGACGGCAATCATCTTATCCCGCTCTCTTTGCCAACCTTCCTGAGTCAAGCGAGCCACGTCAGCCGCCTTAACGACCTCGAGTCGAGGCGTCGGTTTGCCGGCCGGGTCGAGAACCCCCAAAGCCTGGAGAATAGTGGCCCTATCAGCCGCCCATTGTTTATCCTCGGGCATGGGTAGGCGAACTGCCAGAAAACCCCAGGCTGTCCGGACTTCATGGTTTCCCCCATCCATGTGGCAGGTCTGACAGGTTGGGGCGGCGACGGAATCGGGAAGGGTCTTGTTCTGTTTCAAGAGGTAACGAACGCCATGCTTCGAGCCAGAGTACATTTCCCACTGGGGGTGGTCGAAGCCCATGTGGCAGGTTTGGCAGGCTTGAGGCTGACGGGCTTCCGTCACCGAAAAAATATGGCGAGTGTGGCAGGCATCGCAGGAGGCGCGGCCAAAACCTGAACCAGCGGCCTGGAGCTCCTTGATATCCGCTTCTGATTTAAGACCAATCTTGTGGCAACCGCCGCAACCCTTCATTCCCTCCATCAAGGCAACAGGCTGAGCATGGGCCATCGGCATAGCTTTCATGGCTGCCCAGGCAAAGGCGTGTTTGCCTTTTTTGAACTCGATCACCCGGGTCTCGTGGCAAAGGGCGCAGGTCTCCGGAGTGGGGATTTTCGCCTTGGCAAAGTCGGTGGATGACTTGTGCTCTTCGCCGTGACAAATGGAACAATCGACGTCATTTTTGCTGTGTAGGCTCAACTGCCAATCGCTGACAATTTGGGGCGTTATCTTCTTGTGGCATTCGAGGCAAGTCTGACCGGAAAGGCTATAGTTGAGGGCGATGAGGAAAGCCACGCCCAAAAAAACTTTTGTCCTCATTTTTCACCTCTGCCTCTTGAAAGAGTTGCTCCTCCTTTCGAATGAGCGCTCATCTTATAGCATCCTATGTCTAAGATGTCAAAAAGCTCGGCTGGCGGTTATCTCCACGTATAGCCTGACACTTTGCCGCCAAGGTGTTCGATCGAATCAACCAGGATTTCGGCGATATAGCGGGGATTATGGATATATCCGCACGGTTCTTTCTTGCTGAACTGAAAATTATAAGCGGCCCGGAGCATGGACGCAGTAAAGCGATAGCCGTTGGCTGGGGAAAGCTCCGCTTGGTCGGCCACGCCGTTGCCATTGGTGTCTTTGAAGAAATAAGGATAAATATGCTCATCGTAAACAATCGGCGCGCCGATGGCGTTGCCGTAGGCCTGAAGGCGGGCGTAGAGAGTTTCCTCCAGTCCTCTGATTTCATCTTGGAGCGATTCCCTCGTGTTGCCGTCCGCGTCGTAATCGGGCGTCTGAGCAGGCCGGATGCCTTCGAACTTGAAATTGGCTGGATCGCTCCCGGGACGAGGTTGAGCGATATCCGTCCCGTGACAGAGCACGCAATCCGCTTTGGTCGGTTCGACGTGATGGAAAAGGTCGTCGGAAGCGTCACGCCGACGGTTGAAACTCTTCGTTCCAAAATGACAATCGACGCAGTCGTTGAACAGGCCGTTATGGTTCGGGTAGAGGTTACGTCCCGCATACGACTTTCCTTCAAACTCGTAACCACCCTTAACCTCAGTGCCAAAATAGGAAGCTGCTGCTGCATAATAATGGATATTGGTAAAGGAATAAGGGCCGGGGCCTTGAGCGATGGACCCGTCGATGGATTTCTTTGATGCCCGACCTTGGTGGCAATGGAGGCAAAGGTTAGAACCCCCACCGAGGTCTTTTATGGCACCCGAGGGAAATGAAACAGGCCCAACAGGCCGGAGAAGAGGCGGCAAAGTATGGCAGGTGACGCAGAGCATGCCGTTGGCTGGCGGGAGGGGGATATCATTTTTCCCGTTCTGGAGAAAATAGGGCAGCCCTTCGGCGGTGTGGCATTTCGCGCAAGTCGCGGGAACAACTCCACCTGCATCCCAGTGCCTCCAGGCCTCCGAGGAGCCGTCAAAATGACCCTCGTCGGTTCTCGTAAGATGGGCTGAAGCAAAGGAGCTTGCTGCGTTTGACTTTTGCTCGGGCGCGACTCCGAGACCTTTTTCAACTGGCCCCTCTTGGCTTCGGCGCGGCCATTTTCTGAGTGACGACGCCGTCAGCAGACTCATTTCGCTTCCCTCTGGCCTGGTCATCGACCCAGCCGTAGCGACGATTGTGACCTGGGAAGCCAGGTCCTCGATGGAATCGAAGAGGAGTTCAATGGTGTATTTCCCGTTATGGGCGAAGGAGTTAGGGTCTTTCATGGCTACCTGGTAGTTGTAGGCAGCGCGGAGCAAGCGGGGAGTGAAGCGGTTGTAGGCGTTGGCAGCAGTCGCCTCCTCCGAGTCGACGATGCCGTTGTTGTTGAGGTCCCTGAAGAAATAGGGATAAGTGTGCTCATCATAGGCGATGGCCGAGCCCGAAACCTGCTCGGCATAAGCCCGGATAGCGGCGTAGAGGTGCGTCTTGAGCGTTTCGACCTCGTAGAAAATTCCCTCGGTGATGTTGCCGTCGCCATCGTAATCAACAAGGGAGCCAAAGAAGCGGATATCCTTGGGGTCCTTGACTCCAGGATGACAGGTGTGGCAGGACTCGAGCTCCACCTCAAGGGAATGGGAGTTATGGCAGGTGGTGCAGCCGTTATACCCCGGAATGTGGACAAAGCGGGCATCGTAGCTCTTTCCTGCGTATTGATATCCGCCCCTGGCCACGGTCCCGAACTGGGTTGCTGCCGATGCATAATAATGGATGTTGATAAACCTCAGCCTGGAGCTCACGGTGTCAGCGGAAGCAACGCCAGCGGAGGTGATGGCATCGTCAACCGATTTGGTGGACGCCCGGCCCTGATGGCATTCCATGCACATGGCTTCCGGTCCGAGTTCTTTCACCTCGGCGCCGGAAGGAAAGATGACGTTCCTCCGGCCGTGGACGATGCCTCTCTCCTTGTCCGTATGGCAAGCTTCGCATTCGACAGTCGTGCCCAGGGGAGCTGGATTATCGACGACGTTAGCCGCCGTGCCATCTGCCCCCAAGAAATCCCGAAAGCCGGGGGTGCTGTGGCACTTGGCGCAGGTTGTTGGGATGCTCCCCTCGGCATTCCAGTGGATGAAAGCCTCTGCTTTCTTGTTCGCGTGCGCCGACTTCTCCCAGAGCCGCTGAGCCCGTGACGCCTTGGACTGGATGTCAACCTGGCTGGCCGCCTGAATTCGGGCCAGGACGAAAGAAAGAGACAGGACCACTACGCCGATGGCAAAAAGAGAGGCTACTTTTCTCATGGGGACCTCCTTGCCGATGTCATTGCCAGCGGTAACCAAAGGAAAACTCGAGCAAGCTGGCCCGGTAATCGTTAAAGCCCGAGATTTTCTCCTTGAAGTCGATGTATCGGTAGGCTGCTTCAGCTATGTATCCGGGTTGGAATGTTGCTTCCAGGGAGGCTTTGAGTGTGGTCCGGCGAATTTCCCAGGATCCTTTATTGGTGTATGCATTACCGTAGAGTCCAATCTTCCAGTTTTCCTTTAGCCGGACGACCAACGAAGCGTCAAGCAGGGTCGATTTTCCCTCATAAAGAATTTCCCAAGGAAAGGTACCCGCGGGGCCGGTCCAGAAGGGAGGATAAAAGACGTTCCGCGAGGCCCGGTGCTCAACGGAGATACGCGAATACCCGGCCAATGCCTGAATTTTTGAGCCTTGGTAGCCGCCGCGAATACCGAGCTGGTGGCGGGAAGAGGAGAAGCCCTGGTCGAAAACCTCCGCCTGACTGTCTTGCCAGAGATAATTCCCACTCAGGTTGAAATTTCTCCAGCGGTACCGGCCGGCCACGCGGATGCGGTCGAAATCCGTGGCTGACATGAGAGTGAAGGGCTCTTGGCTGACGCCGCGCTCGTAATCGAAAGTCACGTCGAGCCCCCGCCAGTCCCATTTGATGGTGCCGAAATATCCCTGTCGCCGCGTCTCGAACTCGAAGGTTGCCGTTTCCCATCCTTCGAGCTGGCGGGCCTCATAGCGGTAGCCGAGGGTCATAGATAGACTGGGCGTGATAAAAGCCTGGAAGCCGCCATCGAGGGCGAGCGTGTCGTAGCCCATGTCCACTGAATTCCTCTCTTCGCCGACGACGAGTTTGCCCGACTGGTCAAACCTGTGGTAGCGGGCTGCCGCAACGAGAGAGAATCTTTTCCGGAAGAGATAGTGGATGTCGAGTTCGTACATCTGGATATCCCGATCAAAAGCACCCTGGCCAGAATAGCTATACTCGAAGATGCGTCCGAGATAATTTCTTCCCGAGGCTCTTTCCGAATAATCCACGTCGACATCGTCCTCAGAGAGGAATGCTCGGCCGGTAAGGTGGAGGTTAGAAAATGGTCTGGCCGCTATCCTCAAGGCATGAATGAAGGAGGTGATGCTGAGTGGTTGGTTCAGAAAATAAAAATTTAGGGAAGTTGGGTAGATGGCCCCGGCTCCACTGTCCGCATATCCGGGTAGAAAAAGGCTGTTTTCGCTCCGGAAATCCCGCCTCCTCTCCTCAAGGGAGAAGGAATAACGATTCGAACGGATGCTCAACCCGACAGCGATTTCTTTTGCTTCCTCTTCCATCGGCTTTTCGAGCTCGAACTCCACCCGTTCGATGTCATGCGTCGTGCGGCTTCGGCCATTTCGGGAGAAGCGGTCAAAGCTGAGGAGGAGGTCCACTTTCCTGGTGAGGCTGATGCTGGCGCTTCCAGCGTCGACCACCCTTTCAAATCCAAAGCTGTGGAGGTCGTAAAGGTCGCCTCCGCCCGGACGGTGGAGGTCCTGGTAAAAATAGGCAGCTTTTTTCCTTTCGTACTTCATCGTGTAGCGGCCGTATTTCTGGAGGCCGACAGATAGCGACTCGAAGGGGTCGCCACCAAAATGGGTCATGCGGAAATCCAGCCGGTCAAGCCAGTGGCGGAGGCCGTTCTCAGGAGAATAGGTCAGGCTGAGGCTATGAAGTCTGGCCCCGCCGCGGAGGTTGATGTCTTCCTTGTACTTGTAATCGGCGCCGGGTCCGGTCGTCTCGACGAACCGGAAGCCGAAGAGGAAATTGCCCGTGAATCGGCCCTGGCCGGGGGAGGGAAGGGCCAGGCAAAAGAAGAAGGTCGCGCCGATGAACAGCCCCAAACATTTTTTCTCTTTCATCGCGTTTCTCCTATTTCAAGAAGAGAGGGCTCAAGTTGGAGCCATGGATGGCAGTGTGGCAGGAAACGCAGTTGGTCGCGTCGGAAGTGAAGCGGCTATGCCAGGCAGGAGCTGCGGCATGGCAACTAAAGCAGAGGTCAGCGCTGTTCTGGAACTTGAGCATGTGGCGGTTGGGGGAGCCGTGGACTTCGTGGCACACGGTGCATCCCTCGACTCGAGAGGCGCGATGCTCGTAGATGTAGGGCCCACCCTTATCCGTATGGCAGCGCAAGCACAGCTCATTGGCAAATCCCCCCAGCCGCCCTCGTGAAGAAGGCTCATGGGGGTCATGGCAGGTCGTGCAGGCGAGAATGCCCTCCTGGAGACGGTGCCGTTCGTTAAGCTGGAATTCGGCCGAGATATCCTGGTGGCAGAGAGAGCAGCTTTTCTCGGTGCTCGTTGACAAGAGGTTCGAGGAGAGTTTTGGCTGGTGAAGGGAGTGGCAACTTGTACAATCTAGAGAAGCCTTGGCGTGAGGGCTAGCAAAGTAGCGGGGGTTGTCTTGGGCATGGCAGACCAGGCACCGGCCGGACTTCTCGGTAGGCTGGTCATTGGGAACAAAGGCGAATATCGTGCCTTTTCCACCTTCCTTAAGGTGTTTCTCAGGTGAACCATGGCAGGATGCACAATTTGCACCGACGGCTCCATGGGGAGTGAGCGGGAAAGCATGGCTTATTTCCTCATGACAGGCCACACATGTCTGTCCTTCCGCCGTTTGAGAACGGGAGCTGGCGGGAGCGCTCGCCATCAGTATCGCGACGGCGCACAGCACCACCGCCATGAGGTGGGCCAAGAATCCTTGCTCTTCTTTTTGATTTCTTAGGTTCAATGTGCACCTCCTCGGTGGTTCAGCAACTGAAAGAAAAATTTCTTGGGGCAGAGAGGAGAAGAGTTGAAGTCGAAGAGGAGTAGAAGGCTGAGCTTCCTTTCTCTCGCTCGGTGGTAAAGCCCGTCAGGCTTAAATTCCATCGTCAAATTATAGTAATTATATCGATTCTATAAAATCTATAGGTATTATATATAAATAAAAACCGAGCTCATGTCAAGCCCTTGGATGGGCCCTGATTTGCCGATAGAAGCACCCGACGGGTCCTGTCGTCGTTCACCCCCAGCCAGGCTCAGGGTTTGGATGGCGAAGCAAGCTCGTTTCCCCAGCGAGGAAACTCGCTCCGACTCAGCCTTCGCTCTTCTCTCGCTTGGCTCGAGAAACCATGCCCGCTCAGGC
>CAYUKK010000205.1:0-4889 GCA_964445305.1 uncultured Eubacteriales bacterium
CTCGTGGACGAGGGCCATGGAGCGGATGCGGCGCTGGGAGTCCTTGAACATTTCGAGGACGGTGGGGTCGGCGATGCGGCGGGCCTGGAGGTTGAGGAGGGAGGAGATGACCTGCATGTTGTTCTTGACCCGATGGTGGAGCTCACGGAGGAGGACATCCTTTTCCTGGAGAGATGCTTTGAGCTGGGCTTCTGCCTTTTTCCGGTGGATGGCCATGGCGACCTGGCCGGAGACGAACTTAAGGATTTCCATCTCCTCCTGGCCATAGCGGATTCCCTCCGTGTAGGTCTGAACGACGAGGACGCCGATGGTGCGGCCGTCCAGGGTCAGGGGAACGCCGAGCCAGTCGATGGACGGCGCTCCGATCGACATGACCTCGCCCCGGGCTTCAAGGTCGGCAAAGACTTCGGGCGAAGCGAGGAGTGGTTTACCGCTGCGGAGCACATACTCGGTTAGCCCATGCCCGGGCTTTTTGGGAGGCGGCGGCGTGTCATACTGGTCGATGAAATAAGGAAAGCTAAGGGTATCCGTTGGCTCGTCATAGAGGGCGATGTAGAAATTCTGCGCCGGCATCAAGGTGGAGATGACTTCATGGATGGAGAGGAAAAGGTCGGCCAGGCTCTCCGAGGAGATGGCCGCTTCGGCGATGCGATACAGGGACTGCTGAAGGTTCTCGGCCTTTTTTCTGGCGGTTAAATCCCGGACGATAACGAGGAGGGCTTGTCTGTTTTGAAAGGGGATGAGGCTGGCGCTGATTTCAGCAAAAAAGGTTGCGCCGTCCTTGCGACGCAGGGCCATCTCGAATATGGTCGGTCTATTCGGGTCGGTGGGATGATGGTTGAGAACCTGGCGAATCTTTCCGAGTTCCACCTCGTTGAGAAAGTCTTGGACGGGACGACCGACGAGCTCTTCGCTCCCGTACCCACCCATCTCAGCCAGTCGCGGGTTGACAAAGCGGAAGAGTCCGTCCTGGATGATGGCGATTCCATCACTGGCCTGATGGACGGCCAGCCTGTATTTTTCTTCCTCCTCCCGGAGCGTCCGGATGAGGGCCTCGTATTCTGCCTCCCTTTTCTTGACTTCAGATAAGTGACGAGAGAGTTTTTCGACCTCTGAAGCCAGAGATCGCGGAGTTGACCTCTTCTTCCTGGGGCGAAGAATCTTCGGTGTTTTGTTCTGGATAGGGTGAACCTCCATGGCTTTTTCCATTAAATATGGTGACTGAAGTCAAAACAAATGGACATCGCCGCTGGGTGTGATTCAGGGGGTGAATTTTTGGCCTGTTTACTCACCCACAAAGAGGAGATACGTTTTTCGACGATTCTTCCGCCCTACTTTTGACATTTTTTTTTATCTTTAGTATGAATGGAAGCAGAGATCAAGTTCGCAGGCAGCGGTCCATAGAGAACTGAATTCAAGAAACGGGCTGATGGAAGAGGAGTAGAATGCTGACTAAAGTAAACGACGTCAAGAAGCGAATCCGAGACAAATTGGCCCAGCTCACAGAGTCCCAGAAGACAATCGCCAACTATATCGTCGAGAACCCGCAAAAATTCGCCCTCAGTTCGATCCGCGAGTTGGAAAAGGAGTTGAAAATCAGCAAATCGTCGATTGTTCGCCTGGCTCAAGCTCTCGGTTACAAAGGATTCGCCAACCTGAAGTCAGAATTCCTGGAAGGAATTCGTAATAACCTTGGTCCTCTCGGCCGTTACAAGACATTCTTGAAAGAGCCTCATGGGAAGGTGGATTTCCTTCGCTGGATCGCTGAAGAAGCGACAGATAACATCCAGAAGACTCTTCAGTTGATTGACCCTGTCCAGTACAAGAGGGCGCTCGAGATGCTCAAAAAAGCCTCCCACGTGTTCACCATCGGCGTCGGGATTTCGAGCTGCCTGGCGGAGTTGGCCGCTTATCTGTTTAACCGCATCTCCGTCAACTCGACGCATATTCCCTACGGCCCGCTCAAATTCACCGAAAGGATTATCAACCTTACCCCGCGCGACCTTATTTTTGCTTTCTCCTTTCCACCCTATTCAAGGGAGACGATCGAAGCGGCTCGCTATGCTCGAGAAAGGGGCCTCAAGGTTATCGCCGTGACGGACAAGGCGACGAGCGAAATCGTCCAGCATAGCGATGTTTTCCTCCAGGTGGTTGTCGAAAGCATCACCATCTCCAATTCGATTATGTCCGTCTTAGTCTTGATTTATTCCCTGATCGCCCAGCTCGGCGATGAGCTGAAAAACAAAACTCTGGAGACCATCCGGGCGATCGAGCACGTGCGAAAAGAACACCTGTAGGTAGTGCCCTTCTTCCGCCCTTTGAGGGCAAAATTTTAGCTTGACATCGAGAGTTCGCTTTCTTATACTGAATGAAACGATTGTCTCATAAAATGAGTCCTATGGGACAAAGAATGAAGAGGGTAAAAAAGAGGAGGTGAGAATGAGGGGAGGATACTGAATTTTGGCTCAGAGGAGGAGTCTCGCTTGAAAGCGGGGCTCGCAGGGACGTTTTAAAGAGAAAGGAGAGGTAATGAGTAGAAAAGTCTTTATAGCTCTCTTGATTTCTTGCCTGGCCGCGGGATTGGCTTCGTCCATCGCTGCTCAAGGAAGACAGACGGGCTCCCTGTCTGGGACAGTTTTCGATAACGAAAAAAACCCGCTCCCGGGAGCCAATGTCACCCTGAGTGGACCGGCGATGATGGGGTCGATGAGCTATGTCTCGAGCGAAGTGGGGAAGTTTCGTTTCGTTGGGCTCAGTCCGGGAGAATATGACCTCAAAGTTGAGCTTCCCGGGTTTAAGACCATGATCAAGAAGGGCTTGCGCGTGAGCGTCGGAAAAACAACGGAAGTGGACATGGTTCTTGAGCCGGCGACTGTTCAAGAAGAAATTACTGTCGTTGCTCCTTCCCCCGTCGTGGACATCCAATCGACCAAGCTCAGCGTCCATTATGGCACAGACTTTTTGATGAGTATGCCCAATTCTCGAGACCTCTACGGAATCCAGAATTCCCTGCCGGGCACGGTAGAAGCTGAAGCCGGAAGAGAGTATACCCGCATGTCCTCTGTCCTGGGAGGGCATCTGCGGAGCACCCTCTACCAGATAGACGGGGCTATTCTGAATGACCCGACGACCCTCTACGTTGCTGCCAACGTCAACGTGGACGTTTATGAGGAAGTGGAAATCAGCTTAGGGGCGCTCCCGGCTGAAGTCGGGTTGAGTGATACGGCGGTCATCAATATTGTCTCGAAGAGCGGCGGGAATAAGTTCTCCGGCATGGTCACAGGGTACTATTCAGGAGGAGGGCACCTGAGGTCCTTCAAATTCCTTCCCTCTTTGACTCAGGATTTATGGACAAAAGAGCAGATCCAGGCTCTCAACGTCAACCCGCCCCAAAAATACGGGGACTATTTGGACGGTTCGATGAGTCTGGGCGGGCCCATCGTCAAGGATAAACTCTGGTTTTTCCTCAACGGGCGCTACGTATCCTGGAAGCAGGTCGATAACAATACGGCCGATGTCCGCGTCAGGTCGATTTACAATTACAACCCGAACGCTTTCCATCCCAAGGACGTTGAGCACTATGACACAAGTCAAGAAGACTGGTTGGGTTTTGCTAAACTCACCTTCCAGCTGACAAAGAATATCAAATACATGGGGATGCTTCACTATAACTCCGTTTACCAGCCTGTTTACACCCTGAGAACAGGCAATGCCTATGCCTGGAGCTACACTGCTACGGTGGACACGGAAAGAGTCTATACCACTTCCCACCATCTCAATTGGGTTCTGGACCAAAATACCTTTGTCGAAATCAAGGGGAATTACGTCAATCGGCATTTCCCGAACATTTTAAGGCCAGAGTTTCAACAAAACTACACCAATTATGACCGAGAAACAGACCTTTACTGGGGAAATGGTTCCTATAATGATGATTACTACCGTAAAAGATATGGCGTTTCAGCTTCGATAACCCGATTCCAGGACAACTTTCTTGGTGTCAGCCACGAATTCAAAGCGGGTGCAGAATGGGAGGACACATTTTACATCAGAGATAGGTGCCGAGGCTTCGAGAAGGACAAAAGCAACCCTTATTACACTTACTGGTATAGCTTCAAGAATCAAAACAAGTACTACTACAGCACGACGAGAAGAGAGGGCCGGCTCCTGCTCTACCCCTATCCGGAGCTTGGAGTATGGAAGGGGGAGGATAACACTCGGCGTTATTCTGCTTTTGCTCAAGATGCCGTCGTGGCTGGCCGGTTGGCCATTAACCTCGGGCTGCGCTTCGACCATGCCTATGCCTATGAACCCGAGGAATACCGCCCCCAACTCGACAACTATTATAGTTTCGGGCCCCAATTCTTGAATCCTGTTCTGGCGCAAAAGAATCCCAACATCCTCCTCATGGCTCTCAACGACCAGTATCACAATGACCCGAGCATAGATTACAACCAGGTTTCCCAACTGGATGAGTTCACTTTTCCCTATAAAAAAGTTGTCCAGTTCACGACCTTATCGCCCCGAATTGGCTTCGTCTACGATTTGTTTGGCAACGGAAAGACAGCCCTTAAGCTTTCTTTTTCCCGCTACTACGAACAAATCTGGTCGGGTAAGTACAACGCTCCCCAGCTCCTCGGCGCGGGAAGCATGAATTGGTACTGGACGGACGTCAATGCCAACGGCTACATGGACCTGCCTCGGTCAGGACCTGTGAATCCGGCCTATCTCGACCCGAATGGTGATTTATACAGGCTGACTTCCTATCAAAGCCAGGACCCCAACGTGAAGTATTATAAAGACGACCTCAAGTGTCCCTATATGGACGAGTTCATCGCCGGCATCGAACACGAGTTGATGAAGGATTTCCGGCTTGGTTTTCAGTTCATCTA
>CAYUKK010000206.1:0-7902 GCA_964445305.1 uncultured Eubacteriales bacterium
GAATCGTCCCCGGTTACAGTAGCGGGGGCTGCGTCCGCTTCGCACGGACTTCCCTTCGCTTTAAACCGTCATCTCCATTTTCAAAGACAGAAGCGACTATAAGCCAATCCCGTTGGCTTGTCAAGTTCGCGCAGGCTCGGCCAGCGATTCCGCAACTTCCTCAGGAAGAGCGGCTTAAGAGGGGAAAACACGGCCTATTGCTTTTAGCAGATTCGCAGACCGTCGAGATTTTTGGCCCAAAAGGGGCATTTTTGGCTCAAAAATTGAGTCCAAGCTAGACTCCTCTCTGGAAAACGATCAAAGGCAGTAAAAAATCAGGCGGATTCTCACGGAGATCTGTTGCGGACGATGTCTTCTTGCAGGCCGGCAAAAAGGAGCCTGGCGAAATAGAGCTCTGTATGTCGTCTCCGGCGAACCGGTTTGATGTTCAAAAAGATAAACGCTCGGAACAGATTCAGGGCGAACATCAGAGTTAGCCAGAAGCCGATGATGGCGACAGGATGGTGGCGATAGATATGATCGGCAGACCAGTAGGTCACCATCTCATTGAGCGCCCGATTCTCGATGAGCCAGCGATCATGCCCTTGCTGGACAAGCAAAGAAGCCGAAAGCTTCTCTTTTGGCGCAGTCGTGGCCCACATCCACTCTGACGTCTTCTTTTCGCTCCGCCCTGTGCATTGGCGAGTGAGAGTCTTGGTTTCCAGCGACCGGACGACTCGGACTTTGACCTTCAGACTCTCCCAGCTTTCCAATCCGGAGATATCCCAGATGCGGCGCTCTGTCCGGCCGCTCACCTCTACCACCGGCTGCTCCAGAGGAAAAAGACCTTGGACATCCTGCCAAAGGTCTCGGGTCTCATCTTTCAACACGGCTATCCCGTGCTTGCCATGGGCCAACAAGAACTCGAACACATTCGCTCGCAGGTATAACCCATCGCCCAAGACCACTTGAAACGCCCGGGGATAGCGCCGCAGAACCCTTTCCAAAAGACGAAGCGCAGCCCCCACTTCGTCCTCTCCCGGCCGCTGCTCTTCGATATCCAAAAGAAGAGGAAAACGCTCCAAACTCAGCATGGCCAGAACTTCGCGGTGATAATATTGAATCCTCTCCCCGTCGCAGCTCTCGACCCGTCGCTGCAAACATCCCGGACAACAGCGCAGATAACTCGACGTGGATTCATGCCCGTCTACAATCAGCACCGACAGCCCATGCCGCCCCTGCAAAGCCTTATTCCTTTTCAAGCGTGTATAGAGGCTGTGAAGAGCGCTCCGCAGCCCCTCCACCTCCAACCCCCCATACACTCTTCCCGTCGTGTCGGCGCTGGCCAGCTCCCCTCCCAACCATCGCCGCCAGAAAGGGTTGCCCCGTTCTTGCTCCAGAGCGTGCAGACTTCCCATCTGGGCCGCCATCATCAAGAACGCTCCCCCCACCACCCGCTGTAACTCAATCTGAGGCCGCCGGCGATTATCCTGCTGCTGAGAAAAAAGCCCCCGCAGATCGAAAATCTTCTCTCCGTAACTCAGAAATCGCCGGAGAATCTCTTAACCTTTCTTCCGGAGTCTCTCCCAGTAGGAGGAGGAAATCTCCTCCACTAGCTCTTTGACGGTCCGATAGTTTTTGACCCACTCCCTGACCATCTCTTCTTTCTCTGGGGGAATATAAAGCTGTTCCACCCTGCCCCCTTTGCCGCGCGTCAGAAAAAGGGCGATATGCTTCTGCCCCCGAAGACAGCGGCAACGGGGCTTTCCACAGACTCGTTCTCGAACCGTCAGAGTGCCGCGGATAAATTCCTTCCAACTGACATAGGGTTTGAGTCGAGAACGGCTTTCCCGCTCTCTTCGAGTCATCTGGGCAGGGTACATGGGGCCTCTCCTTTCTGGTATCTCTATTATATACCAGAATAAGAAAATGTCAAGCCTTTTTTAACGAATGCGAATTTGCTCCCCTGAAAATATTTAGTCTTTTATAGAGGCCTCTTTGGCCTATTTTTTAAAAGTTGCGGAATCGCTGCCAGCAGTTGACGGCCTGTTTCTGGATTTGGTATCGTGGCCAGAAACGAGCCGGGAATTACTCTAAAATAGCCTTAAGGAGGCAAGAATGAAGGCGAAAAATTCGACCGCGCCGACGCGCATTGTCGAGATGGCCAGCGCCTTTTACGAATCCTGCGTTCTCTTTGCGGCTTCTGATTTGGGAATTTTCAAGAAACTGGCTGAACTGGGCGAAGCGGATGCGGCGACTCTAACTTCAGCCTGCGGGCTCGACCGCCGCGGTGGCCGGATTCTTCTTGATGCGTGCGTGGCTTTGAGTCTTCTGGAGAAGAAAGAGGGCCGGTACCGGAATAGCCGGGAGGCAGCTCTTTTTCTTGTTCCCGGGTCTCCCGCCGATTTGAGCGGCGCCATCCGTTACAATCGGGATGTCTATGTCGCATGGGGTAAGCTCGGGGAAATGGTCCGGACAGGAAAGCCCGTCGAAAGGCCAGAGCTCCATCTTGGCGAGGATGAAGAGCGCACACGGACCTTTGTTCTGGCCATGCACCACCGAGCTCTCGGCATTGGCCAGACGGTTGTTCCACTTCTCGACCTTACCGGAAAAAAGAAAATCCTCGATGCCGGTGGCGGGCCGGCTACCTATTCGATCCTCATCGCCCGAGCCTTTCCGGGAATCGAGTGCACCGTGCTCGACCTTCCAGGGATCGTGAAAATCGCCGCTGAGCTGGTCGAGAAGGCCAAGATGAGTGACCGAATCAGACTGCTGGCGGGCGATTATCGTCATGCCCCGTTTCCGGGGGGAAACGATGCTGTCCTCTTTTTTGGCGTCCTCCACCAGGAAGATGAGGAAACGATTCGGCATCTTCTCCGGCGGGCTCATGATTCCCTTGTTCCCGGAGGTCGCGTTTATGTCCTCGACATGATGACGGACGTGACCCGTACCTCCCCGAAGTTCTCGGCTCTTTTTAGCCTTAACATGGCTTTGACGACAGAAAGAGGCTGGGTTTTTTCGGATGAGGACCTGGCTCGATGGCTCAGCGAAGCCGGATTCCATGATTTTTCCTGTCGACCTCTTCCGCCGCCCATGCCCCACTGGCTCGCCTCTGCTCGTCGCTCACTCCTTCCCCATAGACAAGCCTGAGCTATCCCAAGCGAGCCTGGCACCTTTTGCAGAATCTAAAGCTCTTCCTGTCTGTATCGCTGAGACTGTTGGAAAAATGCATCACACAGAGTGAATCGGGACAATGCCCCAGGCCATAAAGATGGCCGATTTCGTGAACGGCCTCTTTCAGCGAGCGCTCCAGGAAAATATCCTCATCTTCCGCCAGCCCATAAAAGGATTGACGAAGCCTCGTCAGCGAGATCATCGCCACACCGGTCGTCGCTTCCGCCTGGCCAAAGATAAAATTGAGGCCGGGTGTGTAAACGTCTTCGTCCATGATGCCGAGGATTTTGTGATTCACCGGGTCGGAGGTTCGACCTCTGGACAATAGGGCGAGGAGGGGAAGGGAGAGGTACTGCTGCCTCTTCCTGTCATACGCTTCTCGAGGAAGTGCCTTTCCCTGTCCAACGAAGACCACAGCTTGGAATATATCGGGGAGTTTTTGTTGAAGGTGATGAAGGACAGACATCGGAATCTCGCCCAGAGCAACGAGTTCAATGGTCATCTCCTTCTCCTTGTCACTGTTTTGGCTCATGAGACCTGCCGCCAGAAGAAAGCATACGAGGAGAGCGCTGAGCAATCCTTCCATTTTTTTCAACTGTCCACCGTTCTCGGGCCCTTGTCCGTCTTGAGAAAGCGGAGGCGATCTTATTATAGTTTTTTCGGATAAGAGTATACGCCTCGAGGGCTATCGATTCAACCGTAGCCGACGGTAAAATCCCCAGAACAGCCAGCTGCGCAGGCCGGACTTCTGTTTTCCTTGCCCCCTGAGCCTTCAACCTTAAACTGGAAGCCAGCCAAATTTGCTCGCCGGGAGTTATTGTCAGATAGAAGTGTTGACTTTGCCAGTAACCATCATGATGGCGAATGCACCCGACGGGTGTCTTTATCGGCAACTTCAGGAACCCATCCCTGAATTTACATCCGGCCGTCAATAGGGTAATATGGTTATCGCGCGCCTGTAGCTCAGTGGATAGAGCGACGGACTCCGGATCCGTAGGTCGCAGGTTCGATCCCTGTCAGGCGCGCCATCCTCTGCCTCGTTTTTCGGCAAGTCTTTTTTTCGTCAATGGAGAAAGTTCTGGGAACGGTATGAGGGCCCCAAGCGAATCCTTGAGAGACAAAGGCGGGGCGCCCAAAGCGTTCCCCGATTGGTATTGCCGATGAAAATGTCAAACAATTTTTATATAATGAACGGCGATGTTTCGAGGTAAGCAAGAGGTTGAGTCGTCAGCCGATGAATAACCGCAAGAGAATTTATGTTTCCTTGATTATCTTTGGCGCCGTCTTCCTCACCGGCGTTGTCGGATTCAAGATTTTTGGAGGGAAGGACTGGACCTTCCTCGATAGCCTTTATATGACGGCCATCACCATCTCGACCATCGGCTATGAGGAGGTCGTCGACCTCAGCGCCAACCCCGTTGCTCGCATCTTTACCATCGGCTTTATCATCGTTAGCCTGGGGACGATTGCCTTTGCCGTTTCCTCGATCACCGCCTTTATCGTCGAGGGAGAGCTCAAGAATATCTTGGGGAGAAGGAAGATGGAAAAGGAAATCAGCCGGCTCACGGACCATTACATCGTTTGCGGCAGCGATGAAACAGCGGAAACGATCATCCGGGAACTTCTCCTTACCCACCGGGAATTCGTCGTTGTCGATACCGTTAAGGAGAGGCTCGAGAAGCTGGCCACGCTGGGACATGTTCTCTATATTGAGGGCGATCCGGCTGAGGACGAGGTGCTGCTTAAGGCCGGCATCGAGAGGGCGAAGGGGATTCTTCTTTCTTTGCCGACTGACGAGGCGAACTTGTTTGTAACCATCACCGCCCGGAACATCAACCCCCGCCTTCGCATCGTGGCCAAGGGGATTGACCTCAAGTCGCACGATAAGATGAAAAAAGCCGGCGCCGATAGCGTCATTTCGCCAACGTTCATCGGCGGCATGCGCATGGTTTCGGAGATGGTTCGGCCGGCGGTCGTCACTTTCCTCGACATGATGCTCCGGGACCGAGAGAGGGCTTTGCGGTTCGAAGAGGTCCGGGTAGAAAAGGATTCACCCCTTCGCGGAAAAACCATAGGCGAGGCCAAGCTCGAGGAGAAAACGGGGGCTCTTCTCGTGGCCGTGAAAAAAGCGGGGAGAGATGATTATGAGTTCAACCCGGCCTCCGACCGGAAAATCGAGGCGGAGGACGTGCTCATTTTTATCGGGAGTCCGGCCATGGCGCGGGGAATCGAGAAGATGGCCGGCGAGAGTTAGCGACGGTCAACCGGCTCAGGAGTCTCCTTTTTCCTTGCAGGAGGCTTCAGGGAGTTCAACCGGCTTTTCCTCGGTGAGGAGCTCGAGCCGGCCAGAAAACTTTTCCAGCCTCTTGTCAGCCTCCTCGTAGCGGGTTCTGGCATTGGCCAGGTGAACTCCCAGCGTCTGGAAATCACTCCGGAAGCGGTCGAGGTCCCCGCGGAGCTGTGTCAGGGCCTGGAGAGTTGAGAGGGCCGATTTCTCAAGCCGCATGCCCTTGAGCCCGAGGACAATCACCTGAAGGTAAGCATAGAAAGAATTGGGTGAAACGGGAATGACCCGGCGGTCGAGGGCGTAGGTGAGGAGCGAACGGTCCTCCCCCAGGGCCTCATCCTTGAGGATGGTCTCGTAGTAAATGTTTTCGGCCGGGATGTACATGAGGGCAAAATCGTAGGTTCCCTCGTCGGGCAGGATGTACTTGGAGGCGACGTCATCGACATGCTTCTTGACGTCGGCGACGAACCGTCGCCGCAGGACCTCTTTCTCTCGGCTGTCCTCTGTCTGGACGTACTTGCGGAAGTTTTCCAGCGGAAACTTGGCGTCGACGGGAACGATGTTGTTCCCGATACGGATGGCGGCATCGACTTTTTCCCCGCTCTTGAACCTGTGCTGCAAGACGTAGTGCGTCGGGGGAAGGATTTGGGCCAGCAGATCGCCCAGGAAATACTCGCCTAAGCCGCCGCGGAACTTGGGCGCGCGAAGCAAGTCGTCGAGGCTGGAAATGGTTTTCGCTTTCTCCAGGACTTCGCGGGTGACGACCTCAACCTTCCCCAGATGGCTTTGAACATATCCCAGGCTCTGGCCGATGTCGCCGGTCGTTTTCTGGAACTGAACGGCCAGGCTCTGGAGTTGCTGGTTCAACTGCTGGGTGAGCTGGCCAATCTGTTGCTGCATCAGGGTCAGGGCGGCCAATGGCTGGTTTTCGGTTTGGAGCCTTTCCATGTCTTCAAGCTTGGTTCTTGTTTTTTTCAGGGATTGGGCAAGAAAGAAGAGGAAGAGGAAAAGGCCAAGGACAACGGCGGCCGAAAAAACGACCACCATCGTCATCATATCCATCCGACCTTTATCCCTTGGAGCTCCATTATAGAGAAAACGCCCCGCTGACTGCAAACCGCGGCCTTCTAAAATTCTCGTTGACAAATGAGTGAGGACGATAATCAACAAGACCGACCACCCGGCGTGGCCAGGTCTGAACGCCAAACCGCCCAGCCGGTGGCCCTGTGGGCGAAGCGGCGTTGACCCCAAATTTGCCAATATAGAATTATCATCAGGCGAAAGTGCTTCATCTTGTAACAAATTATCACGATAGCGAGCGCACCCGAGGGGTGGTGTGGTTCGGGGGCCGACCTTACCCGAGACGCTGACCGTTGTTCCCCTCCGGTCTGCTCGAAAGACGCCCACCTTTTCTCAGGCCCCCTTTGATTGTTCAAAGGGGGTTGGGGGATTTAATGGCTAAGAAAGAATTCCTGGGGGCGTCTTTCGCGGAGAGGGGTAGGGGTGGTTAATATATAAAAAACAAAGCTTTCGATAGCGTCTCGGAACGCCGACCCGAGCGTTTGATGCCATGGGGAACAGGCGAGGGGTTGGGGTGAGAAAGCCCGTCGAAGCCTGAGCGGGCATGGTTTCTCGAGCGAAGCGAGAGAAGAGCGAAGGCTGAGTCGGAGCGAGTTTCCTCGCTGGGGAAACGAGCGTGCTTCGGAATCCCAACTCCGAGCCTGGCCGGGGGTGAACCACGACAGGACCCGTCGGGTGCTTTTATCGGCAATTTCTGGGATAGCCAGAGATATTGACCTTCGACCGATAATTTTGGTTAAATGTTCAAGCAGGGACTGAAAATGCTGATGATTGGGCTGGGGTGTGCGGGTAGTTATCTCATCGGGTCCATTCCCTTCTCTTACCTTATCGCTCGATATACCAAAGGGATTGACCTCCGCGTGGCCGGGGAAGGCAACGTCGGAGCGCGAAATGTGTGGCATGTCGTCGGCAAACGCTATGGTGCTCTGGCCGGGGCCCTGGACGTTTCCAAAGGGCTGGCGGCCCGTGGGATTGGAGCTTTCCTCGGGGTCGAATCGCCGGCTATCTGGGCGCTGGGCTTCGCCGTCGTCATCGGTCATGCCTTCCCCATCTTCCTCCGTGGCCGTGGCGGCAAAGGAGCGGCTGCCGCCATGGGCTTTCTACTTGGCCTGGCTCCGCTACCTATCGTTATTTCAGGAGGAGTCATGGGCCTGGCTTATCTTAATTTTCGCGATTTCCACCTGGCCGTCGCCCCGGGCATGGCCCTTATTCCTGTGCTCTGGCGCTTCTGGCTCCATAAGAGCTGGCTTGAAGTTGGCATCCTCCTCGCCTTTCTCTTGTTTCTTGGCTTCAAGCGCCTTATCGACGAACCATATATGCGGAAGATCAAGGCGCAAACAGGCTGGTCCAAATCATGATCACCCTCGATAACGTCGTCTTTG
>CAYUKK010000207.1:0-6338 GCA_964445305.1 uncultured Eubacteriales bacterium
TGGCTCCGGAACAGCTGGCTCAGCAATTCCAAGCTGGCGTTGTCGTAATCGACAATGAGGATTTTCTTTTCCGTCATCGAAGTGCGTCCATTGTATCTAAAAGGCGCGGCTCGTGTCAACGGAACGAGTTGCCTCACGAGAAAATCGACACGAAATCATCTTGCCATCTGGCCGGTAGAGCCCTTAAATATCGGCGTGATATTAGCCAGGAGGCAAGCACATGAGATTAGAGATGAAAGTTAAGCGAACGGTGTTAAAGGAGCTGGCCAAAAGGTATAAGAGAGGCTCCAAGAGGGAAAAGAGTCTAATATTGAAAGAGTTCGTTGGCCTTACCGGTTATCATCGCTGTTATGCCAGCTGGTTATTGCGCCACTGTGGTCGGGAAGTCATCTTATCCGGTAAAGACGGAAAGCAGGTGGTATTTATCGGGGAGGTAAGAGAGACGAAGCGGAGGAGGCCGAGAGTCTATGATGAGGAGTTTAGACGGGTGTTGATCTGGCTCTGGGAACTTTTAGACTACAGCTGCGGCAAGAGGTTGGCAGCCAGTTTGAGATGGCTTGTGGCGAGGCTTTTGGAACAAGGGGAGTTGAGAGTAAAGAAGAGGGTCGAGGAGAAGTTGATGACGGTCTCAGCCGCAACGGTAGACAGGCTGTTAAGACCGGAGAGGAAGAAGTATGAGCTAAAATCACGAGCCAGGACCAACCCAGGCACTCTTCTTAAACACTAGGTCCCGATAAGGACTTTTTCCGAATGGAATGAAGGGAAACCGGGTTTTTTTAAGATAGACCTGGTGGGGCACGACGGTGGTAATACTCAGGGGGAGTTTCTCTACAGCCTCAACGCCACCGATGTGGCCTCTGGTTGGATAGAAACCGAGGCCTTACGTAATCGAGCTCAGGTCTGGACCTTCCAGGCTCTGGAGAGGATAAAAGAGAGGTTGCCTTTTCCCCTCCTGGGGATAGACTCAGATTAAAGGCAGAGATAGAGAGGCTAAAAGACAAGCTGTGGCGGCTACAAAGAACAAAGAGCAACTGCACAAATTTTCGTATAGATTCTTACGTGAGGCAATGAATACTTTCATATAGATTTTCTCGTAAGGCAACAGGCTAAGGGCAGGCGACTGCATTCACGCGGAAGGGGGTAAGGGAGCCTCTTTTTTCTCGTGATAATAATAAAACTTTCCTTGTAATGGGCGATACGGTGTCAGTCCCCGCAGCGCGTTCAGCGGCAGGGGTTCGGCTTTGGTCACAAAGCCGAGGGGTTCCAAGGGGACTCAACCCTTTGGCTGGAGAAGCCTTTGAAGCGTCCGAGAAGGGGAGGCAGGGAGCGAAACGAGCGTCGGAAGTGGGAAAGCGGAGCTTTCTCCCTTCAAGGCATCACGGCGGATGGGTGACGCGAGAACGGACAAGAACGCAGCGGGGCAGGCCCATTCTCATCAGGGAATGAAAGAGGCTTACAAGGAGCAAGGGAGGCTTTAAAATAAGCGGTGACAGGGGTATAATAAAAAAAGCGAGGCAAGCAATGAAGGCCAAAGAGTGCGTTACTATTTCCTTTTTCCTCTTTTTTTCGCTGGGGCCGCTAATTTTTCTTGCCCAGACTCCTGACTATCCCTCTCCCTTCGCCAGGCGAGTCCTCGAAGAAACTTCTCTCGTCACCAATCCGGAAGCAGCCCTCAACCGGCCCGATGGCCAGGTGGCCACGATTTCCATCAACGGGATCCTCGACCTTGAATTGATTGCCACAAATGGTCCTGGTGATGATATCGCTATCTATGCTTCGCAGTTGGGTGCCGTCGAGGGCATCTGGCCTGAAATGATGAGCTACGGGGTTCTGGTTAAAGAAGATGGAGGGGAATGGGTGGCCATTGGCCGAGGAGCGGGCGTCAAAACGCCGGAGACCTTTGACCTCGGAGAAATCAGGAGAATCAACAAGGTCAGGATTGTCTTCAAGTACTTCGAGAACCCCGAACTCGGGACCAAGCCATGGCGGCTCCACGGGGAGGAGTATGCCATCGGCATCGACGCCGTCGAAGCTCTGCATTGATCTAAGAATTTCGGATTGAAATACCCGCGGGCTCACGCGGGCAAGGGGGGATATTCTAAATTTGCCGCCCCCCTCCCTTTATGATAATATTGGCCGCGATGGACAGGCAGCCTGAGCCCCGCTTATCGGTCGTCATACCCGTTTTTAACGAAGAGGACAACATCGCCCCCCTCCTCGAAGAACTCCTCCCTGTCCTCAAGGACCTCAACGTCCCCTTCGAAATCATCGTTGTCGATGACGGCAGCACAGACCACTCCTGGGCCATCCTTCAATCCTTGCAGAAAAGTGAGCCAAGGATCAAGCTCATCCGGTTGAGAAAGAATTTCGGCCAGACGGCCGCTCTTTCGGCTGGCTTCGACTACGCCAAAGGAGAGGTCATCATCAGCCTCGACGCTGACCTCCAGAACAGCCCCCGGGATATCCCCCTTCTCCTGTCTAAGGTCGAGGACGGCTTCGACATCGTCAGCGGATGGCGCAAGAATAGAAAGGACAGGCTCTTTTCTCGCCGGCTCCCGTCGCTCATCGCTAACTGGCTGATTTCCTGGCTGACGGGAATCAAGCTCCATGATTACGGGTGCACCTTGAAAGCCTTCCGCCGAGAGGTTATCAAGAGCATCAAGCTCTACGGCGAGCTCCATCGCTTCATCCCGGCCATCGCCAGCTACATGGGTGTTTCGATCGCTGAGGTCGAGGTCCATCACCGGCCTCGCCGCCATGGAAAATCCAAGTACAGCATCTTCCGTTTCACGCGGGTCATCCTGGACATGCTGACAGTCAAGTTTCTCCTCAGTTACTCGACCCGCCCGCTTCAGATTTTCGGCCTGATCGGGCTGGCCAGCGGAGTTCTGGGGTTCGCCATCTCCCTGTGGTTGTCCTACCAGAGGCTCGTCCTGAAAATAAGCGTCGCCAACCGCCCGCTTCTTCTGCTCGGCGTCCTCCTCATGGTCATCGGCTTCCAGTTCATCACCCTCGGGCTGCTGGCTGAAATCCTCGTCCGCGCCTACCACGAATCTTCGGGTAAGTCCATCTACCATGTCCGTGAAATCATCGACGCCCACGCCCCGCCTGACCCAAGCTCATCTTAGCGATGAACATCCTCATGCTCGCGCCCGAGCCTTTTTTTGAACCCCGTGGGACGCCCATCAGCGTCTACTTCCGCATCAAAGCCCTGGGAGAGCTCCGTCACACTGTAACCCTCATCACCTATCCTATGGGGCAGGAGGTCAAGCTCGCCGGTCTCAAAGTTGTCCGAATCCCCAACCTCTTTGGCGTCCGAAGAGTCAAGATCGGGCCCTCCTGGATAAAAATTCCCCTCGACCTCCTGCTCTTCCTGAGAGCCGGTTACGAGATGGCCACTTCTTCTTACGACTTAGTCTTCTCCCACGAGGAGGCTGCTTTCGCCGGCGTCTGGCTGGCCAGAATCTGGAAAAAACCCCACATCTATGACATGCACTCCTCCCTTCCCCAGCAGCTCGAAAATTTCCATTTTACCCGCTCCCGCCTTATCCTTGCCCTTTTCCGGTGGATGGAGCGGATGGTCTTGAGGAACTCCCAGGCAATCCTCGTCATCTGCCCCGACCTCCTCAACAAAGTAGAAAGCCTGGGCCAGAAAAAGAAAGCTGTCCTTCTGGAAAACTTCCTCGATTTTCCCCCTGAAGATTTTTCGACGGAGGAAATCACCGCCCAAAAACGCCAGCTTGCGCCAGCCGGGGAAAAGCTGGTTCTCTATGCCGGCAACTTCGAACCCTACCAGGGCATCCCCCTCCTCCTCGCCGCGGCGAAGCTCGTCGAACCGGGAATCCGGTTCCTTCTCCTCGGCGGAACGGGCCGAGCCCGCCTGGAGATGGAAAGAGAGGCAGAAAGGGTCGGCGTCTCGGACAGGGTTTTTTTTCTGGATAAAGTTCCTCCATCTCGCGTGTCTCTTTATATTTCCATGGCCGATGTCCTCGTCTCTCCCCGGCTTGCGGGGACTAATACACCGCTCAAAATCTATGCCTGGCTCAAGTCCGGCAAGCCGCTTGTCGCCACCAACCTTTGGACTCACACCCAGGTCTTGGGCCCTGAGACAGCCATTCTTGTAGCTCCGGATCCCCAGAGCCTGGCGCGGGGAATCTCGTTCGCTCTGAGCAACCCAGCTGCAGCGGAAAAAGCCAGGGCGGCCAGAGAGAAGGCCGAAAGGGAATACACCGTGGCCAGATACCACGAAAAAATGGAGTTGGTTCTCCAGAAAGCCCGCATGTATTCCATGAGGCAGGCTTGAAGGTATTCCTGTGCAAGCTTTTGTGACCGGTGCCGCTGGCTTTATCGGGAGCCATCTTGTCGATGCCCTCATCCAGAAGGGCTGGCGAGTTCGAGCCCTCATCCATAGAACGCCTCTTGCCCAGGTGAAAGGGGTTGAACTGGTGACTGGGGACATTGGGGATCGCCGTGTCCTCGCCGCGGCTTTTGACGGAGTCGACGTGGCTTTCCATCTCGCCTCTGTCCTTGGCTCGGCCGTCGTCAGCCAGGAGGAGTTTCGGAGAATCAACGTCGAGGGGACAGCGGCGATGTTAGAAGAGGCTCGCTCAAAAGGAAGCGTCCGCTTCATCCATGTGAGCTCGGCTGGCGTACTCGGGTCGGTCCCGTCGGGCGAGGCTGTCGATGAAACATTTCCCCCTCGGCCCCTGAGCATTTATGACAGGACCAAGCTTGAAGCTGAGAAAATGGCTCTTGACGCCGCCTCATCGGGAATGGATGTTGTGATCATCCGGCCGGGCTGGGCTTACGGACCCAGAGACCGCCGCACGCTCAAGCTCATCAGGGCCGTGGCTCGAAAGAAGCTCCCCTTTCTTCCGCGCGGCCGGGCCAAACAGACTCCGGTCTATGTGGATGACCTTATTGCCGGAATCCTCCTCGCTGCTCGATTCGGGCAAAGGGGCCATGTCTATCATATCGCTGGGGAGGAGATTCTCGAAGCGACAGAAATCGTCGCCGCCATTGGCCGGGCCTGTAGCGTCCGGGTCCACCCCTTCCCCGTCCCGATTTTTTTGGCTCTCCTGGCCGCCCGAGGGCTTGAGGCCGTCTCCGCTCCCTTCAAAAAAGAGCCTCCCCTCAACCGGGCTAAGCTGAGCTTTTTTATCCACAGCAAGCCGTTGTCGATAAAGAAAGCCAGGGCGGAATTGGGCTTCCGGCCCCGGGTTGATTTTCGGCACGGCCTGGACCTGACTATTGCCTGGTATCGGAACGCGGGCTGGTTATAAAATTCAAGAGGCGAAAGTATCTAAGGGGAACTCCCCTGATTGACATCATCGGGGGGAGGGGATAGGATATTTTTCCGTTACCGCGGCCGGCGAGGGTTTGGCTCGAGAGAAGGACATGCGCCTGCGGAGAGGAAAAAAGCTGAAGCTCCACACCAAGATCCTGGTCGGTCTTTGTCTCGGCATCGTCGTCGGCCTCATTTTCGGAGAAAAAGCAGCGGCCATCGAGCCAGTGGGCAAGATCTTTCTCCGTCTCATCACCCTCATCGTTGTCCCTCTCGTTTTCGTCTCCTTGATGATCGGAACAGCGAGTGTCGGCGATATCAAAAAGGTCGGCCGGATGGGGATAAAAACGCTCGCCTACTTTATCGTCACCACCGTCCTGGCCATTACCATCGGCCTCCTCGTGGCCAACCTGACCAAACCCGGAAAAGGGTTGGCCAGAGAAACGCAAGCCGAACTCTATAAGAGCTATCAATCCAAAGCTCAAATCGGGCTGGAAAGGCTCAAGGAAAAGCCCTCGACCGTCCAGTTTCTCATTGACATCGTTCCCGCTAACCCGATTCAGGCACTGGCTGAAGGCAACATGCTCCAGGTCATTTTCCTGGCCTTGCTCTTCGGCACAGTCCTGACAATGATAAAAAAGGAAAAGTCAGAAAGGCTCCTTGGCTTTCTGGACGCAACCAACGACGCCATCATCGAGGTCGTCCACATCGCCATGAAGCTGGCCCCCTACGGCGTCCTGGCCCTCATTGCCACTGTCGTTGGCCAGTTCGGGCTCCACATCCTTGTCCCGCTGTTGAAATATTCTTTAGCCGTTATCGGCGCTCTTGTCCTCTACACTTTCACCTTCAACACTCTGGCCGTGGGCTTGCTCGGCAAGATGAACCCGCAACGCTTCTACCAGGGCATCCGTGCGCCGATGCTCTTCGCTTTCAGCACGTCGAGCTCGAGCGCTACCCTCCCGGTTGCCCTCGACGCCCTCGACCACATGGGCGTCGAGAGGAAGTTTTCAAGCTTCGTCCTCCCCCTCGGGGCGACCATCAACATGGACGGCAC
>CAYUKK010000208.1:0-24621 GCA_964445305.1 uncultured Eubacteriales bacterium
CTTGCCTTTTGGAAGCAACTCGTTTATCCTAAAGCCTCGACTCCAGGGAGAAAGAGTGATGTCCGAAGAAAACGAAGACCTGGAAGAATTCACGCGGAAGCTCCAGGAAGAAATCCTGGAGCAAATCAAGAAAAGGTACTCTCCGGCCGTCATCGACCATTGGCAGAACCCGCGCCACCTGGGAAGGATAGAATCCCCCGATGGCTATGCTCAGGTCAAAGGCACCTGCGGCGACGCCATGGAAATCTTTCTCCGGGTCAAAGACGATGTCATCACCGAATGCACATTCCAAACCGACGGCTGCGGGACGACGATTGCCTGCGGGAGTATGGCCACCGAGCTGGCGCTCCATAAGTCGTTTTCAGAAGCCCTGGCTCATGCTGGAGCGCAGGAAATTCTCAAGAGGCTCGGCGGGTTGCCCGAATCCGATGTCCACTGCGCCCAGCTTGCTGCCGAAACGCTGCGCCGGGCCCTGGCCGATTATCTTTACCAGAAAAGCCATCCGTGGAAAAAACATTACCGGAAGGTTTGATATAACCTCAACGCCCCATACCCGATAAAGGAAAATAAAAAATGGATAAATGCCGAAGCCAAAAGAATCTGGAGCGCTGCAATTGCACCTGGGAGCCCTGCAGCCGGAAGGGCATCTGCTGCGAGTGCCTCGCTTACCACTGGAGCAACCGGGAACTTCCCGCCTGCTTCTTCCCCGATGCCGTCGAAAAGACCTACGACCGGTCCTTGCGGCGCTTTATCTCCCTCTATCAAAATAAATGATCGCCCACGTCTACGGACCTGTCCCTTCGCGGCGGCTCGGTTATTCGCTCGGTGTCGACATCATCCCTTACAAGACCTGTTCCTTCAACTGCGTCTACTGCCAGCTTGGCCCGACAAGAAGACAAACGACAAGAAGGCGGAAATTTTATCCAGTCGGGGAAATCGTCGAAGAGGTCAGGAAAGCTCTGGATTCTGGCCAGCGCATCGACTTCATCACTTTTTCTGGGTCGGGGGAACCGACCCTCAACACGGCCATCGGAGGCATCATCCGACGCCTTAAGAGAATGACTTCAATTCCCGTGGCCGTGCTGACCAATAGCTCCCTCCTTTCCCGGCCGTCGATCCGGAGGGCCCTGCTCGCCGCCGACCTTGTCGTCCCCTCCCTCGACGCAGCCACAGAGGCCGCCTTCAAGAAAGTAAATCGACCTTTGCCCTCGCTCAGGCTGGAAAGGATCGTCCAGGGCCTGCAAGATTTCCGTAAGGAATTCAAGGGACTCATCTGGCTCGAGGTTATGCTCGTCAAGGACGTCAACGACTCGCCGGCTGACATCAAGGCGCTCAAGAAAGCGATCGAGCGAATCCGACCTGACCGAGTCCAGCTCAACACTGTCGTCAGGCCACCGGCTGAGCCGTGGGCTCTTCCCCTGAGCCGCGTAGAGCTCGGGAAAATCAAGGAAGAACTCGGGGAAAAGGCGGAGGTCGTGGCCGATTTCCACGAAAGCCCGCAACCCTCTTCGAGGCGCGAACTCGAGGCGGCCATCCTTTCGCTTGTCGCCCGCCGGCCCGTCACGGCTAAGGAGATGGCCATGACGCTGGCGGGAGAGGAAGGTGAGGTCAAGCTACTCATCCAAGAGCTCGTGAAGAAGAAGAAAATCAAGGTCATGCGCCACAAGGGAAAGCGTTTTTATGGGCCCACCTCAACCGAAGCTGATAAGCCGGAAAAGAGGAGAAATCTTCGTGGCTGAGATTAAGGACATCAAAGACATGTCCCGGGAGGAGCTCATCGAACTTCTCAGGGACGCAGCAGTCAACTGGCTGGCCCACGATGGCTTATGGTTCCGAGCGGTAGAGGAGGCCTATGGGCTCGGAGCGGCCATGGAGCTCGACAAGGCCGCCTGGGAAAAATTTACTGTCCTCGAGGCCAGACGGATTATGAAGCGGCTGGGTTTGGCCGAGGGAGGGGGCATCCCGGCGCTTATCCAGGCCTTGAAATTTCGCCTTTACGCTCACATCAACCTCCAGGAAATTGACGAGGTCAGCCCGAACCGTTGCGTCTTCCGGATGAAGACGTGCCGGGTTCAAGAAGCGAGAAAGCGCCAGGGGTTGCCCCATTTTCCCTGTAAATCGATAGGAATAATAGAGTATAGCGGGTTTGCTCGAACGATCGACCCGCGCATCGAAACGCGCTGCCTTGTCTGTCCCCCCGATACCCGGCCCGAAGGAATCTGGTGTGCCTGGGAATTTTTTATGCCGGGCCGGGGCGAGGGATGAAGGAAGTTTGGCATTTGCAATCGCTTTCTTTTTTATGTTAAATTTTTTTCTTTAAAAGAGGCCCGCCTTCAAGAAAGAAGATTTTTGGCGTCGAACGCTCGAATCCTTGCCGGGCTTTTCCATCTTTCTCCTATTTATTATCCCCCGTTCATCATAACCCAAGGAGTCATGAATGTTTGAGACGACGCATTTTCCTTCGGCCAAGAAATACTGGCACAACGGGAAATTCTACGACTGGTCGGACGCCCACATCCATCCTATGACTTTCGCCCTCCATTATGGAGGTTCTGTATTCGAAGGAATTCGCGCTTATAGGACAGCCAACGGCCCGGCCATCTTCCGACTTCCCGAGCACATCGACCGCCTTTTCCACTCGGCGGCTGTAATTGGCATGGACGTTCCCTACACCAAAGAGGAAATTATCGAGGCGATCAAGCTCACTCTCCGCTTGAACGAGCTCGAATCAGCCTACATCCGTCCCCTCCTTTTCTATTCCTACGGAAATTTAGGCCTCGTCCCAAAATATTGCCCGGTCGATCTCATCATTGGCACATGGGAATGGGGAGCTTATCTGGGCACGAAAGCCGAAACTGGCGTGAGCGTCTACATAACCTCTCGACCACGATTCCACTACCGCCAACTGGATATGAACGCCAAACTGGGCGGTAGCTATGTCCAGTCGACTATTGCCGGCATGGAGGCCAGGGCTAACGGCTATGACGAAGCCATCTTCCTCAACCTCGAGGGCAACGTTGCCGAAGGACCTGGAGAAAATATTTTCATTTACCAAGACGGCTGTCTGAAGACGAATGACTCATCCGAGTCGATACTCGAGGGCATTACGAGGAAAAGCGTATTGGAAATGGCCACCGATATCGGCATCAAGACAACAATTGGCCCCATTACCAAGGAAGAATTTTTCCGAGCCGATGAAGCCTTCTTCTCCGGGACGGCGGTGGAGATTACTCCCATCATTGAAGTCACCGATGCTTCCAGCTCTCATACGCCCTCGATGAGGTCCACTATCGGCTCCGGTCGGGTGGGAGAAATCACAGCTCAGCTCCGGCAAATGTTCAGGGATATTGTCGTCGGGAAAATCCCTCGATATAAAAAATGGCTGACTTATGTCGAAAAATGAAGGGACATCATGATTCAATCAAGGGAATTTCTAAAAAAGATCAGCCCTTATAAGCCGGGCAAACCAGTCGAGGAAGTGGCCCGGGAACTGAGGTTAAAAGGTGAGATTATAAAGCTGGCGTCCAACGAAAATCCCCTCGGACCTTCTCCTCTGGCGGTCCAGGCGATCAAAAGAGCGTTGAAAGAATCGAACCTTTATCCCGATGACAATTGTTATTATATCAAGAAAAAACTCGCCCACAAGTTGAGTCTTGAGCCGGAAAACATCTTTGTTGGGAACGGTTCGGTGGAAATCCTTCCTCTCGTGGCCCTCGCTTATCTCGACCCAAAACACAGCGCCGTCGCCAGCCAAGGTGCCTTTATCTGGTTCAAGATTGCTGCCCGCATCGCCGACGGCGAATTTATCGAAGTGCCGATGAAAAACTACACCCACGACCTTGAGGCCATGCTCAAGGCTGTAAAAAAGAACACCCGATTGGTTTACATCGCTAATCCAAACAACCCGACAGGCACCATGGTGACAAAGGAGGAAGTCGAGGAGTTCTTTGAACAAATCCCTGAGGATATCCTGGTCATCATGGATGAAGCCTATTATGAATACATCGACGACCCCAGGTATCCGGATTCCTTGGCCTATCTTCGGCAGGGAAAAAACATCCTCATCCTCCGCACCTTCTCCAAGATTTACGGTTTGGCGGGGGTGCGCCTCGGCTATGGAATTGCCCCCAAGGACGTCATCGCTGACTTGTCCAAGCTACGTCTCTCCTTCAACGTCAACCGTCTTTCTCAGGTGGCCGGAATCGCTGCTCTCGATGATACCGAACACGTTAAGAAGGGCAAAGCCGCCAACGAAGCGGGGAAAAAATATCTTTATAAGGCCTATGAAAAATTAGGGCTGTTTTATGTTCCCACTTATGCCAATTTCATTTTTGTCGACTTCGGTCGGGATAGCCAAGCTGTTTTCGAGGCCTTGCAAAGGAATGGAATCATCACTCGGACGATCAAAGAGTACGGATTCCCTCATGCCCTGCGGATTACCATCGGCACCGAAGAGCAAAATCGGAAGCTCATCGATGCTTTAAAAAAAGTTCTTTCATCTCGTTAACATAAAGGAGGCCCAGATGATTTTAAAGCTTTCCAATGGACAGAACTTACCCGTTGAAATGCACAAAGCCAGAATGGTCCAGAAGGTCGAGCTCGTTCCCGTCGGACAAAGGCTTAAAGCCATTCAGGAAGCCGGATACAATACGTTCCAGCTCAAAACCAAGGATATTTTTCTCGACATGCTCACCGACAGTGGCGTTAACGCCATGAGCGATAATCAATTCGCGGCCTTTATCAAAACGGATGATGCCTATGCTGGAAGTATGACCTTCTACGAATTTGCCGACGCGGTTAAAGAAATCCTGGGCTATGAGTATGTCATGAATGTGCACCAGGGTAGAGCTGCCGAACATCTCCTGTCCAAGGTGTTCGGCAAGCCGGATGGCGTTATCATCACCAACTACCATTTCACCACGACCAAGGCCCATATCGAGGTCACGGCCGGGTCCGAATGCCTCGAACTCTACACCGACGAGGCCTTGAAAACCAAGAGCACTCATCCTTTCAAGGGAAACATGGACATCCAAAAGCTTGAGGAGGCAATCCGCCAACACGGGAAGCACAAGGTCGGCTATGTGCGTATGGAGGCCACGACCAACCTCCTCGGCGGCCAGCCTTTTTCCATGGAAAACTTGAAGGCGGTAAGAAAAGTCTGCGATGAGAATGGCCTGCTCCTGGTTATTGACGGTAGCTTGATCTCTGAAAATGCCTATTTCATTTGGAAACGAGAAGAAGGCTATGAGAATAAGACGGTGGCGGAGATTGTCAAAGAAATGTGCGCTTTGGCCGACATTTTCTATTTGAGCGGGAGAAAAAACACCTGCGTCAGAGGAGGTTTCATCGCCACCAACGACAGGGAGCTGTTCGGAAAGATAGAACCCTGGCTTCCGGTATACGAGGGCTTCTTTACATACGGCGGAATGTCGATGCGTGAGATAGGAGCGATGGCCGTCGGGCTGCGCGAAATGGTCGACCCTTCGGTAGCCGGTTGCGCCATCGAACAAATCCAGTATTTCGTCGAAAAGCTCGATGCCATGGGCATTCCCGTCGTCACTCCTCCGGGCGGCTTAGCCTGTCATGTGGATGCCAAGAAATTCCTCCCCCACGTTCCCAAAGAGCAATATATCGCTGGAGCTCTAACGGCAGCTCTCTATATTTCCTCTGGCGTAAGGGCCATGGAGAGAGGAACTATCTCGATGGACCGCGATAGAGAAGGCCGGGAAGTCTACGCCGATTTGGAGCTTACGCGTATCGCCCTACCGAGGAGGGTTTACACCATTTCCCAAATTGAATACATCATCGACAGGCTCAACTGGCTCTATCAGCATCGAGAGTTAATCAAGGGTCTAAAGTTTATCTCCGAGCCGCCGGTCCTCCGGTTCTTTCTCGGCAAACTGGATGCCCTCGACAACTGGGGTAGAGAGCTGAGCGAGGCTTTTAAAAGAGACTTCGGCGGGACGTGGTAAAAACTGAATTCAGGTTCAGGCCGATCGGCGTTGTCCACTCGCCCTTCAAAACAAAGGAGGACATCGACCCTCGCCGCAACCTCAACCCACACGGCTTTTCCAGGATTAAGGCCGAGCTCGAAATTTTCAAGCCCTATGCCCGAGGGCTGAAGGATGTCGACGGTTTCTCTCACCTCATCGTTCTCTTCGCTTTCCACCAATCGCGGCAAAAGAAACTTCTTGTCAAGCCTCCCCTTGAAGCCCGGTGGCGGGGCGTTTTTTCGACTCGCTCGCCTCACCGGCCTAACCCTATCGGCCTGACGGTCGTCCGCCTCCTCGGCCGACGCGGCAATATCTTGGCGGTTTCTGGAGCGGACATGCTCGATGGAACCCCCATCCTCGACCTCAAGCCTTACACCCGCCGAGAAATAAAGCGTTCGGTGGAGCTGGGTTGGCTCAACAGGCGACGCCGATCTGGCCGCTCAGGAAGGGTGCTCTCTCTCCCACCGGCAAGCCTAAGGGACCCAAGCCTTTCAAAAAATCCGGAAAATCGTCCGAGCGAAGCAAGGCGCACCGCCACCGACTGAACCCCCTCCATAGCGGTCCTTTCAGCTAAGGACAACCTGTTTTCCTTGAAGAAAAGGGCGCCCGTCTATTGTAGATTTACCAAGGAACATGAAGGCCACCAGAAAAGCTGGCGCCAGAATACGGACTTGGCAGACGTATGAACCAGGAATTCTGGAGTTCTGTTTAGCGGTGGAACGCCGAAAAAAAATTTGCTATGATTTGGTCCAAGTTCCCGTGAGGAGGTTTTCATGCTCAAGTTTATCCCCATTGGCTTGGCTTTCTTCCTTGTATTTGTCTTTATCCTTCCACTTTCTCCATCAGGCTCGGTTGTCTTTCCCTTTGATTATAGAATCGAGGAGCTCGAAAACGGGCTCCGGGTCATCTCCATCCCTTTGCCGAACCCGCACATCATTTCCTATTACACGATTGTTCGGTCGGGGTCGCGTAATGAAGTCGAGCCCGGCAAATCAGGTTTTGCTCACTTCTTCGAACACATGATGTTCAAAGGAACAAAGAAAGTGCCCCGCGAGGCCTACGACGAATTCCTTACCCGACTGGGGGCGGGAACCAACGGCTACACGACCGACGATTACACCTGCTATTTCGTCGTTTTTGCTGGCCGCGAGAATTTAGAAAAAGTCGTCGAAACGGAAGCGGATAGGTTCATTAACCTCCATTACGACGAGGAAATGCTCAAGACCGAGGCGCCCGTGATCGAGGGCGAATACTACGCCAGTGTCTCAAGCCCTGACCGGCGACTGTTTGAGCTCCTGCGCGATACCGCCTTCGAAAAGCATTCTTACAAACACACGACTTTGGGCTATCTCAAGGATATCCAGGACATGCCCAACCAGTTTGAATACAGCCAGCTCTTCAAGGAGCGGTTTTACGCTCCCGATAACACAATCCTTCTCGTCGCCGGCGATTTTGACCATGATGAGCTCATGACCCATGTCCGCAAGCACTATGGCTCCTGGAAGAGGTCAAATTACACCCTGGTCACCCCTGTCGAGCCGCCCCAGACCGCAGCCAAAAGAGCCCACTACGCCTGGCCAACCCAGACTCTTCCTCGATTAGCCATTGCCTTCCACGGTCCGGCTTATTCCGATGAAGCTATGGACAAAGCGGCTCTCGACCTCCTGGCAGAAATTGCCTTTTCGCCTTCCTCACCCCTCTACCAGCGACTCGTCATCGAAGAACAAAAATGCCAGACCCTCAATGCGAGCTTTCCCGACCGACGCGACCCCTACCTCCTCATTTTTACCTCGATCGTCAAAAAAGAAGAGGACATGCCTTATGTGGAGGAGGCCGTTTTTCAAGAACTCGAGCGCCTCAAGAACCATCCCGTCGCGGCTGACAGACTGGCCGAAGTTAAGTCCAACCTGAAGTACAGCCTGGCTGCCGAGCTCGAGACGACAGACGGAGTTGCTGGAACTCTGGCCTTCTACATCAACCTGACCCCAGACCCGGGCACCCTCAACAGGCTCTTTGCCCTATATGAAAAGGTCACGCCTGAGGACATTCAAGCCATGGCCAGAAAGTATTTTGTCAAAACCGCAAGCACGGTTGTAACCCTGACTGGAGGCAAAGCATCATGAACAAGAGCATGATTACGGCGCTTATGCCAATTGTCATCTTGGCCGGCTTTCTCCTTTCAACCTCTTGCAGGAAGGTCAACCCCAACCTCATCACCACTGAACTCCTGCCGCTCGAAGGGAATCCCCTTGTTCATCTCAAAGTTCTCTTCAAAGTCGGCTCGGCCAACGACCCGCGAGGGAAAGAAGGCCTGGCCTACCTCACCTTCCACATGCTCGCCAACGGCGGCACGAGAACCATGACCTTCAAGGAGATTAACCAAATCTTCTACCCCATGGCGGCAAGCGTCACGGTAAGGGTCGACAAGGAAATGGCCGTTCTTGCTGGAACCATTCATCGAGATAACCTCGAGAAATTTTACGCCATCTTCAAGGACATGATCCTTGACCCTGGTTTTCGTGAAGAGGATTTCACACGGCTGCGAACCAACCAGCTCAACTTTCTCGAAAAGACCCTCATCAGCAACATGGACGAGCAATTCGGAAAAGAAATCCTCAACCTGATGCTCTATAATGGCCATCCTTACGGACACCACGAGGCCGGAACTGTGGAGACGGTCTCCGGCATCAAGCTGGACGACGTCAAGGCTTTTTACAAAGAGCATGTTGTCCAGGGGAATATCACCATCGGCCTGGCCGGCGGCTACCCGGCAGATTTTCCGACAAGGGTCCAGGCCGACTTTGCCGTTCTCCCGCAAGGGTTCACGCCCCGCCTGGTCTTGCCCAAGCCAGAGTTACCTCATGGCCTCCATTTTGTAATCGCTGAAAAGCAGACGCCGGCGACAGCTATTTCCATGGGTTTCCCCGTGGCGCTCAACCGTTCCTCGGATGACTTTTTCGCCCTCTGGATTGCTGGCTCTCACTTTGGCGAACACCGTCAGCACGTTTCCCTCCTCTTCCAGAAAATCCGCGAGGAAAGGGGCCAGAATTATGGCGACTACGCCTATATCGAGCATTTCATCCAGGGAAGAGACAAATTCCCAGCCACGAACTATTGTCGTCAGCAACAGTATTTTTCGATCTGGATCCGGCCGTTAGCCAACGCCAACCGTCACTTTGTTATCCGTCAGGCCTTGCGCGAGCTGCGCAAGCTCGTCGAAGAGGGAATTCCCGAGGAAAGGTTTGAGCTCGTCCGCACCTATTTGCTCAACTATACCAGACTCTATGCCCAAACTCTGGACGAGCGGCTGGGCTGGCAGATGGACTCCCACTATTATGGATATAAGGATTTCCTGGCCGAAGTCCAGAGGCGATTGCCCAAGCTTACCCGGCAGGATGTCAACCGCACCATCCGGAAATACCTCAACTTCCAGAATATCCACATCGCCGTCATCACCCAGGACGCAGAGGCGCTGAAAAAAGCTCTCCTGGACAACACGCCATCGCCGATCACCTACGCCAACCCGAACATGCCCGACCACATCCTCGAAGAGGACAAGATTATCCAGGTGTATCCGCTTGAAGTAAAACCAGAGAATATCAGGCTGGCGCCGGCAACAGACTTCTTCAAGAAGCCCGGCCTTCCCGGCTAAGGTTTTTTTCCCGTTGATTTCTCGTCGCCCGCCGACTTGACATCTCGGCAGAAGGGGAGATACTATGCCTGATTAATCTTTTCACTTGACCTTCGGCCTCGATGGCGACGGCGCTATACCGGGACGAAAAACGTGCCTTTCCCCTTGTCCCTTGCTCCAAAAAGGGCGAACCTTAGCCGGATGGACCACCTCTATCAGAGAATTCGCTCCACTTTCCCATCTGCTTCGGCCTGGTTTGCTCCAGCCGTTCTCATTCTCTTGACCTCAATTCTCTACTTAAAAACCCTGCTTCCCGGAATGGGAGGGACAGGGGATACGGTTAAATTCCAGTTCATCGGGAAAATCCTCGGCATTCCTCATGCGCCCGGCTATCCGCTCTATATTCTCTTGAATTGGCTTTTTGTCCATTTGCCTTGGAGGTCTGTCGCCTTCCGGGCCAACTTGATGTCTGCTTTTTTCTCTATCCTCACCGTCTTCGTTCTCTATTACCTTGGGCTACTCATCGTCAAGAGGAAATGGATATCCATGTCGACGAGCCTTCTTTTCGCCTTCAGCCTCTCCTTCTGGTCTCATTCTGTGGTGGCTGAAGTTTATACTCTGAATAGCTTCCTTCTGGCCATGATTTTTCTCTCCCTCATCCGATGGGAGGAAACTCTCAGCTTTCGCTGGCTGTCTTTGTTCCTCATCCTTTATCCACTCAGTTTCGCGAATCACCTGACGATGGTGACTCTGCTCCCGGCCATCCTTTTTTTTATCGCTTCAGTTCAGGGACGCGTCATGCTCAAGCCGCGCTTCCTGGCCGTCGGATTGGCTGGGATTCTCGCCACCCTGGGTCTTTATGGTTACCTTTTCATCCGGTCTTTCCAGAGAGCTCCTTACATGGAACACCGCGTTGTGGACCCGAAAAGTTTCTTCGCCGTTCTCTCCGGTGGACAGTTCCGTTCTTCCATGTTTCCCTTTTCCTTCAACCAAATTATTCTCCAAAGGATACCCCTTTTTTTTCGCCATCTTATTGACGAATGGACGGTTCCTCTCCTTTTGCTCGCTGCCCTCGGTTTCCTTTCTTTATTCAAGAAGAAGAACAAAGTTGCCTTCCTCCTTTTATTATCTTTTCTAGGCCAGTCCTTTTTCATCCTGAACTATGATATCCCCGACCTTGACCCTCTTTTTATTCCTGCCATCTTGATCCTTGCCCTATTCACCGGTATCGGCATCGAGACGCTCTTCCGGCTCACAAAGAAATTTCCACCCCTGATGCCCCTCATCATCATCGGGCTCATCCTTGCCAACATAGGGATGATTGCTTCCAACTACCCTAAGGCAGATCGGAGCGGGGAAAGGAAAGAAGATATCCGTCTGTCAGCGCTTTTTTCCTCTATTCCGGACGGGTCCATCATCATCACTGACAATTACCTCGATAAGCAATATGTGTATTATAAAATATTTATCGACTTCCCGAACAAAGGATTAACCCAGCTGGAAATAGCCAGTGATGAAGAGGACATCCGGCGGGAGATTTTCCACAAAATCTTCTGGAAAATCCGGACCAGCCGGGAGCTCCAGAAACGCCTTTTCCCCGATAGTTATTGGCAGTTATCTCAAGACGAAGTGGAATACCTGTTCCGGCACAGCCCAACTCTGCAAAAGAGCTTTTTAGCTCATATTTATCTTATTTCACCAGAGACGAAGAGAATCGCTGTCGAGAAAGGGCTGAAGGTTAAAGAATTTTACCTGCGGGCCCCTGGCTTGCGGAAGAAATTCACCTTCTACCAGCTCTTCCTCCTTTGATCCTGGAGACGGCTTAGAGGCATACCTTCGCCTTCCATTCCCCGATTTCCCCCGTTCCCGGTGCGTTCGAGCCCTTTTTCCTTTCCCACCAGGCCAGGATTATTTTTGAGCGGAGTGTGACAAACAGAGTCGACAACTGGACAGAACCAGCACCGCACCCAGAAGCTTAAGCCGAGAATCAAGGCAATTAGGAAATCTAACCTGATTGATTCATAGATTCTCAAGAAACGCCAGGTTGAGCTCATGACCCAGGATTGCCGATAGAATCACCCGACGGGTCCTGCCGCAGCGTCTCGGCGTCATTGGCGTCCTCGTAGCCACAAGCGACCTGGAAGGCCCGTTGTTTGAGCATGTCGAGGAGCGAATGCCGGGCGTGCCTTTATTTTTTTAGGCGGAGGCCGAGCTCCTCGAGTTGCCCCTCGCTCACTTCGGAGGGCGAACCGGTCAGCAAGCACAGGGCGCTTGTTGTCTTGGGGAAGGGGATAACCTCGCGGATGGATTCTTCGCCAGCGAGGAGCATGACGATGCGGTCAAACCCGAGGGCGATGCCGCCATGAGGGGGAGTCCCGTAGTTGAGAGCCTCGAGGAAGAAGCCAAATTTTTCCTCGGTTTCCCTGTCGCTGAGCCCGAGAAGGCCGAAGATTTTTCGCTGGAGGTCGAAGTCATGGATGCGGATGGAGCCGCCGCCGATCTCATACCCGTTGAGGACGAGGTCGTAGGCCTTGGCCCTGACGCGGAGGGGCTCTTGGTCGAGAAGCGGGATATCCGCTTCATGAGGAGAGGTGAAGGGGTGATGGACAGAAACGATTTTTCTTTCTTCCTCGCTCCACTCAAAAAGCGGAAAATCGGTCACCCAGGCAAAAGCGAAACGCTTTTCTGTCTTGCCCGAACAGAGCTCCTTTCTCAAGCTCCCGAGAGCTGCCAGAGCGATTTCTCTCTTATCGGCAACGAGGAAGACGATATCTCCATCCGTCGCTTTCATCCTTTCCCAGAGAAGCTGCGCTTCTTCGTCCATCATTTTCAGCGATGACTTGAACCCATCCTGCTTCCGGAGCCAGATGATACCTTTGGCGCCAAGGTCACGGGATTGCTGGTTGATTTTATCGAGCTGACTTCGGGTAAAGCTCGCTCCTCCCCTGACCCGGAGCCCCTTAACCTTTCCGCCTGAAGCGAGGACGTCGTGGAGGATGTCCAGGTGAACGGAGCCGCAGGCCGTCGAAAGGTCAACGATTTCTTCCTCAACTCTCAAATCGGGTTTATCCGTGCCGTATTTTTCTAAGCTCTCTTCATAGGAGAGGCGCGGGAAGGGCTTGGCAATCTTTTCCCCGATAATTTCGAAAACAGCGGCCATCAGAGACTCGACGGTGGCATAGACGTCTTCGCGGTCGACGAAGCTCATCTCGATATCAATCTGGGTGAATTCCGGCTGGCGGTCAGCCCTCAAATCTTCGTCCCGGAAACAGCGAACGACCTGGAAGTAACGGTCGAAGCCGGCCATCATCAGCGTTTGTTTGAAGAGCTGCGGAGACTGGGGAAGAGCGTAGAAGCGGCCTTTGTAAACGCGGCTGGGGACGAGGTAATCGCGGGCGCCTTCGGGCGTCGATTTGGTCAGGAAGGGAGTTTCGATTTCGAGAAATCCCTGCTGGCTGAGGAAGTTACGAACCCGGAGGGCGGCCTCGTGGCGAAGCCGTATATTCCGCTGCATCGAGGGGCGCCGGAGGTCGATGTATCGATACTTGAAGCGGAGCTCTTCGGAGGCCGAAACAGGGTCGGCGACCTGGAAGGGTGGAACTTTGGCCCGGCTCACCATCCTGAGGTCGATTGCCTCAACTTCCATTTCTCCGGTGGGCAAGTCGGGGTTGACGGCCTGGGGAGTTCGTCGCCTGACTTTGCCTTTGACGGCGATGACATACTCAGGCCGGAGTTTCTTGGCTGCCTCGAGAAGCTCTGGCCTGGCCGTCGAGAAGACGATTTGGACGATGCCCTCCCGGTCCCGGAGGTCGACGAAAACAAGGTTACCCATATCCCGCTGCCTCTGAACCCAGCCGAACAGGGTGACTTCCTGGCCGTCGTGCTCGGGCCGGATGAGGCCGGCGTAAAGGGTGCGCTGCCAGCTTGACGGCTGAGCGGACAATTCTTCTTTCATTTTTTCCTGCTTTTCCTGCCTTGCTTTCCCTTCTGATTAGCGTCCCATCAGCAGATGTCCTAAGGTTTTGGCTGGCGAAGGAGGCCCGCTATTTCCTCGGGATTGACCTCCCGCTGGGCTCCGGTTTTCATCTCCTTTAACTTCAGCCTGCCGCTTTTTATCTCCTCTTCGCCGATGATCAAGCACCAAGAAGCGCCGAGTCGGCTCGCCCGGCCGAGCTGTGTCTTTAAGCTTCGCTCCTTAAACTCGAGAAGACATTCGATGGCCTGGTGTCGCAGCTGGCGGGCTATGCCCAGGGCTTTCTTTTTGGCCTCGGCACCGAGATGAACGATAAAAACGAAACTGTCGGCCGTCTTCTCCAGCCGGGCCACTGCCAGCAGCCTTTCCATCCCCGCCGCGAACCCGATGCCGCAGATGTCCGGCCCGCCAAAATCTTTCATCATGTCATCGTAGCGGCCGCCCCCGACGATGGCGTTCTGGGCCCCGAGCTTCCTGGTTGTGATTTCGAAGGTGGTCTTCGTGTAGTAGTCGATGCCGCGGACGAGGCGCGGCTCGACGCGGTAGGGAAGTCCGTAGAGGTCGAGATAAGAGCGGAAATCGTGGAAATGGGCCTCACACTCCGGGCAAAGGTAGCCAAGTATTTCGGGGAAGTTCCGGGCAAGCTCCTGGCATGTCTCGACCTTACAGTCGAAAATGCGGAGGGGGTTGGTGGTTACTTTTCTCTGGCAATCGGGGCAAAGAGAAACCGAGACAGCTTGAGCGGCCTTGCGCAGTTCCTGGAGATAAGCGGGGCGACACTTCCGGCAGCCGACAGAGTTGACGAGCGTCTCGGTGTCCGAAACGCCAAGTTCGTCGAGGAGATGATGGGCCATTTCGATAATCTCGGCGTCGACAGACGCATCGCTCTCGCCGAAGACCTCGATATCGATCTGGTGGAACTGGCGGTAGCGGCCCTTTTGCGGCTTGTCGTAACGGAACATCGGGCCGATGTAATAGAAGCGGAGAGGCTCGGGTTGAAGGTAAAGCCGGTGCTCGATGATGGCCCGGACCACTGAGGGCGTGTATTCAGGTCGAAGGGTAAGCGAGCGCCCGGCCTTGTCCTTGAAAGTGTACATCTCCTTGATGACGATATCTGAAGTTTGTCCGGTCCCCCTCTCGAAGAGTTCAGTAGCTTCGAAGACGGGCGTTCGGATCTCCCGGTAGCCGTAAAGTTCAAAGATGTTCTTGGCAATGGCCTCAGCCTGCTGCCAGGCGCGGACTTCGCGGGGGAGAATGTCCCTCGTCCCCTTGATGGCGGCGACAGACGCTCTGGCTGACGGCTTTTCGCTCACTTTTCGATAAAGACCCCCATCCGACGGAATTTTTCATACCTCTCCTTGATCAAATCGTCGGTGGGTTTCGCTTCGAGCTTCTTGAGGGCCTGATGAATACTCTTATCGACGTTGCGGAAAGTCTGCTCGTAGTCGACGTGAGCGCCGCCCGGCGGTTCAGGGATGATTTTATCGATGACGCCGAGGTCAAGGAGGTCTTTGGCTCGGATCTTGAGGTTCTCCGCCGCGGCCGCGACAGCGCTCTGGTCCTTCCACAGGATGGCCGCGCAACCCTCGGGAGAGATGACCGAGTAGAAGGCGTACTCGAGCATCATGACGACGTCGCCGACGCCTATGGCCAGTGCACCGCCGCTTCCCCCCTCGCCGATGATCACGTTGATGACGGGCGTACGGAGAGCGGCTATGCCTTTGAGGTTGGACGCAATGGCCTCAGCCTGCCCCCTCTCCTCTGCGCCAATTCCAGGATAGGCACCGGGCGTATCGATGAGCGTGATGACGGGAAAGCCGAATTTTTCGGCCAGCTTCATGACGCGCCAGGCTTTGCGATAACCCTCCGGGTTGGGTTGCCCGAAATTGCGCTCCAGGCGTTCCCTGGTGGTTCGGCCCTTCTGATGACCGATGAAGGCGGTGGTTCGGCCCTTGTAAAAGCCCAGCCCGGCCACAATGGCCGGGTCGTCGGCAAAGCGACGGTCGCCGTGCATCTCGGTAAAATCCTCGACCAGATGGGAAAGATAATCAAGGGTGTAGGGTCGCTGGGGATGGCGAGCAATCTGGACAATGTGAGTGGCAGTCAGGTGGGGCGCAATCCGCGCCCATTCTTTCTCAATCTGGGCCCTCAGGCTGCCGATTTTCTCTTTTTTCTGGGGCTCTTCCGAAGCCTCGAGCTCTTCCACCTGTTTTTTAAGAAGGAGAATGGGTTTTTCGAGCTCGTAAAAATCTTCCGCTTTTTTCATTCTACGTTATTCTACTGGGATGAGGGAAGCCCGTCAAGCGAAGGGGAAGGCCATCATCTGCCTCCCGCCACTTCCCCTCTTGGGGCGGAGTCTTATCGGGCTCCTGAAGAGGTGGTTTAGGACCAGAAAAGGAAGAAGAAGAAAAGGGTAAGCAGGAGGATGAGCGTGGCCAGGTAGAGTTTCTTGATCACGTTTCCCTCCGCTTTCCTACTCCAGAATGACCGCCGTCCCGTAGGCGATGATCTCCGCTGCTCCTTGCATGATCATCGACGTGGAAAAGCGGAGTCCGACAACGGCGTTGGCTCCGAGGGCGCGTGCTTCCTCGACCATCCTGTCGAGAGCTTGCTCTCTGGCCTCAGCCATCATCTTCGTGTAATCGCGGATTTCGCCGCCGACGACATGCCGGAGCAGGGCCATGATGTCGCGGCCGAGATGGCGGGCGCGGATTGTATTCCCCCGGACGATGCCGAGGTGTTTCTTGATGGTTTTACCCGAGACTTCCTCCGTCGTGACTATGATCATTTCTCTATCTCCTTGTATCTTTCCTTTCTCCTCAAGAAAAACTGCTCCCTGACAATCGAGACAAGAAGAACGACGATTCCCGCTAAAAAGACGATGAGGCCGACCTTAAGGACGAGGGGAACGGTTGTATCCTTGATGATTCCCTCGACCATCTTGTAGGCGCCAAAAAAAAGGAGGATGATGGCGCCGAGCGAAAGCAAGATCCAGCCCAGCCCTCTTTCCAGTCGATTATAAACTGACCTCCAGTAAACATCCCACATCTCCTGAGGCGGACTTTTGAGTTTCATCATGCTCATCACCTCCTCAAGTTTTTGCATTTGTTCCATCTCCCGGCGGCACTCCGGGCAGCCGGCTAAGTGCTCCTTGAGCTTCTGAGCTTCTTCCTCGCCAAGCTCGCCGTCGAGGTACGGGGAGATGAGCTTTTTGAGGTTGTCATGGTCCATGGCGTCCCTTCCGTTTATCTTTTTCGGCTTCAAACCCTAAGGTTTCGGCGAGAATCTCCTTGAGCTTTGCCCGAGCACAGAAAAGGGCCGACATGACGGTGCCGACCGGTTTTCGGGTGAGCTCAGCGATTTCTTTGTAGGAAAATTGCTGAAAATAGCGGAGGAGGACGATTTCTTTCTGGTCAGGGGGGAGGGAATGGATGGCTTTCCAAACGGCCGCCTTCATTTCCCTGTCCTCCGGCGCAGCCGTGAGAGCGGATGCGCTCTCCAGGGGAATTTCATGCCTCGTTTGGCGATGCTTGAGGTGGTCGAGACTCAGGTTCTTGAGGATTTCGTAGAGCCAGGGAAAAAAGGGCCGCGCTGGGTCGTAGGCCTTCATCCTCCGGTAAGCCCGGACAAAGGATTCCTGGGAGATGTCCAGGGCATCTTGATGGTTGTGGACATAGCTCAGGGCGATGAAATAGGCTTTTTTCATGTACTTGCCGACGATGAACTGGTAAGCTTTCCTGTCTCCCGCCTTGACGCGGCGGAGGATTTCGCTTTCCGAGAGGACTCTGTCTTCGCCCATTTTTATCGTTCTGGTCTGCGCCGATAAATTCCCGGCCAATTGGAGCTCGACGGCCATTTTCTTTTCTCTTCATAAGCGTATACGGGTTGAGGGCTGGGTTTATTCAACTTTTTTCCCGGCCGTCCTCTGGCGGACGACCTCAAAAAAGAAGATAGCTGCCGCGGCGGCCACGTTGAGCGAACGGATGCGGCCGAAGAGAGGAATGGAGAGGACTTTATCGCACTTTTCGCGGACGAGGCGGCGGAGCCCCCGGCCTTCTGAACCTAATACTATTCCGATAGGAATAGTGTAATCAAACTCATACCAGTACTCCTTTCCTCCGCCCTCGGCCCCGATAAGCCAGAGGCCGCGTTTCTTGAGCTCGTCCATCGCCTGCGGTAAGTTGGTGACCCGGGCCAGCTTAAGGTATTCGGCTGCGCCAGCCGAGACAGAAAGAACGGCGTCAGTCAGTCCAGCCGTACGTCGAGCCGGCAGGACAACCCCGTCTGCCCCTGCTCCTTCGGCGCTCCGGATGATAGCTCCTAAGTTCTGGGGGTCTTCGACCTCGTCGAGGAGGACGAGGAAGGGGTTCTTGGCGCTGGCGAGGATATCATCGATAGAGTAAAAGGGATGGGCAGAAAGAAAGGCGACAACTCCCTGGTGGCCGGGGGCCAAAGAGTTGAGCTTAACCGCGGGGACGAAGACAAAGGGGATATTTCGCTCTCTGGCCAAACGGAGAATTTCACCGACTTTCCTTCGTTCTCGCCCTTTCTGAATGAAGATTTTCTGGACGCGCTCGGGGGAGTGACGGAGAGCTTCGAGGAGGGGGTTCAACCGGATGACTTTTTCCATCGGCTATTGGGGGTCTAACTTCGCTTTGACCCGGCGCGCATGAGGGGTGAGAGAAGGAATAGAGATCCGCCTTTCTTCCTTATTCTGAAACCTGACCGGTGCGACAAGCTGACCGGGATGGACCTCAGCGCATGCCACGCATGTCCAGGTAATCTTTTTTCGTGTAGCCAGCGGGAATTGTGTAAACAGAGGGGTCTGGTGTCTTTTTGCTGATTTCGATGACTTCGGTTGTCGACCGCATTTTTGCGCCCATCACCTCCCCGGTTGTCTCCGAGGCGATCCAGAAGCCCTTGATCTTCGCCATTTCCTGAATAGCCGCGTCGTCGAGCCGGAGCTGGGCTTTGATGATGTTGGAGTAAAGCCTGGAGAATTTTTCCAGGTCGATGGGGACATCGGTCGAGGCCCAGACGGCCATCTTCATCGGCATCATCATCATCTGAATGGAGACGTCATAGCCTGAGCACTTCCACTGGCCAATGGTCCTCGTTTGTCCCGTTGGCATCACGGTGACCGTCATCTTCATCATCGAGCCCATCATCTGGGCCATTTCCGGGGGAAAAAGCTTGGTGATGTCAAGGGGAAGTTGAGCTTCGACGTAGGTTTTATCCTTGTGGTTGATGAGCCACATGAGCTTCCGCGTCATGTCGACGATGCTGGACATTTCTGAGCTTGAGAAGGCCAGTTTGTCCTCGGCGATCCACTGCTCCGTGGTTTCGTCCTTAGCTGGTTGGCTCTGGCCCATGATAGCAAACGCATCCGTGTGCGTCTTGCTCTTGACATAGATGTCGGCACTGGCAGCAGCAGCCACGAGAAGAACAGCACTCAAAACAAAAAATGCTTTTTTCAAAATATCCTCCTTTTCAGGTTTTTGGTCAAAGAGCCTGCTCGGCGTGATTATAAGAGAAACCTCCGAACAAATCAAATAGACTATGGTGTATCCCAGGATTGCCGATAGAATCACCCGGCGGGTCCGGGTCGCGGTTCACCCCCGGCCAGGCTCGGGGTTGGGATTCCGCAGCCCGCTCGGGTCGGCGTTCCGAGACACTATCGAAAGCTTTGTTTTTTGTATATTAACCACCCCTACTCCTTTCCGCGAAAGACACCCCCAGGAATTCTTTCTTAGCCATTAAATCCCCCTACCCCCTTTGAACAATCAAAGGGGGCCCGAGAAAAGGTGGGCGTCTTTCGAGCAGGCCGGAGGGGAACAACGGTCAGCGTCTCGGGTAAGGTCGGCCCCCGAACCACACCACCCCTCGGGTGCAATCGCTATCGTGATAATTTGTTACAAGATGAAGCACTTTCGCTTGATGATAATTCTCTATTGGCAATTTCGGGACAGGGTCAGGACATCAGCGACACTTGAGCTTTCTGATTTCTTTTCCATTGGCCATAATACTCATAGGGCTTGAGGTAGTCCAGAGCCTGATACGGTCTTATATAGTTATAGTATAGGCCCGCTTCTCCAGTTGCCGGTTATGCTTGTCCAGGTTGAGCTCGAGCTCGTTGACTTCGTAAACTCCTCTTCTAAAGCACGGCAGGGGAAACCCCACCCTTTCTCTTGGAGCCATTTGTTGATCTAGGAAGTCTGAGAGGAAGAGAGATTCTCTTTCCTCCGTGTCATCTCCGAGCGCTTGGGCTCTGTGACAGAGAAAAGTGCATCCCGACCCTTCCGCAGAACTTGGTTCAGATAGAAGCTATCTTCTTGCCCCCGCGCGGCTATTTGTTATTGGTGAAGGACTTGAGCTTGCGGCTCCGGCTGGGGTGTTTGAGCTTGCGCAGCGCCTTGGCCTCGATCTGCCGGATTCTCTCCCGCGTCACCTTGAACTGCTGGCCGACCTCCTCGAGGGTGTGTTCGTTGCCGTCGCCCAGCCCGAACCTCATCTTCAGGACTTTTGCCTCCCTCTCGGTCAACGATTTCAGGGCCTCCTCAATCTGTTCGCGCAGGTTGATGTGGATGACAGTGTCGGGCGGGGAGGGCATGAGCTTATCCTCGATAAAGTCGCCCAGGTGGCTGTCTTCTTCCTCGCCGATGGGGGTCTCCAGCGAGATGGGTTCCTGGGCGATTTTGATGATTTTCCGCACTTTGTTCACCGGCATGTCCATCTTCTTGGCGATCTCCTCGCTCGTTGGCTCCCGGCCGATTTCCTGGACGAGGCTGCGGGAGACGCGGATGAGCTTGTTGATGGTCTCGATCATGTGGACGGGGATGCGGATGGTTCGGGCCTGGTCAGCGATGGCGCGGGTGATGGCCTGGCGGATCCACCACGTGGCGTAAGTCGAGAACTTGTAGCCGCGGCGGTATTCAAACTTGTCCACGGCCTTCATCAGGCCCATATTCCCCTCCTGGATGAGGTCGAGGAACTGGAGCCCGCGATTGCTGTATTTTTTGGCGATGGAAACGACCAGCCTTAAATTGGCGGCCACAAGCTCCTTCTTGGCCTGATCGCTCACTTTTTTGCCTGTCGTGATGGCCCTGATGATTTTTCTCAGGTTAGCGGCATCGAGCCCTACTTCCTTATGGTAGGCCCTGAGCTCTTTGTTGACCGCCTGGATTTTTTGCTTGAGCAGAGCCTCGCTTTTTTTGGAGCGGCATCGGTTCAGGGCGAGGGCCAATTCCTCTTTGGTTTCCTCGAGATCGTTGACCGCTTTGAGCTTTTCTCGGAGCGATTCAATGATTTTTTCCCTCTCGCTCGGCCGAACGTTAAGCTCCCGGATCAGGCGGCTCATCTTGACAATGAGGCGCCCCCGGGCAAAATTGTATTTTTTGGCCGTGGGAATTTCGTCCAGTTTCTGCTGGAGCTCCCGGATTTTCTTTATCTTGGCCAGCACCTGCTTCTTTTTTTCTTCCAGCTTTTCCTCGGTGATTTCCTCATCGCTCAGGTCAAAAACCTCCTGAAAGATGGTCGGGTTGGACTTGATCTGTTCCTCGAGGGAGAGGACATAGTTCAGAGCCAGCCGGGTCTTGGACAGCGCCTTGATGATGGATTTCTCGCCCCGCTCAATTTCCCGGGCGATGGCGATTTCCCCCTCTCGGGTGAGAAGGGAGATGTTGCCCATCTCGCGGAGGTAAAGCTTGACCGGGTCGGTCGTCCTCTCCAGGCCGTGGACGGTGACGACATCGTTTTTTCTCCGCCGCAGGAGGAGGTCCCGCTGCCTCGAATCAAGGATCTTGATGCCATAGTCTCCCATCGAGCTCAGGAAGTCATCGAAATTCTCATCCGAATCGAAATCGTCATGAAAAGTCTTGTCAATCTCCTCGAACAGCAGATAGCCTTGTTTTCGTCCCTTGGAGAGGAGTTCGTTCAGCTCGTCTTTTTGATATTTATTCCCTGATGACAAGGCAAACACCCCTTGGTGATAGGATTTTTAGGTCGCTTGGACCGAGTTTTTTCATGGCCAGGAAACTCCTTGGGCAAGAGCGAGAATCTGGCGGGTCAGGTTTTGCTTCTGGCTGAGAAGCTGGGAAAGCTGGTCTTTCTCGCCGTTTCGCTCACAGCGGACGATCTCCCTCTGTAAGGCGCGAAGCTCGTTTTCGAGACAGGTTCGGCGCAGGCTGATCAGGCAGTCGAGTGCTTCTTCTTCCGTGGCCCGACCGAGTGGCTCGAGGAGGAGTCGCGATAGAGGGCTAGCCAGCTTTGGCCCGACAGCTTCAAGCAGCTCAGCAAAGGCAAAATCCTTGCCCGTTCTTGATTTCTCGAGGATAAAGGCAAGAGCAGGCTCGCTCTTCAGGCCTTTCAGGTGTTCTCTTTTTATTTTGGCGCCGACTGAAGCGGCGACCCGCCTGTTTTCGAGGAAAATCTGGAGCAGCCTTTTTTCAGCCGGAAGAAACATCTCCCTTTCCTCTTGACTTTGCTCCTGGGGCGATTTTTCGATTACCTGCCGAAGCAAAAATTCCTCGACGGAGAGTAGCTCGCTGACTTGGCGGAGGTATTCGCTCCGGACAAGAGAATCAGGAATCTTTTCGACGACCGAGACAATGGCCCTGATCAACCTCGATTTTTCCTCAGGGATGTCCATCCGGCCGGAGCGGGTTATTGAATCGACGAGGAACTTTATCCCGGGAAGGGGGGCTTTTAAAAGGCGAAGGTAGGAATCCCGGCCGTTCTGACGGAGGAACCCGTCAGGGTCAAGGTTCTGCGGCAAGATGAGAACATGAGTCTGGAGGCCCTTTTCCAGGCAGATAGGCAGGGCTCGAAGAGCAGCGTTTCGTCCGGCCGCGTCTCCATCGTAGTTGATGATGACCCGCGGCGCAAACCGCCGGGCCAGGGCGGCCTGATGTTCGGTCAAACTCGTGCCCAGCGAGGCAGCGATATTCTTAATGCCGGCCTGGAAGAGGGCGGCAAAATCCGTGTACCCTTCGACGAGAAGGATTTCACCAGCCTCCCGGATGGCTTCTTTTGTCCAGTTAAGACCGTAGAGGACTTTGCCCTTGGAATAAACCGGAGTCTCGGGTGAATTGAGGTATTTGGGTTCGGCGTTGAAGATGGAGCGCCCGCCAAACCCCACCACCCGGCCCGTCAGGCTGAAAATGGGGAAAATGATTCTCCCCCGGAAGCGGTCGTGGAATTCGTTCTTTTTCTGTCCGGGAATGACGAGGCCGGCCTTTTCGAGGAGGGCCATGTCGCCATGCCTGTCTTTCAGGTTGGTGAGGAGAGCATTCCAGGAATTCGGGGCATAGCCGACTTTGAGTGTTTCCAGAGTGGCCGGAGCAAAACCTCTTTTCTTCAGGTAATCCAGAGCTGCTTCTCCCTCTTTGGTCTGGAAGAGGCTCTGCCGGAAAAAAGCCAGGGCAGCTTCATTGACCTTGTAAATTTTTTCCTCGAGCTTGATAAGCTCGGGAGAGAGTTTGGTCGGCCGGGGGAGGGGAATATGGAACCTCTCGGCGAGAGATTTGAGGGCCTCGGGAAAAGTCAGATTTTCCTTCTCCATGACGAAGGAAAAGACATCTCCACCCGCGCCACAGCCAAAGCAGTGGAAGAGCTGTTTTTCCGGGTCGACGGTGAAGGAAGGGTCCTTCTCGGCGTGGAAGGGGCAAAGTCCGACGTATTTTTTGCCCCGTTTTTTCAGAGTCGTGTAAAGGGATGCAACCTCAACGATATTGGCAACCTGCCTGACCTGGTCAACGATTTCCATTTGCAGTGCCAATCAGCTTTAAAAGCCTACGTAAATATAGGGGCCGACCCTGTTATTGTCAAGGAGGCCACCCTATTTTTTTCACCCATTTTTCTCAAAGGTGGTTGATGAGGCTGGCCAGATACCCAGCCCCGAAGCCGTTGTCGATGTTGACGACAGCCACGCCGCCGGGACAGGAATTCAGCATGGTCAGGAGGGGCGCCAGCCCTTGCAGGCTGACGCCGTATCCGACGCTTGTTGGGACGGCAATGACAGGGACGTTGACGAGGCCGGCCACAACGCTCGGCAGAGCCCCCTCCATTCCCGCGACTGCGATGATGGTCCGGGCTGCCTTGATCTTGTCCATTTCCCCAAACAGGCGATGGATGCCGGCCACCCCGACATCATAGATTCTTTCGACCTCGTTGCCGAGGACATCGCAGGTCACGGCCGCTTCCTCGGCCACCGGAATATCCGATGTCCCGGCTGTTATGACGACGATCTTGCCCTTTCCGGAAAGGCATTCCTTCTGCTTTAAGAAAGCAATTTTTCCTGGTCGGTTGTAGAGGAGGCCGGGGATTTTCTTCTTGAGCTGAGCATAGACAGAAGCTTCGAGGCGAGTGATGAGGAGGTTGTGGCCTCGCCTGAGGATTTCGCGGGCTATTCCCAGTATCTGGCCATAGCTCTTGCCCTGGCCATAGACGATCTCGGGGAAGCCTTTCCGCAAAGCCCGGTGGTGGTCAACTTTGGCAAAGCCAAGGTCCTGATAGGGGAAATACTGTAACCTGGATAAGGCCACTTGAGGAGTGATTTTTTTATTGTAGAGGTCTCGCAGCACCTCTTCCAGGCTCGATTTCACATTATTTATCTTACCACAGAAAGCCGTTTCGCGCCAGAGGGGGGTCAAACCCAAATTTGCCGATAGAGAATTATCATCAAGCGAAAGTGCTTGATCTTGTAGCAAATTATCATAATAGCGAGTGCACCCGAGGGGTGGCGTGGTTCGGGGGCCCCCGCCGACCCGAGCGTTTGATGCCACCCATCTTCTTGACTGATGATAAACAATTTAGACCGCTCGGGGACGCCGGGGGTGAACCCCGACAGGACCCGTCGGGTGCTTCTATCCGCATTTTCGGGTAATAAGGAATTGCTTGCTAATTCGCTAACAGGATGTTACCATGGGGAACCGTGAGGATTTTATGACCAAATTCGAAAAAATCTCTCGACGAATCCAGAGCTTCCGTGATGACATGATTGACCTTCAAGTGCGACTGTGCGCCCA
>CAYUKK010000209.1:0-4814 GCA_964445305.1 uncultured Eubacteriales bacterium
GGCCGTGGAATATTTGCGAACCGAATGGAAAATACTGGACGAAAGCATCCGGGGCGACCTGAGCTACCTTCAATCCATAAGCGAAGGCGATATCAGTGTCACCGACCGGACGCTCGATGACATGTTCTGGACCGTGTCCTCCATGGTTGACGATGGTCCGGTTCGTTATTATCTCTATGACCGCGCCAGGAAGAAGGCCCGCTTCATGTTCACCAACCGCCAGGATCTGGAAAAGGTAAAGCTATCCAAAATGCATACCGTCCTCATCAAATCACGCGACGGGCTCAACCTCGTCAGCTATCTCACCCTGCCCCCGGCGCTCAAGAATCCAATATTTGAGCGCCCAAACCCTCGCCGGCTGGAGAAAACGCGATAGCAGAGACTATTCGGTGACCTTCCATAGCGCGGCCAGGCATCTGGCGCTTTGGGGCGCGTTTCCCAGGTCATCGACCTGGTAATAGAGGCTGACTATTTGACCCGGCGCGACCTCAACAGAGCTCGGATAGCCGCAATCCGTGTTGCTCGCTTTTTGGCTGAGCACGACCATATGGTCCATATCCCATGTCTTTCCACCGTCCCGGCTCACGACCGCCCGAGCTCCCATGGGAGCGTTTCTTTCCCCGTAGGTCATCAAGACATTACCATTGCTAAGGAGAATCAAATCGGCCGGATGCTCCTCGTCTTCAGTTACCCGAAAAGGTGGGCTCCACGTTTTTCCGGCGTCCTTCGAATGGGTTGCGGCAATGTGGCCGCCTGGCTCTGACCGCATAGCGGCGAGAAGCGTTCCATCAGCCAGCTCGAGCACAGCCGTTTCATTAAAATGCCTGCCGACAAGGGAAGGTTCTCCCCACGTTTTTCCGCCATCCCGAGAACGGAAGATATAGCTTTCATTTCCGCGGCCGTCAAAAAATTCAAAATAGACAGACATGAGGACCGTTCCGTCCTTGAGCTGGATAATCTTGCCATAGGGAGAAACCGCCCCACGGCCCATGTAGAAGGAATAGATGCTCGGGTCGCGCACCGGCTTCGTCCATGTTTTTCCTTTGTCTTTCGATCGCATGATGTAAACGCCGTCAAAAACACGCTCCTCCCTTTTCGGGGGAAGCCTTAGCCCATCTTCCATATAACCACTGAGGATGGCATAAGCAAGGAGGACGGTCCCGTCCTTGAGCTGACCCAGGGCCGGGTTCCGGTCGTCCTCAGGACCGTCGACAGCTGTCCAGGGCTTGGACCAGGTGCGGCCTTGGTCAGGGGAGATAACCAGGTCAAGGCGTCCGGCCCGACCGATGTGCGCTCCGCCGCCGCGAAGGACGGCCAGGATCTCACCGCTTTGAAGCTGGATGGCGACGGGAAAATAGCCGCCTCCCTCGACGACCGTGACATGCTCCACAGAAGGTGCGAAGGATGCACCGATGAGAGTCAAAGAGCCAGCGCCGAGCAACAAGGCTGGCCATAGGTTTTTTCCTGACCTTTTTTCTCGCTTGAACATTTTCCTCCTTTCCTTTTAAATTCAAGCTTTCGCCTTGTATATATTTTTTCTTACTCAAAATCAACTCGCCACCAAGCTTGACATCCCTTTGGGTCCAAATTTATATTCTTTCGCACGATGAAAAAGAAGAAGCTTTCCATTTGGACTTTGGCTCTCCTCTTGGGGTGCGGGGCTAACTTTTTTTCATGCGAGCTTTCTAAAGCAAAGCGAGAGCTCAACGTCAACGTCCGCGTCACCCCTTTTCGACCAAAGGCAGGTGAGATGGTGACGATCGAAGCGGAAATCCAGTCGCCAAAGCGGCTTGGTCAGTCAAACATCCAGGCTCATCTGCTTGTCCCTTCCCGGGGCGTTCGGACCCTTCCGCTTGCCCCTGTCCCGCCTCGTCGAGAAGGCAAGGCACTTTTCCGCGGCGGCCTCTCCATTGGCGCGGATTCTCCCCAGGGACTCTATGTCGTCACCCTCACCGTCGCTCACGGCTCTCAAGTAGCCGCGGGCAAAGGAAGCTTCCTTGTCGGGCGGGTTGTCGGTGATTTCATGATCCTCAGCGCTTTTTCCAATCAGAATGTCGAAGCGGACATGCGCCGTTATTACGAAGATTTCCGGAGGATCGGTGGGAACATGGTCACCATCCACAACATCATGACCGAAAAAGCTCTGTATCCATCGGCGGTTTGCGCCAAATCCGCTTCGGCCGGCACAGCCGAGGACAGAGTTGGCCTGGCCTTGAAGCTGGCCCAAGAATACGGGCTCGCCTCGTTCATCAGCGTCAGCTGGGATATGACGCGTCCCATGCCCTATTCCGAGTGTCTGGCCAGTACCAAAGAGGTTATGGCTGAACTCTGGAAGTTTTACCGCGCCGAACCTTCTCTCGCCGGTTTCTACAGCTACCAGGAAGGAAGTGGCACGTACCTCGCCTCCCAGCTGCGTGAGTTTTGCCAGGCGGCGAAATCTCTTAATCCGGGTGTCCTGACGAGCTGCGCTCCCTACATTGATGACCCCCTCCTGGCGGGCTATCTGGCGGCCATCGATGACCTCGACATCATCATCTATCAGGGAGCGGTTATGGCCTCCTACCGCAAAGACAATCGGAAGTGCTTTCCCCTGCGGCGGACAAAGGATTTCACCTCGCTCTCGGCCGGGGCGACGAGGCCAAGGAACAAGATTACCCTTTCCCACGTCGAGCTCTTTGGTTATTTGGAAAAGCGAGTCGCAGGAGCTTACCTGGCCAGCCGACAAGACATCTATAGCCAGATATTGAGCGCCGCGGCTGCTTATGGTCCGGAGGGAATTGTTTTCTTTACCTACCATGCCTGCATTCATGAATTGAACAAAACAGTACCCGAGGCAAAAGAATCGAGATGGGGAGTGGAGGAAGGGATGAAGGCCTACACCATGATTTCGAGGACTGCGGCTTCGGACTCGAGTCGTATCGGAGTGTACATTCCCTACAGCGATTGGTGGGTCGACCGCTGGACCAATGCCACCGTCCCTTCCCTCGACGCTTTCCGGCGGCTGGGAATCAGTCCCGACATTATTCCTTTTCTTCCGCCAAAGGGAGAAGAGATACTTCCTTATTATCCCTACCATTTGAACGAGGAACAGCTCGACTTCTTGCTCCGCCATCGTTACGTCCTTGTCCTCAGCGATATCGCTGGCATGCAGGACACGGATAGTTTGCTGTTAAAGGAATTTATCGAGAAGGGCGGTGTGGCCATCCTTTTTGGACCATCCATTCCCTATGGTGACCGGTTCGACCGAGAAGCGCTGTGCGGCGCCAGGGAAAACCCGGCCAAGCTCCACCGCTGGGTCAGCGTTCAAGAAGCTTTGGGACGGCGAACGAAAAAGGGAACTCGCTTCGGCTTGAGGCCGGGGAAAGCCTCCTCGTGGAGCCCGCTTTCAGCCTCAGCCAGGGTTGTCGCAGCCTTTGAAGACGGAACCGGCGCCGCGTTGGTCAATGAGTTTGGCCAAGGGCTCTGCATCACGGTATCCCTCGGTCTTGAGGAGATGGTCGAATCCGTACCCCGTTTCGCTCGCGATATCATGGATTTTGCCCTGGACCGGAGTGGAAACAAGAGAGCTTTTGATGTCCTCGGCCTCGCCCAAGAACTGGATGTGGCTGAGTCGACGGTTGATGGCCAGCCTTACTTATCCATCGTCAACCACAAGGATGACCCGTGTCTCGTCACCATTCTCCCGCTCCTTCTGACGCCCGGATCTTCCTTTGACCTCAGGGACGAGCGCACCGGAAGATTTTTTAGCCGGAATCAAAGCGGCCTTCTCTCTGGCCAAAGGATAAGGGTAGAAGTTCCTGCCCGGGATTTTATTTTACTATCCCTATCGGAAAAGTAAATTATGGCCGGAATTTTTCCATCGCCCTCTTCCGGAGCTCTCGCGCTTCGGCGAGGCGCTCGTTCAGCTTATCCAGGACAATCCTCATTTTGATGTTGGCGAGCTTCCTTTTGCCGCTTTTTTGACTCTCGAAATTCCTGCTCAGCAAGCGCTCGATGTCGGCCTCGCTCAGCCAGGCAGCCAGGCGGGAATCGGCCAACAGCTCTTTCTTGATCGCCTCCCGCTCCTGGCCTTCGGCCAGGATATGATGCTGGCTCAAGAACTCCTGCCGCCATTTTTCAAATTCAGCCGAAGCGTAGATGGGCGTCGGCCCGAGCAGGCGCTTCGCCTCCTTGAAAACTTCCTCATGGAATTTCTCAGCATCCCGCAGATAATTGCGGGCCTTGTAATAGCTCGGGCTTGCGGCCTCGCTCCCCTCTTTGAGATAATCCTCGAACGTCTCAACGGCCAGCTTGAGCGTGTCGAAGCAAGTTTCGATCTTGATGAAGAGCTGGTTTTCCTCTTTCCGGTTCATCTTTCTAATGACCTGGCATATTATCATACTCCCTGCTGCCGGTCAACGAACCTGTCGTCCCCCTCTGATTTGCCGATAGAAAATTATCATCAAGCGAAAGTGCTTGATCTTGTAACAAATTATCATGATAGCGAGTGCACCCGATGGGTGGCGTGGTTCGGGGGCCGACCTTACCCGAGACGCTGACCATTTTCCCCCTCCTAATTCCCTAGGAGGGGTAGGGGAGGTTAATATATAAAAAACAAAGCCCTCGATAGCGTCTCGGAACGCCGACCCGAGCGTTCGATCCCAAGGGGAACAGGCGAGGGGTTTGGGTGAGAAAGCCCGTCGAAGCCTGAGCGGGCATGGTTTCTCGAGCGAAGTGAGAGAAGAGCGAAGGCTGAGTCGGAGCGAGTTTCCTCGCTGGGGAAACGAGCGTGCTTCGCAATCCCAACCCCGAGCCTGGCCGGGGGTGAACCACGA
>CAYUKK010000210.1:0-13286 GCA_964445305.1 uncultured Eubacteriales bacterium
CGGCCGTGTCCAGAACGTCAAAGTGCTCCGGTCCATCCCCCTTCTCGACCAGGCGGCTATCGATGCCGTCCGGCAATGGGTCTACGAGCCGATGATCATCAACGGCCGGCCCCGCGGGGTCATCTTCACGGTGACGGTGCACTTCCAGCTCAGATGAAGCCGGAACCGCGCCGTCTACTGGAAGATTTTATCCTCCAGAATTGCCCCACATCCGAAAAAGAATTTCGAAAGCTTTATCGGGTGGAGGGGATACCGTTACGATTATGCCGATCATTGACCGCAAGGACCTGGAAGAGATTCTCAAAAGAATAAAGCTTACCTTGCCGGGGTAAAAAGTCTATTCTATTTTCGGTCGGGGGTGAAAAACTTGAGGGCGTAAAGGCGGTCAACTTCCTTGATTTTGAGCCTTAAGACATAAATGAGGACGCCAATGGCCGCCCACAGCCAGCCGACAAAGAAATAGACGGCTGTCTTCTCCTTGATATCTTTTGGGCCAGCGACGATTTTCTCGGGCTCAGCCTGAGCTTGAGCTTTTGATTGCTCTTGCTCCTGCCCAGCCTGCGCCTTCCCAATGGTTGGCTCGAAGAAGTCGCGGCCAAGAAGAATTTCGCCCTGAACCATTAGCACGACAATTAACGCTACAATGGCAGGCTGTTTCCTAACTCTTCTCTTCATTATCCTAAGAGACTCCAGATGGACATGGCCACGGCGTAGAGGATAAAGGCAAAGGCAATCCAGGTGATGACCTTCCCCTTTCGCTCGGCCGGCCTGTTATCGATGAGGGGAAGGAAGAAGAAAAGGATGCCGCCGACGAGGATGAGGAGAATAGCCACTGTATCGCCAGTCGTAAAGAGAATCCTGGCCGGAAAAATCTTGAGCGTCTGGAATAAGAAGAGGAAATACCATTCGGGCTTGATGCCTTCTGGCGCCGGCGCCATCAAATCCGCCGACTTCCCCAGCGACGGAGGCAAAAACACGGCCAGGGTTACGAGCGCGCCGAAAAGGATTAGCCAGACGACCATCTCCCGGTAAACGAAATTGGGCCAGAAGGGAATGGCCCGCCGCATTTCCTCTTTCTCGTCCGCGCCGACGGGAAGGCTCATGCCCAGTTTCTGGATGAGATAGACATGAACGCCCACGAGGGCCAAAAGAAGAAGCGGCAGAATGGTCACGTGGAAGCTAAAAAATCGGCTCAGCGTATCACCCGAGATATCCTCCCCGCCGCGCAAGAATTTCGTTACCCAGACGCCCACGACCGGAATCGACCGTGGGATATCTGTGCCCACTTTGGTCGCGGCCAGAGAAAGCTCGTCCCAGGGGAGGAGATAACCCGTAAACCCGAAAGCGAGGGTGAAAAGGAGCAGAAGGACGCCGCTCATCCAGGTTAGCTCCCGTGGCTTGCGGTAGGACTTGATGACCCAGATGCTGAGGAGATGGACAAAAACGGCCGCAATCATGAACGTCGCCGACCAGGAATGAATAGACCGGATGACCCAGCCGAGAGGGACTTCGGTCATGATCCGGGCGACGCTCTTGTTGGCTTCCTCAAGCGTTGGCCGGTAATAGAAGGCAAGAATGATGCCCGTCGCCACCTGAATCAAGAAAAAAAGCAGGATGATGCTACCCGTATAGCTCCAGATCGTGTGCTTATTCTGGGGGACTTTCTTATTTTTTAGAAAATCAGCCACCGCTCTCAAACCGACACGTTCCTCCAGCCAGGTGGCGAATCTTTCGCTCATTCTCTTGACGCACACTCTGAAGTTCACGCCGTCTCTTCCTTCCTGATAACCAAATTCTCCCCTTCTATGGTCACTCGCAGCCGGCGCAAGGGTCGAGGCGGTGGGCCGCCGATGTTGGTGCCGTTTTCGTCATACCATCCCTCGTGGCAGGCACAGAAGAATTTTCTCTGCTCAGGAAGATAAGTGACGTTACAGTCGAGATGGGTGCATACACCGACAAAGGCGATGAGGTCTCCGGTCTCGGCCTTTTTCAAGAGGCCGGGCTTGTTCCCCCAGGCGAAAGGCTTGACCGTGTTGGGGGGAATATCCCCATAATCCTCTCCGGATAGAAGAACCTGATCAGGCTCTCTTTCGGGTGGAAAAATAGCCCTCATCACAGGGTAGAGAAGAGAAGCAAGAAGAGCCCCTAACCAGCCACCGAGCAATCCGTTGAGAAAGCGGCGCCGGGTGAAGATGGATTCTCGAACCTTCATTTTTTCCTCTTGAACAGGCGCTTGATTTTCTCCCCGACCAGCCTCCGCCGGAGAGCCTCGATCCCGTCAGCCGGCCGGACATAGCGGGGGCAGACCTCGTTACAACGGAAGACAGTATCGCATCCCCAGACGCCCGTGTCTGTGCTCACTTTCGACCAGCGCACAAACCCCCGTTTGTCCCTCGGGTCGCTGACGAAGCGGTAGAGCTTGGCCAGAGCAGCTGGGCCCAGGTAGCGCTCATCGCGGGAGACAACAGGGCAGGCGCTGTAGCAGGCGCCACACAGGATGCAGTTGGCGAAGGGGTCGATTCTCTCCATCACTCTGTCTTCCACTCGGTGTCCCTTCGCGGGCTTTACTTCGGTTGGAAAAAGATAGGGTTCCACCTTGGCCAGCGCCTGCCAGAAAGGCTCCATATCGACGACCAAATCCTTCTGGATTTCCAGGTTAGGAAGTGGCTCGATGACGATGAGGGACGAGCCGAGCGACCCGACCATCGTCCGGCAGGCTAAATCAAAGCGACCGTTGATGACCATGGCGCAGGAGCCGCAGACAGCTTCCCGGCAGCTGTACCGGAAGGAGAGTGTCGGGTCCTCGTCATTCCGGATGTCCATCAGGGCCTCGAGAAGAGACTTTCTTTCGTCCCCTTCATACTCAAAATCTTGAAAGTAGGGGCCTTCATTCTCGATGGGGTCGAATCGGAAAATACGAAAGGTGAATTTCATCTCAATATGTTCTCTCTTCCGGTTTATATTTCGTCACCCGGACCGGCCGGTAGGTCACCTCGGGCCGGTCATCCCGGAGTCTAACGAGTGTGTGCTTAAGCCAGTCCCTGTCGTTTCTCGAGGGAAAATCGAGACGGTAGTGAGAACCCCGTGTCTCCTCCCGCCGCAACGCGCCAAGAGTGATGACTTCCGACAAATCGAGCATTGAAGCGAACTCTATCATGTTGATGAGCACCTGACTGTAGCGGAGGCAGATGCCAGCCAGGCAGGCTCGCCCGTAGTCCTCGCGGATTTGCCGAATTTCCCCGAGTGCTTCCTCGAGCTGGCCCTTAGTCCGGAAAAGCCCGACTTTCTCGCTCATGACCAATTTGAGCCGGTTGAGGAGCTGATGAGCTTTGGTGCCAGAAGTCCGGCTCATCCAGGCTTCGATTGTCTTCTTCTCCGCTAAAGCCGCTTCGAGGAGCGCTTTTTCGCTTTCATCTTTTCCCTCCTCCCGCCCTCCGACGTAGCGGGAGGCTTCCTCGCCGGCAATCTTACCAAAAACGACGGTCTCGAGAAGCGAATTCCCACCCAGACGGTTGGCGCCGTGGACACTCACGCAGGCGCACTCGCCCGCCGCAAAAAACCCTTCCAAGGAGGTGGCGCCTCGCTCGTCGACATCGATCCCGCCCATGGAATAGTGCTGAGCGGGCTGGATGGGGATTGGTTTCTCCACCGGGTCGAGGCCGAGGAACCTGATGCAGATTTCGCGGACCGAAGGTAACCTCTTCTGGATTTTCTTCTCGCCGAGATGCCTCAGATCGAGGAGCACGTACTCATTCTCGAAGCCGTTGCCCTTATCGATTTCCATCTGGATGGCCCGGGCGACAATATCCCGGGGCGCCAGCTCCATGGCCGAGGGAGCGTAATCAACCATGAAGCGCTTGCCTTGATTGTTGAGGAGATGCCCGCCTTCTCCCCGGGCTCCCTCCGTAATGAGGATATTCTTGGGGTAGATGGAGGTCGGATGAAACTGGACAAATTCCATGTCCTTGAGCGGCACGCCAGCCCGGTAGGCAAGGCCGATGCCGCTGCCGTGGTTGATGTAGGCGTTCGTCGTCTTGAGATAGACTCGGCCGTAGCCACCGGTAGCGAAAATGACTGCCCGCGCCCGGATGGGCAGGATTTGGCCCGTGGCTAAGTCATAAATCACCACCCCCACACAGCGGTCATGGTCGACGACAAGCCTCGTGACCAGCGCCTCGCTATAAACCTTAATTTGTTTCCTCAGCGATTGCTCGAAGAGAGTATGGACGATGACGAGCCCGGTTCGATCGGCCGCGTAGCAGGTGCGGGGGAAACCGGCCCCGCCGAAAGGCCGCTGGGCGATCACTCCTCCAGGAAAGCGGCTGAAGGGCACCCCGAGGTGGTCGAGCTCATAGATGGTCTCGATTGCCCTCTGGCAGAGTAGCTCAGCTGCATCCTGGTCGGCCAAGAAGTCGCTCCCCTTGATGGTGTCATAAGCATGTCGTTCCCAGCTGTCGTCGCGGCCATCGGGGTTGTTGCCAAGGGCAGCGTTGATTCCTCCCTGCGCCGCCACCGAGTGGGAGCGGAGCGGATGAACCCGTGAAACAATAGCCGTCGATAATCGCCGGTCAGCCGCCAAAGCTGCCGAAAGCCCAGTCAGACCTCCTCCGACAACGAGAATGTCGTGAGTGATCATTCAATAATTCCTGGTGAAGTAGACGAGAAGAAGCGCCCCCGTGAGAACGAGACCGAGAAGCGTAAAAACCCAGAAAAGGAGCTTTTCCCGGCGCACTCCCATGTCGATGATGACCGTGCGCAAGCCATAAAGGGCATGAAAGACGACGGCGACAATGAGGAGCGTGTCGCTCAACGGGTTGGTGTGGAGAACCAGTGCCCAGTCCGGCTTCTGCTCCTTGGTCATCAGAAAAAAGGAAGTCAAGAACTTGATGCCAAGGAGAACGATGAGGAGGATGCCGGAGACACGATGGAAAACCCAGACAAACATCCTGTTCTGCCTTTTTGAAAGACCTATATTTACTTCATCTTAAAAAAAGATGTCAAGGTAAGAATTCTTTGAACAATCGATTATTCTGTGTTATGATTACGCTTCCTTGAACACCCGACTCTATCCGACACCGGGACCAAAGGATGCTTCGGGAAAAGAGGGAGAGAAGCCTGGTAAGCCGGTGAGGAAATCGATGAGGAAAGACCTCCTGCGCATGGTGGACATCGGCAAGGCCTTCTCGGGCGTGCCCGTGCTCGAGAATGTCCACTTCGACCTCCAACCCGGCGAAGTCCACGTCCTCGCCGGTGAAAACGGCGCTGGAAAGACCACCCTCATCAAAATTCTTTCCGGCGTACACACCGATTATCGGGGAGAAATCTTCCTCGACGGCCGAAGAGTTCGCTTCAAATCGCCCCAGGAAGCGAGGCTCATGGGGATTTCGGCAATCCACCAGGACTTGGCCCTGATCGATTCGATGCGGGTCCTGGATAACCTCTTTCTCGGCCGCGAGAAAACGCGGGGCTCCTGGTGGATGGACTGGCGCTCGGAAAAGGCTCGGGCGCGCCATATTCTTGAGCCGCTGGGGATCAGCGTTGACCTGGAAGCGCCCCTCGCCCAGTATCCCCTTTCCGTTCGCCAGATGATTGAAATCGCCAGGGCTATGGCCAGCGAGGCCCGCATCCTCATCATGGATGAACCGACGAGCGCCCTCAGCGAGGCCGAGGTGAAGCACCTCTTCGACCTCATCGGACGCCTGAAAGAGCGGGGCTGCGCCATTATCTACATCAGCCACCGGCTGGAGGAAATCTTCCGGATCGCCGACAGGATTACTGTGCTCCGGGACGGCCACCTTATTGGCACGGCCAGGGCTCAAGACCTGAGCCCGGATGAGCTCATCCGCTGGATGGTCGGGAGGGAAATCAAGCAGCAATTTCCCGAGCGCCAGGCCAAGCCGGGACCGGAGCGGTTGCGGGTCGAGGATTTCTCTGTGCCCGACCCCTCCGGGGAAAAAAGCTATCTCGTCGAGAACATATCTCTATGCCTCAGGATGGGGGAGATTCTTGGCCTGGCTGGCCTGCGCGGCTCCGGAAAAAGCGAGCTCCTCAACGGGATTTTCGGAGCCTTCGGCCGAAATGTCCAGGGAAACATCCTCCTTGACGATAGGCCATTCGAGGTGGTCTCTCCCCGCCGCTCGATCGAGCAGGGCCTTGTGCTCCAGACAAACGACCGGAAAACGACAGGTCTTATCGGCGGGCTCAGCGTCGCCTGGAACATCACCCTCCCTTCGCTCGAGACTTTCTCGCCTCGCGGCTGGGTGGAAAAGCGGGAGGAATGGGCTGCCGCCCAGAAACAAATCCAGGAGCTGGGCATCAAAGTCGCTTCACCTGAGCAGCAAGTGGAAACCCTCTCCGGCGGCAACCAGCAGAAGGTTGTCCTGGCCAAGTGGCTCCAAACCGGGCCGAAAGTCCTCCTCCTCGATGAGCCTACGCTGGGTGTGGATGTCGGCGCCAAGCACGAAATCTATCGCTTGATGAACTCCCTGACGCAACAGGGCCTGGCCATCCTCCTTGTCACTTCAGAGCTTCCCGAGCTTCTGGCCATGTCCGACCGGATACTCGTTCTCCATCGCGGCCGGATTCAGGCCGAGCTCCATCGCGAGGAAGCGACCCAGGAAAAAGTCATCCGGGCGGCCATGGGAGAAAGAGTCAACGGATGAAAAAAGAAAGCAAGGTCGGAAGCTTGGTTCGGTCCCCTTTTTTCCGAGCTTTGGCGGCCCTCCTCTTCGTCATCCTCATCGGCATTCTTTTCAACGCTGACGGCGCCTTCTTCCGGTGGGATACCCACCGCGACATGTTCCGCCACATCTCCGTTTTCGCCATCCTCGCCTGCGGCATGACCCTTGTCATCATCACCGCCGGCATCGACCTTTCGGTGGGCAGTGTCCTTGGCTTCTCGGCCGTTCTTTTTTCCCTCCTCTCACTCCAGATGGCCTTATCTCCCTGGCTGGCCATTCCTGCCTGCCTGGCGGCGGGTCTCCTCTGCGGCCTGACCTCGGGAACTCTCGTCGCCAGGTTCCGCATCCAGCCGTTTATCGCCACGCTGGCGATGATGGTCTTCGCCCGCGGCCTGGCCAAGTGGATTTCCGGCGGGAAAAAGATTTCGACGGCCGTGCTCCAGCCGGACGGAACCTATAAATACACCGAAATTCCGCCCATTTTCGACGCTCTTAACGCCAAGATTCTCGGCGAGAATGTCGCCCTCGTGACGCTCATCTTCCTGCTCTGTGTTCTTGTCTGCTGGCTGATCCTGGCCAAGCTCCGGTGGGGACGCTACCTTTATGCGGTGGGCGGGAATGAAGAGGCGGCGCGGCTTTCCGGTGTGCCGGTGGCCGTGACCAAGCTCTTTGCCTATGGCGCGAGCGGCATTTTTGCCGCTGTGGCGGGGATCGCTCAGGCGGCCCAGGAGCTTCAGGGTGACCCTGAGGCCGGGGCTACCTACGAGCTTACGGCCATCGCCATCGTCGTTATCGGCGGAACGAGCCTCATGGGCGGGCGGGGAAGCATTGGCCTGACCCTGGTCGGCGCCATGACCATCGGCTATCTTGAGAAAATATTGAGTATCAACGCCGTCGGCGAGGCCAGCCGGCTAATGCTCACCGGAGCCATCATCGTCGGCGCGGTCCTCCTCCAGATGGCCAGAAAGTAGGGGTGAGGAGAGAAGAGATGAGAAAATATCTTATTATAACGGTCGTTTTTATGGGAATAGTATTATTTGGCTGCGCCAAGAAAAAGGAAGCGCCGGCTGCCCCCGAAGCCGCCGAAAAGACGGTCCGCTGGACCATCGGTATGAGCCAGTGCAACCTGGGCGAGCCCTGGCGCGTCCAGATGAACCTCGACATCAAGAACGCCGCCGAGGAGCACCCGGAGCTTCGCGTCGTCTTCAAGGATGCTCAGAACGATTCCCTCAAACAGCGGGCCCAGATTGAGGAGTTCATCAACGCTGGCGTGGATTTGCTCATCGTTTCGCCCAAGGAGGCAGCACCGCTCACGCCGCCAGTGGCGGCAGCTTATGACCGCGGTATCCCCGTCATCGTCCTCGACCGTCGCGTCCTCGGCGATAAGTATACATGTTTCATCGGCGCCGACAACAAGAAAATCGGCCGTGCCGCCGGCCAGTGGGTCGTCCAGCGTCTGGGCGGGAAAGGAAAGGTCGTCGAGCTCAAGGGGCTCATGACTTCAACCCCGGGTCAGGACCGCCATTCGGGGTTTAGAGAAGGAATCAAGGGCAGCTCCATCGAGGTCATCTTCGAAGCTGACATGAAATGGCTCGAGCCCGACGCGCGAAGAGAAATGGAATCCGCGCTGGCCCGGTTCAAGCACATTGACCTCGTCTACGCCCATAACGACCCCGGCGCCCACGGTGCCTATCTGGCTGCCCGAGCGGCTGGCCGCGAGAAGGATATCATCTTCGTCGGCATCGACGCCCTCCCTCACGAGGGTCAGGTCTATGTCAGGCAGGGAATCCTCGGCGCGAGCTTCGAGTATCCAACCGGCGGTAGAGAAGCCATCGCCGTCGCTTTGAAGATCCTGGCGGGCGAGACGGTGCCCAAGGAAATCGTCCTCAACTCCCGCGTTTTCACTCAGGAAAATATCGACAGGGGTGGGGACTGGATAGAATGCCCATGAGAAACATGAAAAAAGGAGGTCGCTCATGAACAAGGTTGTCGACATCTACTTGCCGCTGGACAGTCGCCAAGGGCCCAACCGGAAAATCTGGCCCATCGCCAAGGCGCAACTCCGCGAGCTCGTTCGGGTCATTGAAGCCTGCGGCTGGAAAGCACACATCCTCAACCCGGACAAACCCGTGGCCAGCGTGGCCGAAGGGCTCCGGGTAATCAAGAGAGCTAAGGGCGAGAGGTTCATCAACTTCATGGCTGGCTGGGCCTACCCTGACTTCTCGGTCACCCCGATGTGGCAACTTCCCGCGGATATCCCGAAGCTTCTCCTCGGGAGCGCCATTCCCGATTTTCCCGGTAACGTCGGCCTTTTTGCCGCCGCCTCGGGAACAGCTCATGTCGGCATCCAGACCGACCGTCTCTTCGTCGAGGATTTCTCCAATCACCAGGAGTATGCTGCTGCTCTGGATTCTTTCCTCAACCGCGGCCGCTTTCGACCCGTCCTCTCCCGGCCCATCGAGGTCAAAGTCAGCGATACCCATCGTCAGCGAGCCCGTCGGGTCAAAGAAAAGCTGCGTGGCTCCATCTACGGCGCGGTTGGGCCTCGTTCGATGCAGATGTGGAATAAGATTTCGGAAGCCGATTTCCTCCGTTATTTCGGAGTAGCCAGGGAAGGGTTTGACGGGCTACGCCTGGCCAAAATGGCCGAGAAGATTCCTGATGGCCGCGCCGAAAGGGCCCTCCATTTCCTCATCCGGAAAGGAATGGACATAAGGCTCGGGCCAAACCCCAGAAAGGACCTCACTCGCGAAATGGTCCTTTTCCAGATGAAAGTTTACTTTGCCCTGCTCGAGCTCAAGAGAGAGTTCGGGCTCGATTTTCTCGGCGTTCAGGACCAGCTTGACTGGATTGAGCACTACCCGGCCACTGATTTAACCCTTGGGCTTCTCAACAACAAGCTCCGCCCGAAGTCGGACGGCGAAACGGTTGTCGCCGCGACAGAAGCGGACGACGGCGCCGCCGTGACCATGCAGGTCCTCAAGCTTCTCAGCGGCGGCCAACCCGTCGGGTTTAACGACCTTCGTTACTGGGATGCGGAGAAGGGGCTTTACTGGTTCGTCAACTCGGGCGCTCTGGCTCCCTATTTCGCTTACGGCCGCCACGACTCCCTCGAAGGAGCCTGGTCAGAGCGCCAGACCTACATGTATTTCAAGCAGGGAGGCGGAACTTCCTCGGTGGTTGTCCGGGTGCCCGGCGTTGTCACCTGGGCCAGGTTTTCCTACAGGAACCACAAGCTCTATCTTGCCGCCGGCCGGGGGATTACCGACGTGCCGACTGAAGAGCAATGGCGGGAGCGCTCGAGGCGCTGCAACCCCGAATGGCCCCACTGGTACCTCAAGCTCTGCGGCCGGGTTGAATGGAAAGCTAACTCTAACCACCCGATTACGGTCCTCGGTGACTATCTGGCCGACCTTAAGGCCCTGGCTGAGGAGCTGGGCATTCCCTTTGAATGTTACGATTATCGCACTCCAGCAGAAATCGAGAACGGGGCAACGCTGTAGAGATTCTCGCCCGAGGATTTAATGCCTGATAAGATTTTAAGGTTCATCCGACATTTTAATGGCTAAAGGAATGAGATCGCATCGTTTTGGCCTAATCTCCATCTCGGCGGCGTTTGAGCTATAAAATAAAGAAAAAATCGCCCCGACGACACCCTGATGAATGAAAAATGGGTGGCGGGATGGCCCGCCACCCTTTAGTCGGCAGATGAAATCTTAGAAAATCAGCCGGATGCCCACTCTCGCCTGGCGAGGTCGGACAATCGAGTAGAGCTGATGCCCCTCGGTCGAAGGCCACTTGTCAGGTATCCAGTCGTAGCCTATCCTGGTGCCCCAGCCAGTGATGGTATCGGCGTTGAACACGTTGAACACGTCGAACATCAACCCCAGCCTGTACTTGTCGGCGAAGCGGAAGATCTTTTCCAGGCGGATATCTAACTGCTTATCCATAGGATAGTGATGGGAGCCGCGGGGCTCGACGAAGAAAGTCACTCGCCCCTGGGGGAACCGCGCTGTCCGGTAGCGAGTTGTCCATGCATTTCCCGTGATGGCCCGGAAATAGGCGTTGAAGCTGATGTCGAAAGGCAGGATGTAGGTGCCCTGGATTTTGAGCATGTGGGTGGGGTCAACAGTGGAATTCCCGTCGGCGTTAATCCAGTAGTTGGGGTCGCCGGTGTGGAGACCGTCGCGGTCGCTCCAGCCGATGTCGTGAGCAAACCCGTTGTCCATCGTGCCCCAGGCTTTGGAATAAACATAAGACAGAAGAAGCTGCCAGCGGTTGGAGAAGCGCTTGTTGAAAAGGAACTCGACCGCTTGATACCTGCGGTAGGGGTTTTCCAGAACCCAGGGATCGCCCTTCTTGATGTTAGCCAGGACGTAAGCGTGGGCATCGCCGGTCGTCAATTTGTAGATGTTGAACGTCTGGTTGATATGGTACCCGACGGTAACGGGAACTTGAACATAATCCGACAGCGTGTCGTAGCGTCCGATGATGTTCTTCCAATCGCGGTAGATGTAGGTCACAGCCAACGAGGCGTCTTTGAAGAGCTCGCGCTCGAGGCTGACGGTGAACTGGTTCAAGTAAGGATGCTTGATTTTCTCATCCAGCTGGTAAAGCTCTTCGTGCTGGAGGCGCAGGAATTCGACCCACTCTTCGGTGTCATAATCCCAGTAGTATCCGATATAGTCGCTATAAGCGGACGCCGGGTTCAAGCGATCATGGTAGCTCGAGAGCATGGCTTCCGTGAACTGGCCGTAGTGGCCTTTGAGAACGGTTGTCTTGTCACCAAACAAATCTAAGGTGAAGCCAATACGGGGAGCGATGCGCCGCGTGTTGTAGACAATCCCCTCCACATCCTTGATTGTGCCCCAGTTCTGGCTGAAGCGAAGACCAGCGTTGATGTTCAATCGGGGCGTAATCTGCCAGGAATCCTGGGCGAAAGCCTCGAAACGTGCGTAGCGGGTGTTCGTATCATAGCCTTCGTACTGGTAGGCGAGGTAGGGTTCGCCATAATAATCAAAGTACTTGACGTGATTCTTCCCTGTGTAACCGTACCTGTTGCGCACAGTCGAGCGCTCGATTTCGACGCCGAACTTGAAGTCGTGGTCACCCTGGATGAAGTCCTCAGCGTAGTGGGTATAGCTCGCGTTCGTCTGGAAGCGCGTCCTGTCGGCATAGAAAAAGTACCCGGAGCTGTCGTAAAGGAAATTCTCGTCGAGGCTGAAGTGGGAATTGACGTCTTTTCCCACTTCAGGGTCGAGGTAATAATATCCCCAGAAATAGGCAACTTTAAGGTCAAAGAAGCTCCTCGACGAAAGAAGGTGGGTCAAGCTGAAATGGCCAACAATCTCTGGCGATTTCTGGTCGACGCAGGCTTCCGGGGCAACGTTAGCGCCAGCACCCCGGTTGATCCCGTTGTAGGTATCTACCTCCAGCGACGAGTTCATGCTTGTCGAGGGGGAAAGCTGAGAGGTGATCTTGCCGAACCAGCGCGGCTGCTTGTAGTCGACAGCCTCAGGGAATCCAGTCGGAAAATTCTTGGTCCGGTAGTACTGAGCGCCCGTGTAGAACCAGAGCTTGTCCTTCTGGATTGGTCCGCCCAGGTGGGCGTTGAGGTCCATCAGGTTGAGTTTTGGTGAAGTGAGGTCAGGAAAATCGTCTTTGTATTTTGCGTTGTTCGTTGTCTTCCAGAACTTTCCTTCCTCTCCCTGGTAGTTGAACTCCATGTGCCCGGAAAAGACGTTGCCGCCGCTCTTGGTGATGAGGTTGAAAATAACCCCCGTGAAATTCCCGTATTCAGCGGGCAGCCCGATGCCCATGATTTTGGCTTCCTCGATGATGTTATGGTCGAGAAAAACCCAGGCCGAGCCTGCCTCGGGGTCGGCGACGTTGACGCCATCGACCGTGTAGGCGATGCCCGTGTTGGCCGAAGCTCCGTAAGCCACGTTCTGGGTAACAGCTGGCGCGAGGTTGACGATGTCAGAAGTGAACTGGCTGTAGGGGATGTTCCGGAGAATTTCGTTGGCCAAAGTGACGGAGGCTGTTTCTGTCGATTTGAGGTCTACGGTCGGCGATTTGGCCACAACCGTCACCTCTTCTTCAAGAGTGGCTACCTTCATGACCAGGTCGACGGTCAGGCGAATGGTCGTCGTCACGCGGATATTTTCTCGAATGACCGTCACAAAACCTGGCAGCTCTCCCTTGACCGTGTATTCGCCCGGGGGAAGCGCGGGAAACCGGAATTTTCCTTCCGCATCGGTGACGAATGTCCTCGTTCCCATCAGGTTCGGGCTGGAGAGGGTGACCGTCACACCGGGAAGCGGCGAGCCATCTTCATCTGTGACCGTGCCGTCGATCGCTCCTGTTTCCCGGGACTGAGAAAATAGCCCCGGAGAGAGAAGGAGCAAGATGGCTGTTACTCCGACCCATTTTTTCATTTTCATTTTTTTCTCCTTCCTTTGAAAAATGTCCCTCATGACTTCAGGTGAGTTAGCCTTCTTCACTCTCACCTCCTTTCAAAAAAATCCACCCTTCCTTTGCCATTTCATATATATAATTCAAGACACATTCAAAAGTCAAACGTCGAAAAAGGAGGACTTATGATTC
>CAYUKK010000211.1:0-6968 GCA_964445305.1 uncultured Eubacteriales bacterium
AGCGATGCGGTTTCCGTAACGGCCAACGATGGAGCCGAAATAAGGGTTTTGGGCCGGGTTGAGGTAGCCCTCCAGGGAATCATGGCCGAGGACAATATCACCCCGTTGGCCGTTCCTATCCGCGACTTCCAGTGAAATCACCGTGGCGCCGTAATTCATGATTCTGGCTTTGAGCCCGTGGCTGTTGGTCAGAGTAAAGAGCTCAACCTCCGAACCATCGGGCAGATTTCCGAAGGGCTGTTTTTGGATGTCCATTTTGGCTATTCCCTCCATGGTTGGAATGGGTTCTCCTTTCTTGCCTTTGCAGGAAAAGGGGGCGACCAGAAGGATGGCCATCCCCGTGACGGCCAAGACAATGGTCAACGGTCCCATTTTCATCATGGGCAACCTCCATCCGGGTAATAGATTCAGAGCTTCATCCTACCTAACCTTTTTCTTTTTTTCAAACCTCTTGGAGGGGCCGATATAGGGGTGGCCATCCCATCCGAGATTTTTTTTATGGCGAGCCTGTCTTGTCGTTGATGCCTGTAACTGAGTGGAAAATCGATTACGGGGGCAAGAATTGGGATTTGCCCGTTCCGTTTTGACAGGCCTTTCCCCCTGGTATATATAAAAAGACAATCGAAAGAAATGAAAAGAGATAGACGACGGAGGAAAAAAATGATGGTTCAAAAAAAGACAATAGGCGGCCTGGTTTTCTTCTTCATTATTTATATTTTTCCGATAGATTCTATAAGTATAATAAGGATTAGCCAGGCTGCCGAAAGAGTAGAATTAGCCCCATCTCTTCTCCAGAGCTTCGCCTTCCGCAACCTCGGTCCCTTCCGCTGCGGTTCCTGGGTAACGGGTTTTGCCGTGCCAGATAAGCCAGCCAAGGACCACCTTTATACCTTTTATGTCGCCACGAGAAACGGCGGCGTCTGGAAGACGACGAACAACGGCACGACTTTCAAGCCGATATTTGACGACCAGGATTATCTTTCCATCGGCGCCATTGCTGTCGCTACCTCCAATCCGGAAATCGTCTGGGTGGGAACAGGGGAGGCTTATAACGCCCGAAGTTCCCACCGGGGCGACGGTGTTTATAAATCCGTGGATGGTGGAAGGACGTGGCAAAACATGGGCCTGCGGGATTCCCATCACATCGCCCGCATTGTCATCCATCCCCAAAATCCGGACATCGTTTATGTCGCCGCCATGGGCCATCTTTTTTCTTTCAATGAGGAACGGGGAGTTTTCAAGACTTCAGATGGCGGGCTGACATGGCAAAGGGTTCTCTATATCAACGAAAAAGTCGGGGTCATCGATTTGGCCATGAACCTGAAAAACCCCGATACCCTTTACGCCGCGGCTTATGAGAAATACCGCTATCCCTGGCACTTTGAAGAGGGTGGCCCGGAAAGTGGCATTTACAAAACGGTCGACGGCGGAAAGAGCTGGCGAAGGCTGGGAGGTGGCCTTCCCTCAGGCAAGATCGGGCGCATCGGCGTCGATGTTTACCGTCAAAACCCCGACATCCTCTATGCCGTCATCGAGAACGCCAACCTCCGCCCGCCCACGGAGAAAGAAGCGGCCGAGGATAAGCGCCGCGGACTCGAGCCCCAGCCCCGGCCCATCGCCGGCGAGGTCTACCGCTCCGAAGACGGGGGGGAGACCTGGAAAAAAATGAACTCAGCTCAGGATGATGTGTCGGGCAAAGCCGCTTATTCTTTCAACCAGATTACCATTGACCCTAACGACGACCAGAGAATCTACATCACCGGAATTGCCCTCGCCTATTCCTATAACGGCGGAAAAACCTGGAAAAACCTGGGCTGGCCGCCAACGCTTTTCGCCTCCGCCTTTGGCGATGTTCGGACATTCTGGATCGACCATGAAAACTCGGACCGGATGCTCTTTGGAAGCGATGGCGGGGTCTATGTTTCCTACGATGGCGGCAAAACCTGCGACCATCTTTACAACATTCCCCTGGGCGAATTTTATGCTATCGCCGTGGACATGGAAGAGCCCTACAACATCTATGGCGGGCTGCAGGACCATGATTCCTGGAAGGGACCCACGAACGGCTGGTCGGGAGAAGTCACCCTCGGGGATTGGGTGACCGTCGGCATCCAGGACGGGATGTTTAATGCTGTCGATAATGAGGATAGCCGCTGGGCTTACAACACTTATCAGTTTGGTGGCCACGGTCGGGTCGACCAAAAGCTCGGCACGCGGACAGATATCCAGCCCGTGCGGGAAAAAGGCAAGGAGCCTTACCGGTTCAACTGGACCCCGCCCATCACCATTTCACCGCACAACAGCCAAATCATCTATACAGGGGCGCAGGTCCTTCTCCGCTCGCTCAACCGCGGCGACACGTGGCAGGAAATCAGTCCCGACTTGACTCTCAATGACCCGCAGAAGATTGCTGGCCGGGGTAATATCACCTTCTGCACCATCACGACTATTTCCGAATCGCCGTTAACCCCGGGCCTTATCTGGGTGGGTACGGATGACGGCAGAGTCTGGCTTACCCGAGACGGCGGAGCCAACTGGTCTGATTTGACGGCCAGGCTAGCTCAAGCCGGTGCCCCCGAAGACCGCTGGGTGAGCCGCGTTTTCGCCTCCCATCACCACCCGGCCAGGGCTTATGTGACCAAGACCGGCTTTCGGAATGATGATTTCCGGCCATTTGTTTTCAAGACAGAAGACTACGGGGAGACCTGGACCAGCATCGTCAGCGGTTTGCCCGAATTCCCGACGAACGTCATCTTCGAGGACAGGAAGAACGCTGATCTCCTCTTCCTGGGAACTGACGGCGGCGTTTTCATCTCGATTGACGGTGGGGAGACGTGGACGAGGCTCAAGAGTAACCTTCCTTCCGCCCCGGTTAAAGACTTGGTTGTCCATCCCCGCGACAATGACCTCGTCGTCGCCACCTATGGCCGAGGTGTTTTCATCACCGATATCTCTCCGCTCCAGGAGCTCACGGCTCAGGTGCTCGCAAAAGATGTCCATCTTTTTGAAATCGAGCCGCGCATCCAGTGGGTGACCCGGGCGTGGGGAAACTACCGGCTCATGGGGGATCGACATCTGGCCACTCCAAACGAGCCCAACGCTGTGGTCATCCATTATTATTTAAAGGAAAAAGCCAAGGATAACATCAAGATCAAAGTGACGGACCCTTACGGCGAGGTCCTTCGCGAGCTGGAGGGAAAGAACGAGGCAGGGCTAAATACCGTCTTGTGGGACATGAGGGCGGCGCCGGCTCAAAAGGATGGAGATCAGAGAGGATGGGTAAGGCCGCGTGGCCAGCTTGTCGAGCCAGGCGAGTATGTCATAAACTTGGAGGTGGCCGGGAAAAAGCTCAGTCGCAAGGCTCATATCAAGGGCCGCCGCGGCTGGACCATCGGTCCTCAAACCATCGACATTCCGAGCCGAACGGCGGGCAGGGATAAACAGTAAAATACGGATAACAAGGAGGTGAGGAGCATGGACGCCAGGAAATGGTTTTCCTTTTTGTTCGCTGCTCTAACCCTTATCGGATCGACCTGCTGCAGCAAGAAAGCGCTGCCCACAGGCTACCCGAGAAGCGCGGTTCCCTTTACCGATGTCCGTCTTGTCGATGAATTCTGGGCGTCGCGCCTGGAGACCCATCGCACGGTCACCATTCCCTTTGCTTTCAAACAGTGCGAGGCCACGGGGCGGGTGGCCAACTTCGAGATTGCCGCGGGCCTGAAAAAAGGGTCGTTCGCAACAAAATATCCTTTTGATGATTCGGATGTTTTCAAGATCATCGAAGGCGCTTCTTACACTCTGATGGTTCATCCTGATTCGGACCTTGAAAAATACCTGGACGACCTCATCGCCAAGATTGTCGCTGCCCAGGAGGAGGATGGCTATCTTTACACAGCCCGGACTATCGACCCGGAGCACCTGCCCGTAGACTGGGCGGGTAAGGAGCGGTGGTCCAACCTCTACATGAGCCACGAGCTCTATAACCTCGGCCATCTTTTTGAGGCGGCGGTGGCACATTTTCGAGCCACGGGAAAGAAGAATCTTCTCAACGCCGCCATCAAGAGCGCTGACCTCTTGACGAGGGTTTTTGGCCCGGGTCGCCGGCACGGCGCGCCCGGCCACCAGGAGGTCGAAATCGGCCTTGTCAAACTCTATCGGGTCACCGGGAAAAAGAAATACCTCGAGCTGGCCCGCTTTTTCCTCGAAGAGCGGGGGAACGCCAGGGACAGGAAACTCTACGGTGAGTACTCGCAGGACCATAAGCCTGTCGCGGAGCAGAGAGAAGCGGTCGGTCACGCTGTCCGCGCCACCTACATGTATTCGGGCATGGCGGATGTAGCTGCCTTGACTGGAAACAAGGATTATGTTGAGGCTTTGGACAAAATCTGGGACAACGTGGCTTCGAGGAAGCTTTACCTTACGGGCGGCATCGGGGCGGCGGGTGCTATCGAGGGTTTCGGTCCTGATTATGTCCTCCCCAATGCCGAAGCCTACTGTGAAACCTGTGCCTCAATCGGGTTCATCCTCTGGAGCCAGCGGATGTTCTTGCTCCACGGTGACGCGCGCTACATCGACCTCCTCGAGAGGACTCTGTACAACGGGTTTCTTTCCGGAGTTGGCCTGAGCGGCGACCTTTTCTTCTACCCCAACCCTCTCGCTTCCTTCGGTCAGCACCGGCGAAGCCCTTGGTTCCAATGCGCCTGCTGTCCTTCCAACGTGGCTCGTTTTGTTCCTCAGATTCCTGGCTTTATCTATGCTCAGAGCGACGATTCTCTCTACATCAATCTTTTTGTTGCCAGCATGGCCAGCTTGAACATGAAGGGGAGAAAGGTATTGGTGGAGCAGGAGACGCGTTATCCCTGGCAAGGGAAAGTCCGAATCCTGGTCAAACCAGAAAGGCCAACCGAATTCAGCTTGCTTGTCCGAATTCCTGGATGGGCACTGGGAAGGCCGGTTCCCGACAACCTTTATTCCTATCTTGACCCGACTGCTTCCCCTGTTTCCATCCTCGTCAACGGTAAAGAATTCCCCATCGAATTGCACCAGGGTTATGCCCGAATCTTGAGAACATGGAAGGAGGGTGATGTCGTCGAGGTGGATTTGCCCATGCCCGTGCGGCGAGTTCTCGCCCATCCAGCTGTCAAGGATGACGAAGGACGGGTAGCCCTCGAAAGGGGTCCGCTGGTCTACTGTGCTGAATGGGTGGATAATGATGGCCGAGTGAGTCACCTCATCGTTCCAGATGAAGCAGCGCTCGAAACGGAAAGGCAAGAGGAACTTCTCGGTGGCCTTGTCGTCATCCGAGGCGAGGTCGAGGCGCTTTACGAGGGTCGAGCACCAAACTCTCGAGAAACAAGGAAAAAGCCCTTTCTGGCCATTCCCTATTACGCCTGGGCTCACCGGGGGCAGGGGGAAATGGCTGTCTGGTTGGCGCGAGAGCCGTCCAAAGCTCAGCCTTTTCCGCGGCCAACCATCGCCTCGAAAGCCAAAGCCGCAGCTTCAGGAGGGAGGGAAGCCTGGCCGGTTAACGACCTCAGACAGCCAAAGAGCTCCAACGACCAGTCCTTACCCTATCTTCACTGGTGGCCCAACAAAGGGACGGTCGAGTGGGTCGAGCTCAAACTGGAACAACCGATGATACTTTCCCAGGTCGAGGTTTATTGGTTCGACGACACCGGCCGCGGTGAGTGCCGCGTGCCGGCCAGCTGGCGGGTTCTCTACCCGAGCGGGGAGACCTGGCTTCCTGTCCAGAATCTCAATGCTTACGGCATAGAGAAAGATGTTTACAACCGGGTTAAGTTCAGACCCATCCGCACGCGAGCACTCCGTCTGGAAATCGAGCTCCAGAAGGATTTTTCAGCTGGGGTCCACGAATGGAGAATCCAATGAGCCAGGAATGGTTGAGCCTTGGGCTTGATTTTGGGACGAATTCTGTTCGGGCCCTCCTCGTGGATATTCGCACCGGCGAGGAGATAGCCACCGCTGTTCATGATTATCAGACGGGGAAGGACGGAATCCTTCTCGACCCCCAGGACCCCAACCTCGCCCGTCAAAACCCCATCGAGTATGTGAATGGGGCCGAGTCGGTGGTGAAAAAAGTCCTGACTAAGGCCCGGGAGCGGGGAAGCCGGTTTGACGCGGCGTCTGTCGTCGGCATCGGCGTTGATACCACGGGGTCCACTCCTTTGCCCGTCGATAGGAAAGGAGTGCCCCTCGCTTTCCAGGATGAATTCAAGACTAACTTGAACGCGATGGCCTGGCTGTGGAAAGACCATACGGCTCATGCTGAGGCGGCCGAGATCACGGAACTGGCCCGGAAGCACCATCCCGAATACTTAGCCAAATGTGGCGGCACGTATTCTTCAGAATGGTTTTTTAGCAAGATTCTGCACTGTTTGCGCACCGACGAACACGTTTTCAACACTGCTTATAGCTGGGTCGAATGCTGCGATTATATCCCTGGCCTTCTCACCGGAAATACCGACCCGCTCCTGATGAAGAGGAGCCGTTGCGCCGCCGGCCACAAAGCCATGTTCAACGACGCCTGGGGAGGGCTGCCGGCTCGCGATTTCCTGGCCCGGCTTGACCCACGACTTGGCGAGCTTCGGGGTCGACTCTACGAGAGGTCCTACACCTCTGATATGGAAGCGGGAAAGCTTACGGCTGAATGGGCCAACCGATTGGGCCTGAGGCCGGGAATACCCGTCGCGGTGGGTGCCTTTGATGCGCATTTTGGAGCTGTCGGCTCCGGGGTGGCACCCGGCATTCTGATCAAGATCATCGGCACGAGCACTTGCGATATCACGGTCTGGCCGAACACGGAGCCTCTGGCTGATATCCCCGGGCTTTGCGGCATTGTCGATGGCTCCGTTTTGCCCGGGTATTTCGGCCTCGAGGCGGGGCAGTCAGCGGTGGGCGATATCTTCAACTGGTTTGTGAGCTATATCCAGCCCGGTGGAGAAAAGAAG
>CAYUKK010000212.1:0-4453 GCA_964445305.1 uncultured Eubacteriales bacterium
GAGGGTTGTCCTTCCTTCCCGTGAAGTTAAACTCTCGGCCGAAGAGGAGCGAATTGTCAGCCGGCTGGAGGAGATGTGTTTTCGGGGGGAGCTTCGATCCCTTTCCCTGGGGGAAATCCAGAAGGAATTCCATCTTTCCCCCGAACGCCTGGAGAAACTCCTGACCATTCTCATAGAGCGGAAGAAGCTCTTCCAAGGAGCTGAAGGCCTGTACATCCATGCCCACTGGTTGGAGGAGCTGATTAGCCGGGTGAAATCGCTGGGGAAAAAAGAAATGACAGTCGGCGAATTCAAAGCGCTGACCGGGTTGAGTAGGAAGTATGCCATTCCCCTGCTCGAGCTTCTCGACCAGATGGGAGTGACGCGGCGGAAAGGGCCAGTTCGAGAAATCCTTTAGTAAGGCTTACTTCTTGGTGTCTTCCTTCTTTTTCTTGTTTAGGGCGGATTTCAGCTTCTCGGCAAAAAGCCCGAAGGAGGGTTCTTTGGGCGCCATGGGTTTAAAATCCTCTTTGCGCTCCCGCGCTGCCAGCTCTTCCTTGTCGGCGGCCTCGATTTCTTTGGCTTTGATGGCGGAGAGGGCTTCTTGCTCGGATTCAGCGAGCTCGATTTTCTCCTCGATGACCCGCCGCTCGCTTTTCCTCGGCCGGGGCGCTCGCTCCCCATCCAGGTGGACCTTTTTCTTTCGCGTCGGCTTTTCTTTCGGCCCTGCTTCGACGCGGGGCTCTTCGATGGATGGAACTCGATGGGGAGGTGGAGCGGGGATTTCTTCTTCTATCTCTTCCTCCTCGATGGGCACTTCAGCCGCGGGCACCTCCTCAGCCGCGAATTCTTCGGGGAGTGAGATGACTTCTGGCATTTCGGCCGGGACGGCCGGTTTGGCTTCCTCGAAGATGGGCTTGGGCTCCTGGTAAGTAAAGATGCCCTTCTTCTTTTCTGAGGCGGCAAACTCCGGCGAGTTGAGGAGTGTCAGTTCGACGTCCTCCTGGTTTGTCTGCTTGAGGATATCGACCAGGTGATAGGCCCGGAGGAAGTGAAGGGAATAATTGTCCGCTTCGAGCCCGAAGTTCTTGAAGATGAGCAAGAGGAGCTCGCGCAAATTTTTGTTTTCCCTCTGGTCGTAGAGGACGAGAAGGCGGGAAATCGTCTCCTTTTCGAGAAAAATGATCTTGTTCGGCAGGGCGTAAGTGAAGACTTCGTTACCCGTGTCGATGAAGCGGTCTTCCTTGGCGTCGTATTCGAGCTGGACGGCGGCGACCTTTTTCTTGGACTTCTTGAGCCAGAAGTTGAACTGGAACTCGTTCTTTCGGTCGAGAGTAAGGCTCGTTCCCTGGGGGATGTTATTAGCTACGAAGTAATCCTTCAAACCCAGAAAAAAATTTCCGGCCGGATAGTAATAGACGGTGTAGCTCTTGCCTTCCTCAGCGTCGATGAATTCATACTCGCGGCTGCGCGAAAGCTCTTTGTTCAAGCTCTTGGGAACCTTGACGCCGCCCGAAAGGACCTCTCTCCAAGTGAGGTAGATCTTGAGGGGGAATTCATGAAAGGTGCTGATAACGGGTTTTTCCACCCCCACGAAATCGGGGAGGGAGGCCGATGGCGCGGCGAGGGGAAGGCCCTCGAGGGGGGCGTTGAGCGCGGTCTTAAGGTGCCACCTCCCCCAGCCGGCGGGGCAGACGAAAACAAGGTCCTTTTTCCCCTTCTTCTCCAGAAAATTGTTGAGGGACAGGCAGGTGAGGTCGAAGAGATCATGGGAAGGTTCGTAGCCAAAAAGGGAAGTGACGACCTCCTCGGTGGCAACAGAACGGCCCGAATTCTGGATGAGGGTGCTTATGGCCTCGAGTTTTTCTTCGGGAATGTCAACCCGGTTTTTTTCGAGCTGCCAGTAATCGCTCCAGTTAAAAAATTTATCGGATTTAGCGAGCTCCTGACGGACGTTCTTCTCCAGGGCCTTCATATCCCGGTCCGTCATCGGCAGCTCGCTCAGTCGAGGGTCTTCACCCTTCTCCATCTTCTCTGGCGTTGCCGCCTTGCCCTCAAGGTTGGAAGGAAGGAGAATCTGCGTTTTCGTCTTTTTCATGTAGTCGATGTATTTGCGGAAGAGTCCCCCGCCGGTGTAATCGACCTCCAGCATCTCGCACTGGTAGTGCGGATAAAAAATCTTGTTGACGACTTTGAGGACAACGGCGCCCTTGAAGTGTTCGACGGTTTTACTGCTTACGGCCAGCGGTTCATCGTATTCTTTATAAATGAAGTCGCCGACCTCATACTTGGCGCAGGGGTCATACCTGAGGACATCCTGCACCCGCTGGCTGGCCGTTTTATGGAAGGCCAGCTTTTCGGTGATCTCCCGGAGGGAAAAAGGCCGCCGCGTCTGCTCGAATTCCTTCTCCAGAAAGGCGATGTTCTCTTCGTTGACTTGGGTGAGTCTTTCGTCCTTATTCATGTTTCTTTTTTTTGCCCATTAATAATATCATAATCGCCTTCTGGACATGAAGCCTGTTTTCCGCCTGGTCATAGACGACGGAAGCGGCGGAATCGATGACCTCGTCGGTGACTTCTTCGCCTCGGTGGGCGGGCAGGCAGTGCATAAAGAGACAATCTTTGTTCGCCCGGGCCATCAAACCCGAGTTGACCTGGTAGGGGGCAAAGACCCTGGCCCTCTCTTCCTTCTCGGATTCCTGGCCCATCGAAGCCCAGACGTCAGTGTAAATGGCATCGGCACCGGCCACAGCCTGGTAGGGGTCATGGGTTAGGGAGAGGGCAAACCCTGTATCCCGGCCATCTTGGCGGGCGAGCTCGACGACCTCAGGCTTCGGTTCGTAGCCGGGCGGAGTGGCCACCGACATCTGGGTGCCTGTCTTGGCCGCGGCCAGGAGAAGGCTATGGCAGACGTTGTTGCCGTCGCCAACCCAAGCTAAACGGAGGCTTTTCCAGTCGCCCTTCTTTTCTTTGAGGGTGAAAAAGTCGGCCATCGCCTGGCAGGGGTGGAGCAAATCCGAAAGCCCATTGATGACGGGGATGCGCACGCTCTGGGCCAAGTCAAGAACGTTTTGGTGGGCAAAAGTCCGGACCATGATGCCATCGACCCAGCGTTCGAGGTTCCGGCCTACATCGGGGAAAGTCTCGCGCACTCCCACCTGGCTATCGGTCGGGCCGAGATAGATGGCCGCTCCACCGAGCTCGAGCATCCCGACCTCGAAAGTCACTCGCGTGCGAAGCGACGGCTTCTGGAAAATCATAGCCAGCACCCGACCCTTTAGAGCTTTGCGGAAATGGCCGGGCTTGTCTTTGATTTCGGCGGCCAAGTCCATGATTTCGTGGAAATCGTAGAGCGTAAGGTCGTGGATGGAAATGAAATCTTTCTTCATTTGTTCCTCCGGCGTTTAGGAAGCGACGATGCGAGTCCCCGAGCGATGGACGAGGGCGGCCTTGAGATGGCTGGCCGACGTGATGAGCACTTCCTCCCCGCCGGCCTGGATGTATTCGATGGCAGCCTCGATTTTTGGCCCCATGGAACCAGCCGGGAACTGGCCCTGACGGAGAAATTCCTGAGCCTCCTCAACGGTCATCCTGTCGATGGGCCGCTCGTCCGGCTTCCCAAAATTAAGATAGACGCGCTCGATATTGGTCAAAATGATGAAGAGATCGACCTTGACTTCTCGGGCGATGAGGCTGGCCACATAGTCTTTGTCGATGACAGCTTCGATGCCCTTGAAGAGCCCCCGGCCGTTGATGATGACCGGGATGCCGCCGCCGCCAGCGGCGATGACGATGCGGCCGGCCCGGACGAGGTCGCGAATAACCCATTTGGGGACGACGTCAATGGGCTTGGGCGAGGGAACGACTTTGCGGTAGCCGCGTCCGGCATCCTCGACCATCGTCCACCTTTTCTCCCTGGCCAGCATCTGGGCCCGATACTTGGAGTAGAAGGGGCCAACGGGCTTGGTCGGGTTCTCAAAGGCAGGGTCCTCTCGGTCGACGAGCACCTGGGTGACGATGGTCGCCACCTCCTTGTCCAGGGAGCGCATGCGGAGCTCGTTGATGATGGCCTTCTCGAGCATGAACCCCATGCTCCCCTCGGTCATGGCGTCGCAGACGTCGAGGGTAAAAGGTGGCACCTTGGTGACGGCCTCCTCCATCTGGATGAGGAGGTTTCCGACCTGGGGTCCATTGCCGTGGACGATGATGAGCTCGTAGCCTTTACGGACGACGTGGACCATCAGCCTGGCGGCATGCTGAGCATTGCGCATCTGTTCTTCTTGGAGTCCGCGCTGGTTCTCGGGGAGAAGGGCATTCCCGCCAAAGGCGATGAGGGCAATCTTCCGTTTCATCAGTAATCCTTGAGGATATCCTTGAGGGTGGGCGAGCCGATTTCCTCGAGCTCGTAGCGAACGCGAAGAATCCTCTTTTTGGGGCTGATGACACGTCTGAGGTCAATAGGAGTGGCGCTGAC
>CAYUKK010000213.1:0-57264 GCA_964445305.1 uncultured Eubacteriales bacterium
CTGGGGACAATGTGAACTTGGAGATTCAGTTGATCACGGACGTGGCGATGGAGAAGGGGCTGCGGTTTGCCATTCGGGAAGGAGGGCGGACGGTAGGTGCGGGAACAGTCACCGAAATCCTGGAGTAGGCCGGGGCAAGGAGGGATAGGAGCGGCAAACTGAGGACAAAACATGGAAAAAATCAGAATCAGACTTCAGTCGTTTGACCACCGGCTTCTCGACCAGTCGGTAAAGGACATCGTCACGAAAGCCAAGCGGACAGGGGCTCGCATTTCTGGACCCATCCCTCTGCCAACAAGGGTTCACCGGTATTGTGTGCTCCGTTCGCCGCATGTAGATAAGAGATCGCGGGAGCACTTTGAGATGCGCATCCACAAGAGGTTGATCGATATCAGCGAGTACAACAACGAGACGATTGAAGAGCTCCAGAAGCTGGACTTGCCCGCGGGTATCGATGTGGAAATCCAAGCCTTCGGAACCGGGGGAGAATGAGCATGGTCGAAGGGCTTATCGGTAAGAAAATCGGGATGACGCAGTCCTACGACGCCGAGGGGAATGCCTTCCCCGTGACGGTCATCAAAGCTGGACCATGCACCATCGTCCAGAAGAAAACCAAAGAGAAAGACGGCTACGTCGCTGTCCAGCTGGGTTTGGTCGAGGAGAGAACGCTCAAGAGGCCGAACAAACCCATCGCCGGTCACTTCAAGAAAGCGGGAATTCCACCGGTGCGGGTATTGCAGGAATTTCGCTGCGGCGGTGAGACAGAAATTAAAGAAGGCGACCAGGTCTTTGTTGACATTTTCCAGGCGGGGGAAAAGGTTCATGTGACAGGAACTTCTAAGGGCAAAGGCTTCCAAGGAGTCGTCAAACGCTGGGGTTTCCGGGGTGGGCGAGCCAGCCATGGCTCGATGTTCCATCGGGCCCCTGGCTCCATCGGCGCTTCCTCTTTTCCTTCCCGCGTCCTCAAGGGCACTCGTATGGGCGGCCACATGGGGTGTGAGAGGGTTACGGTCAGGAATTTAACCGTGCTCGAAACAGATAAGGAGAACCATCTTCTTCTCGTCAAGGGTGCTGTGCCGGGACCCCGGGGGGGTTATGTGTTCATCCGGAAACAGGTCTATAAGACGGGGTTATCCCGCCCATCTGGGGAGAAATGAGCATGGCCAAGACTCAAGTTCTCACGCTCAGCGGTCAGGTCGCCGGCGAAGTTGAGCTTCCCGCCGGGGTTTTTGATTATCCGGTTAAGGGTCATCTCCTCTACGAATCGGTGCTTCAGTACCGGGCCAACCAGAGACGGGGAACAGCTTCGACGAAAACCCGCGGCGAGGTGAGCGGGTCCAATCGCAAACCCTGGAGGCAAAAAGGCACGGGTCGGGCCAGGGCAGGGAGTATTCGGAGCCCGCTCTGGCGAAAGGGAGGTACGGTTTTCGGCCCCAAGCCGCGTGACTATGGGTTCGAAATTCCGAAGCAGGCCAAGAAGAATGCCCTGAGGGCGGCCTTATCTTTACGCCAGCGAGAAAACCGTCTCCTCATCCTTGATGAGCTCAACGTCCGGGAACCTAAGACCAAGGAGGCAGCTAAATTCCTGAAGGCCTTTCAGCTGGATTCAGCCCTCATCGTTGATAGGAACGATAACAAGAATCTTTTTCGAGCTCTGCGGAATGTCCCCGCTGCCAAGGCCATCGACGTAAACCAACTCTCGGCTTATGATGTCCTCAGATATAAGTGGCTTGTCCTGAGCCAGCGGGCCCTCGTGTCATTGACAGAAAGGATCCAGACATGAAAGAACCCCACCACATCATCTTAAGGCCGATCATCACGGAGAAGAGCACGTTCCTCAAGGATAAGAACCGAGAAGTTTGTTTCGAGGTGGCCAAAGGCGCCAATAAAGCGGAAATAAAAAAAGCGGTCGAGCAACTCTTCAAGGTCAAAGTGGAAAGTGTCCGGACCCAGAACAAAGGGGGTAAATGGCGGCGCGTCGGTCGCAGCCAGGGGAAGACAAAAAGCTGGAAAAAGGCGTATGTCAAGCTCAAAGAAGGCGAAAAAATGATTCCATACTTCGAGGCTGTTTAACATGGGTATCAAAAAATACCAACCAAGGACACCGGGGTTGCGTCACCGGACTGGGTTGATTTACGGGGAATTGACGACAGAGGCCCCCTATAAGCCCCTCCTTGAGTACCTCCCTGCCTCTGGAGGTAGGGACTGCCGTGGTCACATTGCCACCCGCCATCGAGGCGGTGGCCACAAGCGGATGTACCGGATTATCGATTTCAAAAGGGATAAGCTGGATATCCCCGGAGTCATCGAGACGATCGAATACGACCCTAATCGGTCGGCTTTTATCTCGCTCGTCAAGTATCAGGACGGCGAGCGCCGGTACATCCTGACTCCATTGGACGTCAAAGTTGGCCAGACCATCATTTCTTCCAATTCTCAAGTGGATATCGTCCCTGGCAACGCCATGCCGCTTCGCTACATCCCGCTCGGTACTGTCATCCATAATATTGAGCTTAAAAAAAACAAGGGGGGACAGATAGCCAAGGCAGCGGGTAGCGGTGCCCAAATCTTGGCGAAGGAAGGCGACTATGCCCAAGTCCGACTTCCTTCCTCAGAGATCCGTAAGATCCATCTCGACTGCCGGGCAACCATTGGTCAGGTGAGCAATCTCGATCACCAAAATATTTCCATCGGCAAGGCTGGCCGCAGCCGATGGTTAGGGCGAAGGCCACATGTCCGCGGCACGGCGATGAACCCCATCGACCATCCCCACGGTGGCGGCGAGGGAAGGTCGAAGGGAGGAAGGCATCCTGTCAGCCCGGAAGGCATCCCAACCAAAGGATATAAAACAAGGAGAAACAAGCGAACCCAGGCCTTTATTGTCCGGAGAAGGAGTAAATAAGCATGAGCAGGTCGCTAAAGAAAGGTCCTTTCGTCGACGCTCATCTCAAGGAGAAAGTTCTGGCCGTCCGTTCGCTCAAAGAGAGACGCGTCATCAAGACGTGGTCGCGACGTTCGACGATCATTCCGGAAATGGTCGGGTTGACGATTGCGGTCCACAACGGAAGGAAGTTCATTCCCGTGTTCATCACGGAAAACATGGTCGGCCACAAACTCGGCGAGTTTTCTCCAACCCGAACATTCAAGGGACATACTTCAAAGGCGGCCAAAGCCATCAAGATAGGCAAATGAGATGAAAGAGAGTCCTTTTGTGTCTCGAGCTATCGCCAGGTACGTCCGGATTTCTCCGCAGAAAGCCCGGCTCGTCGCTGACCTCATCCGCGACCGCTACGTGGGTGAGGCGCTGACGATCCTCCGTTTTTCGGAGAAGAAAAAAGCCAGCCACATCATTGAGAAGGTTCTGCGCTCGGCCATCGCCAACGCCCAGCAGAAGTCGCCCCAGGTGGATGTCGATGACCTTTACATAGCGCGGATTTTCGTCAATCAGGGTCCCCAGATGAAGAGAATCCGGCCCGCCCCCATGGGACGGGCTTACCGGATCCTCAAGAGGACCAGCCATGTTGGCATCTATTTAGAGGAGAAGAAAGGGAGATAGGACCGTGGGACAGAAGACGCATCCGCTTGGCTTTCGGTTGGGTTTCAACAAGACCTGGTCTTCACGCTGGTTCTCTAAGAGCTCGGATTACAGCCGGATGATCCATGAAGACTTGAGGATGAAGAGAGAAATCAAGAACAAGTACTCCCATGCTGGCATCGCCGAAGTCGTCATCGAGCGGGTGGGCCCGAAAGTCCGGGTGATCATCCACACGGCCCGACCCGGCATCATCATCGGGCGTGGCGGGAAGGAGATCGAGAGCCTCAAGAATTTTCTCGAGAGCATTGCCCAGAAAGAGGTCTACGTCGACATCCGCGAAATCGACAAGCCGGAGCTTAACGCCGTTCTCGTGGCCGAGAGCATTGCCATCCAGCTGGAGAAAAGAATTGCCTATCGGCGAGCCATGAGGAAGGCAGTCGAATCGGCCCTCCGGATGGGGGCGAAAGGAATCAAAGTCATGTGCTCGGGTCGGTTGGGGGGTGTCGAGATCGCTCGCTCTGAATGGTACCTCAAGGGGAGGCTGCCGCTGCAGACGCTGCGGGCCGACATAGACTACGCCTTTACTCAAGCCTTCACGACCTACGGTCAAATCGGTATCAAGGTCTGGATCTATCGCGGCGACGTGGATAAACCAAAAATGACATCCCAGACGACCGAGGTCGAGGAGATTTAACCATGCTGATGCCGAAAAAAGTCAAGTACAGGAAGAGCCAGCGCGGCAGGATGAAGGGCCAGGCCTCGCGCGGGGTGACGCTTTCTTTCGGAGAATACGGCCTTCAGGCCATGGAACCTTGCTGGCTGACCGCTCGGCAATTGGAGGCGGGTCGCATCACCATTACCCGATTTATGAAAAGGCGCGGTAAGCTCTGGGTCAGGGCATTCCCCTGGAAACCTGTCACCAAGAAGCCAACCGAGGTGCGCATGGGGAAGGGAAAGGGAGACCCGGAGTTCTGGGTCGATGTCATCCGACCGGGGCGGGTCATCTACGAGCTCGAAGGGGTGCCAGAAAAAGTGGCCAGGGAAGCGATAAGATTGGCGGCGCATAAGCTCCCCATCAAGACAAGGTTCATTTCCCGAGAAAGTCGAGAACTCCGATGAAGGCTCGAGAACTCAGAGAATTATCCGAAGAAGAACTCAGGAGCAAGGAAAGAGAACTTGTCGACCAGCTCTTCAAACTCCGTTTTCAACATGAGCTGGGACAGCTGGAAAATGCCTCCAAGCTGAGGAATGTGCGCCGGGATATTGCCCGAATCAAGACGGTGCTTCAAGAGAAGAGACGGAGGAAGGAATAGACATGGATGCCAGACCGCAAGAAAGAAAGACGACGAAGGTCGGCGTTGTCATCGCCAAAAAAATGAAGAAGACCGTGACCGTCCTCGTCGAGCGCCAGCTTCGCCATCCCCTTTACAAGAAAATCATTCGACGACGAAAGAAGTTCTTGGCTCACGATGAGTATGAAAAATGCAAGCTGGGGGATGTCGTCCGCATTGTCGAGACAAGGCCGATCAGTCGACGGAAGAGATGGCGGGTGGCGGAAATCCTCGGCCTTTCCTCCGTGGATGTGGAGCCAGAAACGGGAGAGATAAAAGAATGATCCAGATGCGAACGATGCTCAAGGTGGCCGACAATTCCGGCGCCCGGATGATCATGTGCATCACCCCGTTAGGAGGGGGAGTGGGTCGATTGGCCACCCTGGGGGATATTGTCTCTGCCACCGTGAAGGAGGCAGACCCGGAGAGCAAGATTCCCAAGGGGAAGGTCGTCCGGGCAGTCGTCGTTCGGACACGCAAGGAAGTTCGGCGCAAGGATGGCTCATTTATCCGGTTTGATGATAACGCAGCGGTCATCATCGACCGGACGGGCGAGCCCGTGGGGACGCGTGTCTTTGGACCTGTCGGCCGGGAACTGCGGGAAAAGAAATTCATGAAAATTGTTTCCTTGGCGCCGGAGGTTCTGTGATGATGAAACCGGAGCTCAAAAAAGGTGATATCGTCATCGTCAAGAAGGGGAAGGACAAGGGTAAGACCGGTAAAGTCTTGAAAGTGATCCCCGAAAAGAAAAGGGTCATTGTCGAGAAAGTCAATTTCGTCAAGGAGTTTATTCGGCCCGACCGAAGTCGGAATATCCAGGGTGGGATCATGGAGAAAGAGGCCCCCCTGTCCATCGCCAACGTCATGATTTATTGTTCCGAATGTGAGCAGGGAGTGCGGGTCAGGAAGAAGACCTTAGAGGATGGAACGCGGATTCGAGTTTGCCATAAATGCGAACTGAGCCTGGAGAAGCAGAGGTGAAGCAAGGATGAGCCGGCTATACGAAAAATACCGAAACGAGATCATCGCCGAGCTCCAGAGAGAACTGGGGATTTCGAACCGGATGGCTGTGCCGCGTCTGGAAAAGATCGTCGTCAACATGGGAGCGGGCGACGCCATTCAGAACATCAAACTCCTGGATATGGCCAGGACGGAGCTGAGCCTCATTACCGGGCAATGGCCTGTCATCAGCCGCGCCCGGAAATCGATCTCGGCCTTTAAGCTCCGCAAAGGTCAGGCGATTGCCTGCTTTGTCACGCTGCGCGGCCGAAGGATGTACGAATTTTTTGATCGGTTAGTCAATATCGTTCTCCCCCGAGTTCGGGATTTCAAAGGGGTATCGCCTCGGTCGTTTGATGGCCGTGGCAATTATACCCTGGGTCTTCGCGACCAGCTCGTTTTTCCGGAGATCGATTATACAAAGGTCGAGCGGTCGCGTGGCATGAACATCACGATCGTGACTTCGGCTAAGAATGACCGGGAAGCCTTAGCCCTGTTAAAGAAATTGGGCATGCCTTTTCGGGAGGCTTGATTAAGGAATAAAGGAAGGATAACGTGTCGAGAATATCTTCGATGGCCAAGTACTTGCGTGAGCCTAAGTACGCTGTCCGGAAAAAAAGGCGGTGCCGGATTTGCGGCCGTCCCAAGGGCTACTATCGGAAGTTTGACATGTGCCGACTCTGTCTCCGCGAGTTAGCCCTCAAGGGGGAGATTCCTGGGCTCATCAAGTCGTCCTGGTGAGGTGGCTGAAAGGAAAAGAGCCATGAGTCAGATGGACCCGATTGCCGATATGCTCACCTGTCTCCGCAACGCCGTAAGCGTGAAAAAGAGGGATGTGACGGTGCCCTCGTCCCGGCTCAAAGTGGAGATCGCTAAGATTCTCAAGGAGGAGGGATACATCCGGAATTTCAAAGTGATCGATGATAACAAGCAGGGTCTTTTGAATATCGTCCTCAAGTATACCGAGGATGGCCAAAGCGTCATTTCTGGATTGCGTCGAGTCAGCCGGCCCGGTTGCCGTCTCTTCTGCACACGAGATTCCATCCCCAAGGTGCTGGACGGGCTCGGCATTGCGATCATTTCCACCTCCAAGGGCATCATGACAGGAAAGAAATGCGAGGCCGAGGGAATCGGGGGAGAGATTTTATGTTACATCTGGTAAACAAAGGATAAGCGGAGCAGGAAGATGTCGAGAGTAGGGAGAAAAGCGATTGGCGTTCCCGACAATGTCAAAGTGACCATCCATGCAGACAAATTGGAGTTTGAATCGCCGCGAGGAAGGCTTGAATCCCCTCTCTTTCACGGGATCAAGGCTCGGTTGGACGACCGCCGACTTTACTTCGAGCGCGCTGACGACAGTCCAGAGCAGCGGGCTTATCATGGATTGGCCCGAAGCTTGGCTCAGAATGCGATCATCGGCCTCACGACGGGGTTTACCAAGCAGTTGGAGATTGTTGGCGTTGGGTATCGGGCCAAAGTGGACAAGGATACACTGGAGCTAAGCCTCGGATATTCTAAGCCCGTTCTTTACAAGATCCCGGCAGGAATTGAGGTTTCGGTCGAGAAGGCGACCCTCATCACTGTCCACGGGATCGACAAGCAAAAAGTCGGTCAAGTGGCGGAAGAAATCAAAAGCTTCCGTCGGCCTGATCCTTACAAGCTCAAGGGTATTCGTTACGTAGGGGAGCGGCTGATCAAGAAAGAGCGGAAAGCGGGGGTGAGCGGTGCATAAGGACAAATCGGAACTCAAGAAGAAAATCAAAGTGAGAATCCGTCGACGCATCCGCGCCAAAGTGCGGGGAACTGCGGACAGGCCGAGGGTTTTCGTCTTCAAGAGCAACCGTTATGTTTATGCCCAGGCCTTGGATGATGATGCCGGTAGGGTGCTGGCCGCTGCCTGCACTCTCGAGAAGAGTTTTAGGCAGAAGAATAGCAATACCAAGAACAGGGAGGCATGCCAGGCTCTCGGGAAAATTCTGGCTGAGCGGCTCAAAGAGAAAAAAATCGACAAGGTCGTTTTTGATCGAGGGGTCTACCCCTATCATGGCCGGGTTAAAACGTTCGCCGAAACATTGAGAAAGGAGGGGCTGACCTTTTAGCCCAGGGCGCATGAGGAGGTAAGGAGGAGCGAAGTGGAAGAGCAAATACCGAAAGAAGCTCAGAGCGAAGAAATCCAGGAGCAGGAATTCAAGGACCAGGTAATTTCCATTCGGCGAGTGACGAAAGTGGTTAAAGGTGGAAAGAACCTGAGCTTTTCTGCGCTGGCGGCGGTGGGGAATGAAAAGGGCTTGGTCGGCGTGGGAAAAGGCAAAGCCAGGGAGGTTCCCCAGGCCATCGCCAAGGCTGTCGAGAACGCAAAGAAACGCCTCATCCAGGTCCCTCTGGCTGGGACGACAATCCCCCATCTTGTCCGGGGTGAGGATGGCGCGGGGATAGTTGTTCTCAGACCCGCCGCTCCTGGCACAGGCGTCATTGCTGGCGGCGCTGTCCGCGTAATCGTTGAGCTGGCCGGTATCAAGGATATCCTGACGAAATCTATCCGGAGCAACAATCCCTTTAGCGTGGCCAACGCGACGTTAAAGGCTTTAAAAAAGCTGCGCAGCCCGACGGAAATTTCACAGAAGCGGGGCAAGACAGAGGAATCGATATGGCAGTGAAAAGGGGCAAAGAAGGTCGCCGAGAGCCAGAACGCGAGATAGAGATTACGCTGGTTCGGAGTCTCATCGGATGTTCTCCGGCTCAGCGTGAGGCAGCCAAGGGGTTGGGGCTGAGGAAGCTCCATTCCTGTGTCATCCGACCAGACAAGCCGGAGATTCGAGGCCTCATCCGGAAGATTCCCCACTTGATCAAGGTGGAGGTGAGGGAGAAAAAATGGACTTGAGCAAATTGCAGCCAGCGCCTGGTGCACGGGAAAAGGGCCGCCGCAAGGGAAGAGGCCCGGGTTCGGGAAGGGGAAAGACAGCCGGCCGGGGCCATAAAGGCCAGAAATCGATCGCCGGTTATTCACGGAAGAGAGGCTTCGAGGGAGGGCAGATGCCCATCCATCGTCGACTTCCGAAGCGAGGCTTTACCAACATCTTTCGGACGGAATTCACCGAAATCAACCTCGACCAACTAAATAAGATTCCATCTCTCGAAATCGGACCGCAGCATTACCTTGAGGCGAGGTTGATTAAGAAGGTAACCGAACGGGTGAAAATTCTCGGCCGGGGCGAGCTCAGTTCAGCAAAGAAAGTAACCGCCCATAAGTTTTCTCAATCGGCTCGAGAGAAGATCGAGAAGGTAGGCGGTCAAGCCATCGTCATGGGGAGTTAAAATGCTCCAGAGTATCCGAAACATTTTCAGCATTCCCGAGCTCAGGAAGAGGGTCATCTTTACACTCCTCTTGCTGGCGGTTTATCGGATCGGCGCCCAAATCCCGAATCCAGGGATAAGCGCCGAGGCTCTGGCGGAATTCTGGCAAGCTCAGAAAGGCACCATTTTTGGGTTCATTGACCTCTTCTCGGGCCGGAACATGTCGCGGATGACCATTTTTGCCCTGGGGATAATGCCTTACATCTCCGCATCCATTATCTTGCAATTGCTCACCGTTGTCTGGCCCTATCTGGAGAGGTTGTCCAAAGAGGGGGAGCTCGGCCGCAAAAAAATCACCCAATATACACGCTACGGCACCCTCTTTATCTGCTTGATCCAGTCGGCCGGGATCAGCGTTTTCCTGGAGAGCCTGCGCAGTCCCGGCGGCGCCCGAATCGTGCCTAGCCCTGGCTGGGGGTTTAAATTCCTGACCGTGCTGACCCTGACCACGGGCACGGTCTTTATCATGTGGCTGGGAGAACAGATTTCTGAGCGGGGGATTGGCAATGGCATTTCGTTGATTATATTTGCCGGAATCGTCGTTGATTTCCCGCGGGGCATCAATAGCGTCGTCTCGGGCCTGAGGACGGGTAACATGGACCCCCTGCGTTTGATTTTCCTTCTCCTCCTGATGATATCCGTGCTGGCCATCATCGTTTTCGTCGAGAGAGGCCAACGTCGCATTCCTGTTTCCTACGCCAAAAGGGTCATCGGTCGCCGAGTCTACGGGGGCCAGAGCACGCATTTGCCGCTTCGGGTCAACACGGGCGGCGTCATCCCGATCATCTTTGCTGCTTCCATCATCACTATCCCCCAGACTATTGCCACGATGTCCCATGTTCCCTTCCTCCAGTCCATCGCCCAACAATTTAACATCGGGATGCCCCTTTACAATATCTTCTACATTGCCGCCATCATCTTTTTTACCTATTTCTACGTCTCCATCGTGTTTAACCCTGTCGATGTCGCCGATAACCTGAGAAAATACGGCGGCTTCATCCCGGGTATCCGACCGGGCAAGAACACTTCGGATTTTATCGACACGACGCTTTCCCGGATCACCCTGATTGGCGCTATTTATCTGGCGGCGATTGCCATTCTTCCCGAATTCTTGATCACGGGCATCAAAGTGCAAACGCTTCCCTTTATCGGCGATTTTCTGGAAGCCAACCTGCCCCGTTGGTTTACCCAGGGTTTGAATGTCGATTTCTATTTTGGCGGGACTTCCATTCTCATCGTTGTCGGTGTGGCCATGGACACCCTCCAACAGATCGAAGCCCAGTTGGTGATGCGGCATTATGATGGGTTCATGCGGCGAAGCCGCATCCGAGGGAGAAGAGGATGAGGATCATTCTTTTCGGCCCGCCCGGGAGCGGCAAAGGGACCCAGGCCGAGCTGATAGAAAAGTCCTACGGCTTCCCCAAGATATCGACAGGCGATTTGCTCCGCCAAGCCGTTCGAGACCGAACGCCGCTCGGCCAAAAAGCTGCCCACCTGATGGGTCAGGGAAACCTGGTCAGCGATGAAATCGTCGAAGAGATAGTCCGAGAGAGAATCCAAAGCCCCGATTGTGAGCGGGGATATGTGCTCGATGGCTTTCCGCGGACGCTTGAGCAGGCCAGAAGCCTGGAGCGAATGGACGGCTGCCGGCCTGAGGTTGTCATCGAACTTGCGATCGAGGAGGAAATCCTTGTCGACCGACTCTTGAGGCGACGTGTTTGCTCCCGTTGCGGAGCGATTTACAACCTCGCTCTCCAGCCCCCCCAAGAAGAAGGAAAGTGTGATCTCTGCGGGGGGAACCTCGTCCAGCGGCCGGATGATAACGCCGAGATCGTGCGCCAAAGGATGAAGGTTTACCGGGAGCAGACCGAGAAGGTGAGGGATTTCTATGTTCATAAGGCTGTCTACCGGAAGGTGGACGGCACCGGGAGTGTCGAGGATGTTTTCAGCCGGATTCGACTTGTCCTCGACGGAGAGCTGGCGAGGATAGGGCAGGCAAGGGCAGGGCAATGATCATCTACAAGAGTGAAGGAGAGATCGAGCTAATGCGCCAGAGCAGCCAGATTGTGGCCCGGATCCTGACTGAGCTCGAGGCTATGGTCAAGCCCGGCCTCAAGACGAAAGAGCTCGATAGTTTCGCGGAAACGAGAGCCCTCGAGCTTGGAGCTCGACCAGCCTTTAAAGGATACCGCGGCTATCCGGCTTCCCTTTGCACCTCAGTGAACGAGGAGATCATCCATGGCATTCCCTCGACGCGAGTGTTGCAGGAAGGAGACATTCTCAGCTTGGACTTCGGGGCTTTTTTTGAGGGTTTCTATGGAGATGCGGCCATCACCGTTCCTGTGGGCAGGGTCAGCCCTTTGGCGGTGAAACTCATGGCCACGGCGGAGGAGGCTTTTTATCAAGGCATTGACCAAATGAGGATCGGGCGTCGACTTTCTGATATTTCCCATGCTATTCAGAGGTACGTCGAAGGCCAGGGGTTTTCGGTCATCCGGTCGTTCGTCGGGCATGGAATCGGATTTTCCTTGCATGAAGAGCCTCAGGTGCCCAACTTTGGGCCTCCCGGTCGGGGTCCGAGGCTCCGTCAGGGATTGACTCTGGCTATCGAGCCGATGATTGCGGCCGGTGACTGGCATGAGGAGGTCCTTGAGGACGGCTGGACAGCCGTGACGAAGGACCGAAGTCTGGCTGCCCATTTTGAACACACCGTCGCTTTGACAGCCCGGGGAGTTGAAATTTTGACGCTTCGCGAAGGTGAAAAGGCTCGAGCCGTGACTCATGAGGTGGATCGGTATGCCTAAGCAGGATGTTTTTGAAGCCGAAGGGGTGGTCATCGAGACCCTTCCCAATGCGATGTTCCGGGTCGAGCTGGCGAACAAACATCGGATCTTGGCCCATATCTCGGGCAAGATGCGCAAGCATTTTATCCGGATTCTTCCCGGGGATAGGGTGCTGGTCGAGCTTTCTCCCTATGACCTGACCAAGGGGCGCATTACTTACCGTTTTAAATAGAGGATGAACCGATGAAAGTCAGAGCTTCGGTAAAGAAGATTTGCCGGAACTGCAAGATTGTCCGGCGCAAAGGAAACCTCCGGGTGATCTGCTCCAACCCGAGGCATAAACAAAGACAAGGCTAAAGAGGAAACCATGGCCAGAATCGCAGGTATAACTCTTCCCCCGGAAAAAAGAATCGAGATTGGGTTGACCTATATTTTTGGCATCGGCCGGTCGAAGTCCAATCAGATTCTCCAAGAAGCCAAAATCGATAAAAACAAGAAGGTCAAGAACCTCACCGAGGATGAGGTGAACAAGATCCGACAGATTATCGAGAAGAGGGAGAAAATCGAAGGGGACCTCCGCAAGGAAATAGCGATGAACATCAAGCGGTTGATCGATATCGGCTGCTACCGGGGCCAGCGACACAAGAGGAAGCTCCCCGTCCGCGGCCAGCGAACGAGGACGAACGCTCGAACGAGAAAAGGGCCGCGCGGTCACGCCATCAAAAAAATAAAGGCGCCGACAGGCTAATCAGGAAAGAGGGAGGCGATGGCTAAAGCAAGAACAAAGAAAAAAGTCAGGAAGGATGTCGGGTTTGGAGTGGCGCACATTCAGGCGACTTTCAATAACACCATCATCACCATTACCGACCACGATGGCAACACCCTTTGTTGGGCCAGTTCGGGAACGGCCGGCTTTAAGGGCGCCCGCAAAGGGACCCCTTTCGCGGCGCAGTTGGCCGCCAAGGAAGCCTCGACGAAAGCTCGAGACCTTGGCGTTAAGTATGTGGATGTTCGGATCTCCGGTCCAGGCTCGGGACGAGAATCGGCCATCAGGGCTCTCCAGGCGGCGGGGCTGGAAATCAAATCCATCCGCGATGTCACGCCGATCCCCCATAACGGCTGCCGGGTGCCCCGCCGGAGGAGAGTCTAAAGAACGGATTCGCGCAAGGAGAGATGGAAATGGCAAGATATGGACAGGCTGTTTGCCGGCTGTGTCGGGTAGAACGGACAAAACTCTTTCTTAAGGGAGACAAGTGTCTTTCGGAGAAATGCCCCGTCGAGCGACGTGCTTATGCCCCTGGACAGCACGGCCGGGCGCGGAAGAGGATCCTGGGCTATGGCATTCAGCTCCGGGAAAAGCAGAAGCTGAAGAGGTATTATGGCATGACGGAGCGTCAGTTCCGGCTGTTTTTCAAGCGGGCTGAGATGAAGAGGGGGATCACTGGCGAGAATTTGCTGACGATGCTCGAAAGACGGCTGGATAACGTCGTCTATCTCATGGGCTTTGCCAGCTCAAGACGACATGGTCGCCAGCTTATCGGTCATGCCCATTTTTCCGTGAACGACCAGAAAGTGACTATCCCCTCCTATTTAGTGAACGAGGGCGACGTCATTTCCTGGCGGCCCCGGTCAGCCCAGCGGTCGAGTCTGAAAGAGCTGGTCGAACGGAACAGGAACAAGACGATCCCGAACTGGATTGAGATGGATTGGGACAACCTCCGCGGCAAGATTGTTTCTCTGCCCAAGCGCGAGGATGTCACCATCCCGGTCGAAGAACACTATATCGTTGAGCTCTATTCCAAATAAACGCATCTGAGCCCTGAGCTCAGAGGAGGAGAAAGGATGGAAGTGAAGTTTCAAAGACCAAAATTCCTGGAATGTGATTATGATAGCCTGACAGATAAGTACGGACGCTTCTGGGCCCAGCCCTTTGAGCGCGGCTATGGTGTTACTGTCGGAAACGCCCTGCGCCGCGTTCTTCTGTCGTCAATTCCTGGCGCGGCTATCACCGCTGTCCGCATCCACGGCGTCCTCCACGAGTTTTCGACAATCCCCGGCGTCGTCGAGGACGTTACCGACATCCTCCTCAACCTGAAAAGTATCCCTTTGAAGCTGCGAGGAAACCAGACGAAAAAAATGACGCTGAAGGTGGAGGGACCGAAGGAAGCCAAAGCCTCCGATATCGCCCATGACCAGGATATCGACATCCTCGATAAGGACATCCATATCGCTTCCCTGGACCGGGATGGCCGGCTGGACATGGAAATGGTCGTCAAGAATAATCGAGGCTACATCACCGCCGACCAGAACTCAGATGAAGACCTGAGTGTCGATTATATTCCCCTGGACTCTTCCCATTCGCCCATCAAGAGGGTGAATTATCGAGTCGAGCCGGCTCGAGTGGGCAAGCGCATCGATTACGAAAACCTCACCCTGGAAATCTGGACGACGGGTGCCATTTCTCCTCCAGAGGCGCTTTCCCAGGCCGCCAAGATCCTTCGCGACCACTTGGCTATTTTCTTGAATATCGTCGACGAACCGTCAGAAAGAGAGCCCCTCATCTCCAAAAAGGAGATTCCCTTCCTTTCCCAGCTCGACGTCCTTCTCAAGCCCATCGAGCACTTGGAGCTTTCGGTTCGCTCTTCGAACTGCCTCAAGTCGGCTGGCATCGAGCGGATCTACGAGCTCGTCCAGAAGACAGAAGAAGAGCTGCTCAAGACGAAGAACTTTGGCCGAAAATCTTTGGCTGAAATCAAGGATACTCTCTCCAACCTCAACCTCGGCCTGAACCTCGACCTCCACCCCAAGCTCTTGGAGAGGATTCGGAGCGAACTCCAAGAAGAAAAGAAGCGAAAGGAGCCGGGTGAATGAGGCACCGCGTCAAAGGAAGAAAACTAAGGCGACCGACCGCCCATCGGATGGCCATGTTGCGCAACCTGGTCACATCATTCTTGGAGAAAGAGAGGATCAAGACAACGCTGGCCAAAGCCAAGGAAGCGCGGCCGCTGGCGGAGAAGATGGTTACGCTGGCTAAAAAGGGAACCCTGACCGCCCGTCGCCAGGCTCTCGCTTTTGTGCGTAAGGAAGCCGTGGTGACCAAGCTTTTCGACGAGCTTGGACCCAGGTTTGCCGAAAGACCGGGAGGCTATTCTCGGATTGTCAAACTCGGCCTCCGGGCTGGCGATGGGGCTCAGATGGCCTTGCTCGAACTCGTCGGCTCAGAATACAAGAAAAAAGAAAAAAAGAAAAAGAAAGAAAAGGCAGCAAAGAAAGGTTGATCGAAGGGGGAGGTCAGTTTCGGGGGATGACGAGCAACCGCTGGCCAGGGTAAATCGTCGCCTCAGCGGAAAGTCCATTGAGCTGAAGAAACTCGTCTAAACCCATCGCGAACTTCCGGGCAATGCTGTAAAGGGTGTCACCAGGCTGGACAGTATAGGTAGTTCTTTCACCCGGAGGATAGTCGGGAGAGGAATTGGCTTGGCCAGAAGTCGCCGTGAACCTGCGGCCAGGAATTCTTAGCCTCTGGCCAGGCCGGATGATATTCACGTTACGAAGGCCGTTAGCCCGGACAATGGCCGAAACCGTAGTTCGGTATCTCTTGGCGATCGTCGACAGCGTTTCTCCCGGCCGAACGGAGTGCCACTGGTACTCAGCTTCGGGTGGTATCCAGCGGGGGAGATTATTCACGGCAAGAAGGGCTTTTTCTTTGTAGCCGGGGGGGAGACGAAGCTCGTATTCATAGCCGGGCGTGGAGTCGAACCTGAGCTCAGGATTGAGGAAGGTGAGTTCAGCGACATCGATGCCGAGCGAATGGGCCAAGGCGGAGAGCTTGCAGGGATGGTTGATGGTGATGGTTTCAAACTGGAGAGGCGGATAGGGCTCGGGGAGGCTCATCCCGTATTTCTCCGGGTTCTTGATGATGAGCAGGGCAGCAATAAACCGGGGGACGAAACGAGCCGTCTCGTAGGGGAGCTGTCGGTAGAGGTCCCAGAAATTGTCCAGGTAGTCGATGCGCTGGGTTCGGATGACGTTCTGGACGCGAATTTCGCCGCAATTATAGGCGGCCAGCGCCGTCGTCCAGTCGCCGAAGAAGGAGTGAAGCTCGGCTAAGTACCTGACGGCGGCACGAGTCGACTTGAGCGGGTCCATCCTCTCGTCGACCCAGCGGTCCCGCTTGAGACCAAATCGGTAGCCGGTTGAGGAGATGAATTGCCAGAGCCCGAGGGCGCGGGCTTTGGAGAGAGCTTTGACCTTGAACCAGCTTTCGATAAGGGGGAGCCAGCAGAGCTCCTCCGGGAGCCCCTCCTTTCTCAATTCTTCGAGGATCATCTCTCGGTAGAACCCGGACCTCATGTAAGCTTCTTCGAAGAATTTCCTTTCCTTTGTTTGGAAACTCAAGATCTCGTCGTTCACATCTTTATTTTCAACCAAGGGAATCGTTTTATGATTGTCGCCGATGACGAGCAAGCGAGAGGCGTAAATTTGCTGGATTTTTTGGGCAATGAGCAGCCGGAGGTCGTTCTTGTCCTGAGTGAGAGGGGAATCCGGTGGCAATTGGGCCCTGGCGACGAGGGTATAAGCTTCATCGAGGGCTTGAAGGGCCGCCTCCCGTTCTCCTCGTTCCCATATTGCTACAGCTTCCTGGTAAACGGCTAAGGCCTCTTCGAGGAGAGAAGGACCTTCCTCCTTCTCCGGAGAAATTTCCTTATCTTCCTCTTGGAGCAGAGCTTCAGCCTTCATTTCCTTGGCCAGTTCTGGCTTAGCTTCAGGCGAAGCGGGAGACGGGGAAGGAGAGGATTTCGCATCGGTCGATGGGGTGGCGACAGAGGAAGGGGTACCCTGGGCCGGCGGCGGAGAGGAGGGCAGAGGAGAGATTTTTGGCGGCTTCTTGGAAGAGCAGGACCAGAAGAGGAGGGCTATCCCTATGGCCAGAACATAGCCCGCCTTTTTTCCTATTTTCATCTCCAAGAAGCACTTTTATACCATTTTGGGGGGAAGAGGTCAACCTTTTTCCCTTCTTTCTTGTCTTTCTTGCTCAGCCTGTTTCCTGTGCCATTTCCAGGCGGTCTCGATGATGGTGGACAGGGAAGAATGCGGAGAGGTCCAACCAAGGACCTGTTCAGCTTTGTCCTTGGAAGCGAGGAGGATGGGCACATCCCCCTGCCGGCGGGGCCGCGGTTGGTAATCGACGCATTGACCGGTCACTTTTTCCACGGCATGAATAACTTCGAGGACCGAATACCCCTGATTTGTGCCCAAATTGAAAATGTCGCTTCTTTCCGTGTCGATGAGCCGGCGGAGGGCCAGGACATGGGCTCTGGCCAAGTCAGTAACATGGATGTAGTCCCGGATAGCTGTGCCATCGGGCGTGGGGAAATCCTGCCCGTAGAGATAGAAAGCTTTTTTTCGGCCGAGAAGAAAAAGAAGGAGGTTAGGGATGAGATGAGTTTCGGGGTCGTGCATCTCGCCCAACTTTCCCTCCGGGTCCGCTCCAGCCGCGTTGAAATAGCGCAGGGAGATGTATCTCAGTCCGTAAGCATTTTCATAATCCCTGAGGATTCTTTCGATGAAAAATTTAGAGTGTCCATAGGGGTTAACGGGGTTCAAGGGGTGTGATTCCGGAAGTGGAATCTCCAGGGGAATACCGTAGACAGCGGCGCTTGAGGAAAAGATGAGTTTTTTAACCCCCGCCTCCAGCATAGCCTCGAGGAGGTTAAGGGTCGAAAGAAGGTTATGGCGGTAGTATTTATGCGGATCGACATAGGATTCGCCGACCTGGATGAGGGAAGCAAAATGAAGGACCGCACCGAGGGAGTGGCTGCGGAACACAGACTGGATGGATTCTTTGTCCAGAAGGTCCGCCAGGATGAATTCGCCGCCCATGAGAAGCTGTTTTTTTCCTGTGGAAAGGTTGTCGAGGACAACAACCGGGTAACCCTCAGCGAGGAGTTCTTTGACCGTATGGGAACCGATATAGCCTGCTCCGCCACAAACGAGGACCTTCATTTTTTCTCCCGCTGGAGGAGGTGCCGGGCAGCTTTCAACCCCTCGGTCTTGGTTTCAAAAGCGCCATCCAGCTGAAGCTCGTAAAGGTGGCGGAGGATTTTCCCCATCTCCGGACCCGGCGCAACCCCCATGGGGATGAGGTCTCGACCCATGATGATGGGCTTGATACTTTCCCGACTGATGCGGAGGGCCTCGAATTTTTTGAGCAGCCACTGGGCCTGTCGGTCAAGCTTGCGGACGAGGCTTTCTTTCCGACCAGCGCGATCGGCTGCATCCAGATAGACCAAGAGTTCAATCTCTCCCCCTGTTTCGGCGGCGAGCCGGTTGAAAGCTTTCTTGGTCACAGCCGCCCGATTCTGCCACAGTTCCGAGAGGCGATGGTGGGTTCGGATGAGGATGGGGACCATCTTGCGCAGGTTATATCCGTTCCAGGAAAAGATGCGAAAGCGGGCCAGCACCTTCTTGGCGATTTTCTCGCTGACAAAGTCATGGCCATTGTTGGTGATGACCATCCGGCCTTTCTTGTATTCCCATTGGGCCGTTGCCGGTTTGCCGACATCGTGGTAGAGAGAGGCCAGGAGGAGGCAGAGTTTTTTCTCGGCCGGCAGGCTGACGGTGTCGGCGATGCTTTTCGCTTGGTCAACGGTGAGAAGGGTATGGTGCCAGACGGTGTGATGGCCGAACCTGTCCTTCTCTGGATGAAAGACGGAATCCTGGATGGAGAGAGTCAATCTGGAGAGCTCCGGGAAGAGCTGACGCAGAGCTCCCAGCCGAAAGAGCTCTTCCAGCCCGACCGAGGGCCTGGGAGAAAGGAGAAGAATCTTGAAAATCTCGTCGTTGATTCTCTCAACGCTCAGGTTCTGGAGGTTAATCTCTCGAGCAATTTCGTAGATAGAGGGGTCAACCGAAAACCCCAGGACAGAGGCGAATCGAGCCGCCCGGAGCACCCGGAGCGGGTCCTCAGGGAATGCGCTGGGGTTGGTAAGACGAAGGCGTTTGGCCTTGATATCCTCGAAGCCACCAAAGGGGTCGATGAGAAGGCCATCCTTGAGGCGGATGGCCATGCTATTACACCGGAAATCACGCCTCTCCAGGTCCTTTTCCAGGGGTAAATTGGGGTCAGCCGAGATGAGGAAATCCTTATGACCTCGCCCTGGGGATGAGGCGGGACGGGGTGCATCTTTTCGGGGCAGAGCGATATCGTACGTCTTGTGGTTAATGGTGAACTTGATGATGCCAAAGCTCTTACCGACCAAATCGACTTTGCCCAAGGGGCTAACCCGGCGGATGATCTCTTCGACATCGTAGTGCCGAACGAGGATATCCACTTCTTCGGAGGGAAAGCCCATGACCAAGTCGCGCACGTATCCACCGACAGCATAGACGTCTCCACCGAAAAGGCGGACAAAGAGGGCTCGGTGATGGAATTGGGGGTAGAACTTCATCGTCTTTTTCACTTTTTTCTTATCTTACCATACTATTTTATCATACCTGCCGCTTTCTTCTCATCGAGGACGACGCGAAGCCCTGTGTATTCGAGAGGTGGAGGAGAGGGCGAGGACAAGCGGTCGTTGGGGGTGACGGCGCAAAGCCCCATGGCTTTTCCCTCCCCCTTTTCGTCCTCCGCCCATTCCGCTGCATTCCCACCCAAGCCGAAGACGAGGGGCTCGGAGGAAGAGATGCTCCGCTCTACGGAGACGAGCAGAGGGACGGGGCCGGGAATCTCTTTGATCACTTCGAGCAGGAGTTTGGTTTCATCAGGGGTGGGCGAGTAGCCGGCCCAGAGGTCGAGCGTGTTTTCGCTTTTTCCGGCGTGCTTGGCCAGCTTCTCCGCCTCGGATGAAGTTGGGAGGCGGAAAGGCTGACCGGTGATGTCCTTCAGCCACCGAACGTAGGCCCTGGCCTTCTCCAAAGGTACGCCAGTCACGGGATAATTTTCCGTGCCCGGCTCATAGGAATAGCTCGGGTCAAAGGCTGCCCACTGGGCTCTGGTGACCTCGAACCGACCCACGCTTAGCCCTTCCACCTTAACGGTCTCTGGGATGAGGCGACCCTCATGGCTGAGGCCAAAAAGCCGGCCGACTTTGGCGATGGCCTTCATCTTGAGGGCGACATCAAGAGGCGAATCCTCCTTCAGGACTTCGGGAACGAGTTTTTCGGTGGCGAAAAGATAGCGGTCGAACCAGGCTAGCTCTTCCTCTATTTTCCGGAGCTGGTGGGTAAGCTTGCGCAGGCCGTGCGGTTCTCCAGGGAAAATGAGGAAGCGCACGGGTGCTTTCCCGATTTGCTGGAGGGCCCGGTAATACTCCCAGCCCTGGCCATAGGGCACATTCGTATCCTCTGTGCCGTGGAAGATAATGGTTGGAACCTTCATGTCCTTAAGGTGGAAGAGCGGCGATTTGGCGATATAATGCTCGAGCTCATCCCAGGGAGCCCCTTTGAAATAGTAGTTGTCGAAGCTCACCCCGAAAGCGCAGTTCCCATAGTCGGAGATCCAGTTCACATCAGCGGCGCCAATGCCAGCGACCTTGAAGCGGTCGGTCCAGGTCGTCAGTCCCATGCTCAAGATGCCGCCGTTCGACCAGCCCATGGTAGCCAGCTTTGCTGGGTCGACGAGCCCCCTCTCGATGAGCCAGTCGATGCCGCTGAGGATGTCCGGGATTTCGAGCTCGTAATAGCGTCCTTTGATCGATTCGGCGAACTTCTGGCCGTATCCACCCGACCCGTGGTAGTTGGGCATCAGGACAAAGGCACCGCGCTGGGCGATGAGGTTGGGATAATAAGCATAGGATTCATCGAAGACATCCATGTCCACGCCCGTCGGGCCGCCGTGGATCATGACGACAAGAGGGTAGCGGCGTGACGGCTCGTAATCATGGGGATAATAAAGGATGCCCTCGATTTCTTCATCGAGAGCTCCTCGCCAGCGAATAACCTCAGCTCGGGCCATGGACTTTTTTTCCAAGTGACCGTTGAGACTGGTCAATTTTCGCTGGTGAACGAGGCGGTTGTCTATAACCTCAGCAGCGTACCACTGGGTAGGGGAGGAGGCTTTTGAATAGGCATAAACGGCACGATTTCCTTTTTTCTGAAGACGAAGTCCGTAGACGTAGGGATAGTGCTCTCCTTCGAGGTCCTTGTGGGAATAGGATTCGCCTTTCTTATAATAACGACGCCATTTAGGCCTGGCGCCATTCGCCAGGGAGGCGATAAAACCATCCTCACGGACTTCAAAGCCAAGATAGAAAAGCCCCAACTCCCAGGCGAGAGGGATTTCCCGGTGTGTTCGTGTCGCCAAGTCAAAATAGTAGAGGAAGTCGGCGCCGGGGCCTTCGTGGACGGGGTCGCTTGTCCTCGTCACCGTGAAGTAGAATCCATTTTCGTCAGCAGACCAGAAGAAACGGGATGGCTTAAAACTCGGGTCGGGGAAGATCTCGGTGGAAGAGCCGCTCTGGCGCTCCCATAGATAGAAACGCGGCTTCACTTTCTTGTCCACTTCATACCGGACGCTCTGGTTGTTTCGGGTGATGACCCATTTTTTCTGGGGCGAGAGGGCGAAGTCCGTTATCTGATCGGTGTTGAGAGTCAGGCGGGTCGTCTTTTTCTCCCTGATCTTATAACTGAACAGACGCTGAGGGGGCATGTGCTCCTGGTCCTCGGCGATGACAGAGGTGTCCTTTTTCTCCTTGGCGTTTCGTTCCCGCCAGCTCATCTCTTCGCGGGCGAGAAAAAGGATTTCTCCGTCGTCGACCCAGTCGAAAGCGATGACCCCGAATGTCAAGTCGGTCGCTTTCCAGGGCTCTCCCCCTTGGCGGTCGAGGACCCAGAGTTGAGCGCCTTGAGCCTCTTCCTTTTCTTCCTCTTTATCCTTGCGGGTGCTGAGGAAAGCTATCCATTTTCCCGATGGCGACCAGCGCGGGCTGAACTCACTCGCTGAGCCTCGCGTCAATTCGATGGTTTCTCCTTCGCGATCCAGAGGGCTGAGACAGAGATGTCGCACCCGGCTGTTCTTTTCTTTGTCCGGTGTCGTCTTCACCCAGATAACCAAGTTTCCATCGGGAGAAATGTCGAATTCGGAGGCGCTTTCCTGGAAGACAACGTCCTCGGCTTTCCAAGGTGGATTTGACCTTTCCTCTGGAAAGAGGGGCATGAAATAAAAAAGGACTAGCCAGGCCCAAAGCCAATCGATTTTTCTTTTCATCGTCGTTTCTTTCCTCCTTTCCCGTGGACCGGAGAATTGGAATGACCTATTATAGAGAGGGGGTGTTTTTTCTTCAAACAGAGAAGCAACAAATCGTTAGGGGGGCGGCTCCAGGCCCCACGAGCTGACCCCTCATGTTTTGCTGCTCCGTTCAAACGTTTTGCTCTTGTCCTTTGCCTCTGGATAATGTATCCTTAAGATTTCTTATGGATGCAAAGATGAAGCTCCGACTTTTCGGCGGTGTCCTCCTTCTTTTGATGTTCCTTGGGCTCCAGGTTTTGGGAGCAGCGAAGAAAAATATTACGGTAAGCCTTGACAGGAAGGAAATCCGGGATTTGACCAGTCGAGGGCTTATCCTCGTTTTTTTTCTCAAAGTGGCCAACTCCTCTTCTTCTCCCTTTTACCTCGAGCAGGCGGATTACCGGGTTGTCGTTGAAGAAAAGGATTATTTTAGCCTGAAATCATCTCTGGATGAGCCAATCCTTGTTCCTCCCGGCGGCGAAACCTCTGTTTCCCTCCCCGTCAAAGTCACTTATGCTCTTCTTTTCGAGGCAGTGGGCGAGTTGGGGGAAAAATCGCGGCTTGCCTCTTATGTCACGGGCTTGATGATGTTCTCCGACGGAAGAAGAATCAGGGAGAAAGTGCCCTTTGCCTTTTCCGCCGACTTTCCCGTTTTTCAGGACTTGGGGGCTGAAATCCATCCACTTGAAGTTAATGCCCTTAGCCTTGGGGGAGCTGAGTTGACCTTTGCCTTCACCCTGAAAAACCCCAATAGCTTTGACCTGGAGCTCAACCGTTCCGTTTACCAGCTCAAGCTGGGGGGAAAGGTGGTGGCGGAGGGCTCGATCAGGGCAGGGGAGAGAATTGAGAGCCGGAGCGAAAAAAGGCTTTCCCTTCCCCTCATCCTGGATTTTTTTGAGCTGGGCCGTGACCTCCAAGCTGTCCTGGAGCGACCCGCGGCCGAGTGCGAGCTCGTGGCTGAGCTTGAGGCGAGCACAGTGTGGGGAGAGGTGAAGGTCGAAGTTTCGAAGAAGGAAGCTGTGGCTGTGGAAAAAAAAGGCGATGATCTCCGTCATCATCCCCACCTATAATAGGGCTTCTTTTCTCCGGGAGGCCATGGCCTCGGTTTTAGCTCAGGACGTCCTTCGACGGCCTCATTCCCCCGCCGACATCGAGGTTCTCGTCGTGGACGATGGCTCAGCGGATGCCACTCGGGAAGTGGCGCTTTCTTTTGGCGCCATCGTCCGCTATCAGCGTCTTCCCCACCGGGGCGTGAGTGCAGCCCGAAACGTCGGTCTTCGTCTTGCTCGGGGCGAATACATTGCCTTCTTGGATTCCGATGACCTCTGGCAGAAGGAGAAGCTGGCTGTCCAGTTAAGTTTTCTTCGTGCTTTTCCGGAGGCGATGGTCTGTTACACCGATGAAATCTGGATGAAAAACGGCCTCCGCCTCAACCCTCAGCTCAAGCACCAGAAGTTTTCTGGCTGGATCTTTGATAAGGTCCTCCCCCTCTGCCTTTTGAGCCTCTCTTCATGCCTCTTTCGCCGTCGTGTCTTCGAAGAGGTGGGCGATTTTGATGAGAGTTTCCCTGTCTGCGAGGATTATGAATTTGGAATCCGGTTGGCCTGGCGCTACCCCATTCACCTCATTCGCCGAGCGTTGATCATCAAGCGCGGCGGACATCCTGACCAGCTCTCGAGACAGTATTGGGGGATGGACAGGTTCCGAGTCAAGGCCTTGGAGAAAGCCTTAACCCTTCCTCTGGAGCCGTGGCAAAGGAGGCTTGTCGAAGCCGAAATCGTCAGGAAATGCATCATCCTGGTCAAGGGCTTCGAGAAGAGGCAAAATTGGGTGGAAGCGGAAAGATACCGCGCCAAAATCCAGAGGTACAGCCCCTCAGCCGTTTACCCTTTCTTTTAGAACCAATAATTAATTCCCAGCGATATCTGGTAGCCGCTGAGGTCGAATTTATCGAACCCCTCGAAGTTTTCTAAGGTGCCCTTCCCGAAGTTGTATTTGATTTCAGCCTCGAAGGCGATTCGTTTGGCGAAGGGAATAAGAATTCCGGCAAAGGCCTGGTAGCCTACGCTGAAGCGAGATTCGTCCCGAGCGTCGACGAGCTTGATTTTATAAACCGGAACATCCCCCACATCCGGGTCTTCGTAGACCCATTCGTCAGAGAAGTCGATCATGTCCCCTTGCATCCGGACATTCCAGATGTAAAGCGATAAGCCCGCTCCAAGGTAGGGAATTAACCCTGTCCGACGGCCGAAGGGGGTAAGTTTCAGGGACATCTGGATGGGGGTGATGGACACGTTGAACACATGGTTGATGAGGAACTCGCCTTCATAATCGCTGGGGAAGGCGAAATCCCCCTCGGCGAATTCGTATCCGACGTAGTCACGGTAGCTACCAACCTTGTTTTGACTGTAGCCTTCGATCCCCAGGCAAAAGCTTATCTCTCGGGTGACGAAGCGCTCGTAAACGAAGCCGAGCGTCGTGTTCTGGTAGTTGGACTTGGTGAAGGTCATCTGGTCAAACTCTGTCGTCCAGAGCTCACTCTGGGCTCGGGGAATGAAGTACCCGGCGCGGACGGAGATAGCGTCAGCTAAACCGACGACGGGAAGAAGAACGAGGATAAAACCCAGAATTCCTATCGATTTTCTCATCTTTTTCTCCTCCACTTAAATAAAGCAAGTTCTGTGCCAAATCTGGTCTATGGCTCTTCGAGGGGCAGCCCGGACCGCACGGTGTGTCCAAAATTGGTCAGCTGTCACCTTTTTTCCTTCGTTATCATCCCCCTTCTTATAAACCAAACGAGAGGAATTATCAACTCAGAAATCTACCGGGAGAGGTGAGTTGACTTCGCGGGTCCCGGCCACTACCATTTAGCCATGGAGTCGAGGATCATCCAGATCGACCCGGCCGAAGTGGAGCCGGAAAAGCTCGGCCTCATGGCCAGGGTTGTCTCGAGGGGAGGAGTGATGGCCTACCCTACCGAAACATTCTACGGACTTGGGGCCCACTCCTTGTTACCCGAAGCCTTGCGCCGAATCTTCTCCATGAAAAAGAGACCGGCGGGTCGAGCCCTTCCGGTCATTGTCTCCGACATGGACATGGCCAGGTCGATCATCCAGTCTTCGTCGCCCCTGTTCGAAGAATTGGCGAGCCTGTGCTGGCCGGGGCCTTTGACCCTCATCCTCAGAGCGGCTCCGCATCTTCCGGAGGAGCTCGTGGGGCCCGAGCGGACGATCGGCATCCGCCTCCCCGACGTGCCCTGGTTGAGGCATCTGGTCCGTCGAGTCGGGGCCCCTCTCACTACCACCAGTGCCAACATTTCAGGCAAGCGGGAAATTGCCTCGCCAAGGAGGGTTGTTCAGCTCTTCAGCGGTCGGGTTGACCTCATCGTCGATGGTGGCAGAACGCCAGGGCGTCTGCCCTCGACAGTACTCGACCTCACTTCAGGAAAAGCGAGGCTTGTCCGCCAGGGCGCCTTTCCTTTAGCCAAGCTCAGGAAATATCTGGAGATGCTCTGAGGGCTTGGGTTCTCTGGGAATGTTGACTGACTATTTTACCTTGGCGCCGGCGGGAACATCCCGGTCGAAGAAAGGGATAATTGCCTTCCCGCCAACTTCGGCAGCCAGAAGCATCGCCTGGGATTCGATACCCCGGATGACAGCTGGCTTGAGGTTGACAATGACGACGAGCTTCTTCCCGATGAGCTCCTCCGGGCTATAGGTGTCGGCCACCCCAGCTACCATCGTCCTTTTTTCGGCACCGATATCGACCTCGATCTTGAGGAGCTTGTCCGTGCCGGGGACGCGCTCGGCACGGAGGACCTCTCCCACCCGGAGGTCCATCCTCTTGAATTCGTCAAAGCTAATGGCATCCATTTTTTCCTCCTTTTTGCCCGGTGTCTCTTCTTCTCTTAGGAACTCTTCGAGAACCACTCTCGGGAAAAGGGGCTTCAAACCCTTCGGAATCTTGAGGCCTGGCTTGAGGCCATCGAATCGCAAGTCGGCGAAACGTGTTTCCTCGAGCGACTCCCGCCCGCCGAGCATCTCCCAGACCTTCTGGCTTGACTCGGGAATGACGGGGTAGAGAAGGTAGGCCACGCCCCGTATGGCCGCCGCTGCCTGGTAGAGTATCCTGGCCAATCGAGGCCGGGAGCCTTGATCGCGAGCCAGCTTCCATGGCTCGTTCTCGGCCAGGTATTTATTGACCGAATTGATGTAAACCCAGATTTCTTCCAGGGCCCGACTGATTGCGTAGTCCTCGAAGTGCTCAGCTACTCTTTCCCGGAGGGATTCGAATTCCTGCCGGATTTTCCTGTCGTTTTCTTTTTCTTCTTCGCCCTGTTCGATCACCCCACCAAAGTTGCCAACGATCATGGTCATGGTCCGATGGACGAGATTGCCCAGGTCGTTGGCCAAATCAGAGTTGACCCGGTGGAGGAACCCTTCATGGGAGAAGTTTCCATCAAGACCGATCGGGATTTCGCGGAGAAGGAAGTAGCGCAGAGGGTCGGCGCCGAACGTTTTCAGGATAACGTGGGGGTCGAGGACATTGCCCTTGGATTTCGACATCTTCGTCTCATCACGGAGCCACCAGCCATGACCGAAAACCGTTTTGGGGAGAGGAAATCCTGCCGCCATGAGGAAAGCAGGCCAGAAGATGGCGTGGAAGCGGAGGATGTCTTTGCCGATGAGGTGGATGGTCGCCGGCCAGAACTTCTCGAAGCGTGCCAAGTCCCAATCATAGCCGATGCCTGTCAGATAGTTGTGGAGGGCATCGAACCAGACATAAATGGTGTGCTCGGGGTCGTCGGGCACGGGGATGCCCCATTTGACGGTCGTCCGCGTGATGCTCAAGTCCTTAAGACCCTGCCGGACGAAGCTGACGACTTCGTTCATCCGGCTGGCCGGCCTGACGAAGCTCGGGTTTTTCTGGTAGAAATCGAGCAGGGGTTGCTCGTAGCGGGAGAGACGGAAGAAGTAGCATTCTTCGGCCACGAGGATGGCTTTCTTGCCACAGTCGGGGCATGTTTTCGAGCCGTCAGGCTCAAGGGGAACCTCGTCAGCGAGAAAATTCTCGTCCGAAACACAGTACCATCCCTGGTAAACTCCCTTGTAGATATCACCTTTTTCCTTGAGCCTGAGGAAGATTTTCTGAACGCTGCGCTCGTGGACGGGTTCGGTCGTGCGGATAAAAAAATCGTAGGAGATGTTGAGGGCTTGCCAGAGGTCCTTGAAGCGGCCGACCACGCTATCGGCCAGTTCCCACGGCTGGAGTCCCTTCTCCTGGGCTGCTCTTTCTATTTTTTGGCCATGCTCGTCTGTACCGGTGAGGAAAAAGACTTCTTTCCCGCGGAGCCGGTTGAAACGGGCCAGAGCGTCAGCAATGATGGTCGTATATGCATGGCCGATATGGGGAACATCGTTGACATAGTAGATGGGTGTTGTGACGTAAAAAGTTGGCTTAGACTTCCTTGCCACTCGATAAACCTCCTCGCATGAACATCATGGCCTCGGCTCGTGTTGGACTATGGGTCCGGAAGGAGCCACGGACGGCCGAGGTGACGGTCACCGACTTGGGCTTTTTAGGCCCGCGCATGGACATGCACATGTGCTCGGCTTCGATGACGACCATCACGCCGAGGGGCTTGAGGTGTTCGTCGAGGAGGTCAGCGATCTGCTTGGTCAGGCGCTCCTGGACCTGAAGCCGGCGCGACAGGCAATCGACGACTCTGGCAATCTTGGACAGCCCGACGATCCTCCCTCCCCGCGGAATGTAGGCGACATGGGCGACGCCGGCGAAGGGCAAAAGATGATGCTCGCACATGGAATAAAGGGGAATGTTCTTGATGAGAACCATCTCGTCGTGTTTTTCCTCTTGGATCACCCGGAGATGCTTGGCCGCGTTTTCTTTCGCCCCGCCCAGGATTTCCCGGAACATGCGGGCGACGCGCCGGGGAGTATCTCGCAAACCCGGCCTGGCCGGGTCCTCGTCAACTCCCTCCAGGACGAGCCGAATCCCTTTCTCAATTTTTTTCAGGTCCATCACTTTTTCCTTCCAGCGACGTCAGGACTTTTTCTGTCTTTTCCTCGAGTACTCACTGAGCGCCATCTGACTGATCACCTTGACCGGAATCTTCTTCTTTCGGGCGGCCTCCAGACAATCGCTGAATTCCGGCTGGACATTGATTTCTTCTCCACGGAGAGTGGCCACTTTGATGCCAATCTTCTCTCCCTGCACATGGACTTTCTCTACCTTCCTGGAGAGGACCCTTCTTTCGACAGGGAATATCCGGACGCCGATGGAGCTCGTTTCTCTGAAAATGGCCTCGACGAGCTCATCTATTTTACCAGCATCCGCAAGAAGGGTCAATTTACTGCCCGGCCGGCCTTTTTTCATGACCACCGGCGCGAGGTCAACGTCGAGAGCTCCGCTCTCCAGAGCCACTTCAGCAAAATGGGCCAGCAACTGGGGAGTGGCATCGTCCAGGTTGGTTTCGATTTGGAAAATTTTTTTCCGGGCGTTGAATTCTCTCTCCTCGCCATAGAATATTCTCAGAATATTGGGAAAGCCGTCGAAATCCTTTGTTCCCGCTCCATAGCCAATTTTCTCGTAGGCCATTTCAGGAAAGGGGATGAACTTTACTGCCCAGGTGGCCACGATGGCTGCGCCCGTTGGAGTCACGAGCTCCTCATCTGCCATGGCCGAATAGACGGGGACGTGTTTGAGGATTTCGGCCACGGCCGGCGGGGGAACAGGCAAGAGGCCGTGGCTTGTCTTGACCCAGCCCCTTCCCACATTGAGGGGGGAGGAGTAAACGCGGCTGACGCCAAGCTCCTCGGCCAGATAACAACATCCAAGGACATCGACAAGAGCGTCGTCTGCACCGGCTTCATGGAGATGAGCTTCTTCGAACGGATGGCCATGCACTCGAGCTTCAGCAGTGAAAAGGGTCTTGAACACGGCCAGAGCATTGTTCTTAACCCCCTTTGAAAACGAGCTCCCCTGAATGAGCGCTTCGACATCTTTGAAGCGGCGGGGGTGACGGCGCTTCAACGGCCGAACTTTAACGTCAACTTTAAGGCTGCGCAACCCGCACCGCTTGGTTTCGTGAACTTCAACCGTGACGGGAAGTTTCAGGGTGGCGATTTTCTCTTTGAACCGGGTTATTGGAAATCCCAAATCAAGGAGAGCGCCAAGAATCATATCGCCGCTCAGCCCGGCGCTTGCTTCCAAAAAAATGAACTTCACTCTCTCACCTTCATTTTTTTCAAGCGTTCTCTCGAAGCGCCGCATCCAGGGCGGGAAGAACTTCTCCTGCTTTCCCCCGGAAGGAGTACTGGGCAGTGGAAGAAAGGGGCGTATGGTCGGGGTTGATTTCGACAATGGTCGCCCCCGCTTCGGCGGCGACAAGAGGGAGGGAGGCAGCCGGGTAAACATAGGCGGATGTGCCGATGACGAACATGACCTCAGCCGCCGAGCTGGCGACATAAGCTTTCTCCAGGACATCCTGGGGAAGGGCTTCCCCGAACCAGACGACGTTAGGCCGGAGCAGACCGCCGCAAGAAGGGCAATGCGGTGGGATGGACACAAGAGGCGATTCGAGATGGTCGAAGATTGTCCCCTCCTCAGTGCAACGGACCTGCCAGATATTGCCATGGAGCTCGAGAATATTCTTAGAGCCAGCGCGGCGATGTAACCCATCAACATTCTGGGTGATGAGGACGAAAAAAGGGAATTCCTCTTCCCAGCGGGCGAGAACGAGATGGCCTGGGTTGGGGTCCTTTTGAGCGATGATCGTTCGGCGCCAGTCGTACCATTCCCAAACAAGCTCGGGGTGGCGATGGAAAGCTTCAGGCGTGGCCAGTTCTTCGGCTCGGAACTGCTTCCACAGGCCATCCTGACCGCGGAAGGTGGGAATCCCGGATTCGGCTGAAATACCGGCTCCCGTGAGAATGGCCAGCCGCGGCTTCAACCGCAAGAGGGCGGCCACTTCTTTGAGCTCTTGGTCTTCCATTACCAGACAAAGGACGCCCATTAGCATACCCCAAAGGGAGAACCACTTCAAGTAAGCATCGAGACCAAAGTTTGCCGATAGCGAATTATCATCAAGCAAAAGTGCTTGCTCTTGTAACAAATTATCACGATAGCCAGTGCACCGGAGGGGTGGCGTGGTTCGGGGACTCCCCGCCGACCCGAGCGTTTGATGCCATGGGGAACAGGCGAGGGGTTGGGGTGAGAAAGCCCGTCGAAGCCTGAGCGGGCATGGTTTCTCGAGCGGAGCGAGAGAAGAGCGAAGGCTGAGTCGGAGCGAGTTTCCTCGCTGGGGAAACGAGCGGGCTTCGCAATCCCAACCCCGAGCCTGGCCGGGGGTGAACCACGACAGGACCCGTCACGTGTTTCCATGAGCAATTTCGGGGATTTGGGGCGAAGCTTGACTTGCCTGGACATAAATTATATATCAAAGGTCTCCTTTAGAGAGGAAGGATGAATTCGAAAAAAAGTGGTAATTTGCCCCAGGCAGACGTCGGGATTCTTGGTGGCACGGGGCTTTACGAAATCGAAGGCATAGAAGGGGTTGAGGAATGCGCTCTCGAGACTCCTTTCGGCCAGCCTTCCGACGCCTATTTTATCGGCCGTCTCGAAGGGAAGAAGGTAGCTTTCTTAAACCGTCATGGCCGTGGCCATCGCTTTCTCCCTTCGGACATCAATTTCCGAGCCAATATCTTCGGTTTCAAGATGCTCGGCGTTGAACGCGTCATCTCGGTCAACTCCTGTGGTTCTCTCAAGGAAGAAATACGCCCCCGGGACATCGTCCTGGCCGACCAATTCTTCGATAGAACCAAACGGAGTAACACCTTTTTCGGGGGTGGCATCGCCGCCCACATCAGTTTTGCTCAACCCGTCTGCCCGAAGCTCTTGGAGAGCCTCTACGCTGCCGGAAAAGAGCTCGGCTTGAGGGTGCACCGCGGCGGCACCTATCTCTGCATCGAGGGTCCTGCCTTCTCGACAAAAGCGGAATCTCGCATCTACCGCCTTTGGGGTTGTGACGTCATCGGGATGACGAGTGCGACCGAGGCCAAGCTCTGCCGGGAAGCGGAGATTTGCTACGCGACGATGAACCTGGTCACTGACTATGATGTCTGGCACGAAGAGGAAGAATCCGTCTCCGTCGAGCTCATCCTGGAAAACCTCAGACTCAACATCGAGCACGCCAAGGCTATCATCAAGAAAACAATCGCCAGCCTGCCCACTTCCCGCAGCGACGAGTGCGGGTGCGGCCGGGCACTCGAGAATACGATCGTCACCCGGGAGGCGCTCATTCCACCAGAACTCAAGCAAAAGCTTCGTCCTATCATCGCCAAGTATCTTAAGGAGTGAGGGCGAGCAAAGACCATGAGCCTGGTCATCGTCGGCTCCCTGGCCTTCGATACGATCGAGACGCCCTTTGCCAGACGGGAGAGGGTCATCGGCGGCTCGGCAACTTACTGTGCTCTGGCGGCAAGCTTCTTCACTTCGCCTAAAATCGTCGGTGTTGTCGGTCGGGACTTTCCGCCGGCCATCCTTCGGTTTTTTAAGTCCCGACGAATTGACACCCAGGGGGTCGAGATTCGGCCGGGCAAAACCTTCTTCTGGGAGGGCCGTTATGGTTATGACCCCAACATGCGGGAAACGCTCAAAACAGAGCTCAACGTTTTTCAGGACTTCCAGCCTGAGCTGCCCCCTTCTTACCGGAGAGCGAACATCGTTTTTCTGGCCAACATCGACCCCGACCTTCAGGAGAGAATCCTTTCTCAAATCCAAAGTCCGGCCCTCGTGGCCATGGACACGATCAATTTCTGGATCGCTCACAAGCCCGACCCGCTCTGGCGGGTGATGGGCCAGGTGGATATCTTTTTTGCGAACGAAGAGGAAATCAAGATGTTGACCCAGGAGACAAACCTCATCCGGGCGGGGAAGAAGGTGTTGGCCAAGGGGCCGCGGCTGGTCATCGTCAAGAAGGGGGAGCACGGTGCCCTCCTCCTCACTCGGGATTTTGTCTTCGGGGTGCTCGGCCATCCGTGCGAGGATGTCGTTGACCCGACCGGCGCAGGGGATAGCTTTGCCGGTGGCTTCCTCGGCTACCTTGACCGAGCGGGGAAGCTTTCTCGTTCAGAAATCCGTCGGGCGGCGGTCTACGGAAGCGTTCTCGCCTCTTTCGTCATCGAAGATTTCAGCATCGAGAGACTCAAAACGCTGCGGCGGAAGGATATTGAAGAGAGGTTCAACGAGTTTCGCCGCCTTGTTTCTTTTTAGCTCCGCTGGAGTCTATTCGAGCCCCAAGATCGTTCGATAAGCGAAGATATCCAGAAAGCCATGGCCGCTGACGTTGAAGGCGATTACTTTTTTCTCGCCCGCCTCCCGACAGCGGATCGCTTCCTCGATGGCGCAGCAAACAGAGTAAGCGGATTCAGGCGCTGGCAGCCACCCTTCCGTTTCCATGAATAACCTGGCCATCTCGAAGACATGCTTTTCGTCGCCGGGATAGGCGACTGTCTCGACATACCCTTTGTTCCGCAATAGGCTAATGATGGGGGAGCAGCCATGATAGCGGAGCCCGTCGGCTTTGATCGGTTCCATATCCATCTTGTGGCCGAGGGTGTACATTTTGAGCATGGGCGTGATTTCCGCATAGTCGGCAAAATCATACTCGTATTTCCCCTGAAGGTTGGGAGCCACTTGGCTCTGGGCAGCAATGAACCTGATCTTTTTCCCCTTTCTCAGGACATCGCCGACAAAGGGGAGGGCGAAGCCACCGAAATTGGAACCGCCGCCGAGGCAGGAGATGATGATGTCCGGGTAATCGTCGAAGAGTTCGAATTGTCTTTGCGCTTCCAGGCCGATGATCGTTTGATGCATGAGGACATGATTCAGGACTGAGCCCAGGCAGTAGGTAGCTTTGGGGTCTTTCTGGGAATCCTCCAGGCCCTCGGAAATGGCGATGCCGAGGGACCCAACATGCTGGGGGTTCCTGTCGTAAAGAGCTCGGCCGCAATCCGTCACCGGACTCGGCGAAGCATGAACTTCCGCGCCCAGAAGTTTCATGAAAGAAAGCCGGTCTTTTTTCCAATTATAGACACTTCTTACCCAGAAGACCGTGCACTTCAAGCCTGTCACCGCGGCGGCATAAGCGAGCGCCGTTCCCCACTGGCCGGCTCCCGTTTCGGTGGTCACCCGTTCAAACCCCTGCTGCTTGGCGTACCAGCATTGCGCCAGCGCGGTGTTGACTTTGTGGCTCCCCGTCGGGCTGAAGAATTCGCTCTTATAATAGAGACGCGCCGGAGTGTCTAACTTTTTTTCCAGGTTTGTCGCCCGGAAAAGAGGCCTGGGCCGGCCAGCCTTGGCATAAAGGTCCATGATGCCCCCGGGGATATCGACCCATCTTTCGGTCGAGAATTCTTGATGGAGGCATTCTCCGATCATGAGGCGGGGGAGATTCTGAAGGCGAGACGGGCCTTCCGCCGGGTCCTTCGGCGGCGGTAGAGGCTCGGGAAGGTCGGGCAGAATGTTATACCATTGGGTCGGGATTTCGTCGAACTTCAGGTTGACCATGGTTCTGTTTCCGGCTGCCCCTGGGGAAGGAAAGCGCGATTTTTTCTGCGGCATGAATTCCTCATCTCCTTTTTTACGGTTTGTCAATCGAAAAAGCTTATATCATAAGAAAAAGAGGGGGTCAATTTCAGGCCTAGGGCAAGGGCTATTCTTTCCAGGTTTTGAGGATCCGGTGGAAGACAGATGAGGATTAAGGGTTGTAGCCGAAAAGGCGGGGGATAAGCAGGCTGATTTCAGGAATGTAGGTTACAAGGAGAAGGGCTACGACCATGGCCAGGAAAAAGGGCAAGAGAGGCTTGATGACCCGGGCAATCGGTATACCCGAAATCGCGCAGCCGACGAAGAGAACGCTCCCGACCGGCGGCGTGCACAGGCCGATGCAGAGGTTCAAAACCATGATGATGCCAAAATGGATTGGGCTCAGACCAAGTTTCAGGGCGATGGGAAGGAAGATGGGAGTGAAGATGAGAACAGCCGGCGTCATGTCCATGAAAACTCCGACGATAATGAGGATAAAATTCATAAGGAGGAGGAGAACAAACGGATGATGGGAAAAAGTTAGAAGAGAGGTCGCCAGCTGTTGGGGTATGTTGAGATAAGCTAAAATCCAGGACATGCCCATGGACGTGCTGATGAGCAGCATGACAATGGAGGTCGTTGTGGCCACGTTGATGAGGATGCGGGGAAGCTCCTTCCATTGGATTTCCCGATAGATGAAGACGCAGAGGATGAAACTGTAAAGGACGGCAATGGCCGAAGCTTCCGTGGCCGTGAAGTAGCCACCGACGATTCCGCCCATGACCAAAACAATGAGGAAAAGAGCTGGCAGGGCATCCAGAAAGCTGACGAGGGTTTCAAGCATGGTCTTCCTCGTAGCCTTCGGATAGCGACGGCGGAAAGCGAGAGCGCCGGCTACAGCCATGAGGAGGAGGCCGACCAGGACACCGGGCAAATAGCCAGCGAGAAAAAGGGCGCCGATGGACACGCCGCCGCTGGCCAGTGAATAGACAATCAGGATGTTGCTGGGCGGAATAAGAAGCCCTGTCGTCGAGGAAGTAATATTCACAGCAGTGGCGTAACCCAGGTCATATTCCTCTCTCTTCATCATCGGAATCATGAACCCTCCGATGGCAGCGGCACAAGCGACTGCGGACCCGGAAATCGTTCCGAAGAGCATAGCGGCGAGGATGTGGACAAAGGCTAAACCGCCCGGATACCTCCCCAGAAAAGCCTGGGCAAAATGGACCAATCTCCTGGCCATTCCCCCGCGGCTCATCAGCTCACCCGAAAGAATGAAGAAGGGGATGGCCAGAAGGGCAAAGCTATCGATGCCCGTTGTCATCTGGTGAGCCAGAGTCGTCAGCGCCGGCCCTAACTTCAAGCTCAGGGCAAAAAGAGAGATGCTCAGGATGCCGATGCTGAAAGAAATCGGGAGGCCGAGAAGGAGCAGGAAAACGAAGCCGATAACAAACCCGAGGACGAAGAGGACGGTCATCTCATTTCTCCCCGACACGGGTTTTTGACCCTGGCTCCTTTTTCCCCCGCTCTACCCTTAGGCTTTGGCATTCCTCCACGAGCATAGCTAGAGAGAAGAAAGCAATCAGGCAGCCACTCAACGGAAGGGCCATGTAAACATAGCCCATCTTGAGGCGAAGGGCAGGGGAGACCTGACCGAGGCGAAGAGTCAAGAGGACGAGCCACCAGCCCCCGCCGACCATGACCGAGGAGGCAAATAGAATGATAAGAGTGTGAATGAGAGTCTGAGCCCAGACCTTCCTTTTCCCTGTGAGTTTCTTGAGGAAGATATCGATGGCCAGGTGCATTTTCCGGACCGCCGCATAACTCGAGCCCAGAAGCCCGATCCAGATGAGGAGGAAGCGAGCCAGTTCCTCCGTATAGGGGCTGGCTTGTTGCAGCACAAAGCGGGTGAACACTTGATAGAGGACGTTGACGATGCTGGCGATAAAAAGGAAGATGAGAACCCCCTCCAGTATTCTGTTGACTCTTTCCCTGGCCCGGCGGAGCATCATCGTACTCTCGAGATTTCTTGAAGGATATGGGTGAATTCGGGGTTAGCTTGGAATTCTTCGTGGAGGGCCTTCACTTTTTCTAAGAAAAGACTCTTATCTGGATAGAAAATTTTTATTCCCTTTTTCTCAACCTCTTCTAAGGCCTGGCGCGTGGCTTCTCGCCACAGTTTTTTCTGGAATTCGGCTGACTCTCGGGCTGCTTGCTGGAGGATGCTTCGCCACTCCGGGCTGAGGCGATTCCACGTCCTGGCGCTGATGAGCAAAACGTCCGGAACTCCGGCGTGTTCGTCCAGACAGTAGAACCTGCAGACTTCGTAATGCCGTGAAAAATAGAAGCTGGGGGGGTTGTTTTCCGCTCCGTCGACAACCCCTTGCTGGAGAGCCGAATAGAGCTCCCCCCAAGAGATGGGGGTCGGCGCTCCGCCGAGGGCGCGGACCATTTTCATGGAAGTCGGGCTTTCTTGAGTCCGGATTTTTAGCCCCTTAAGGTCGGCCGGCACCATGACGGGTTTGTTTTTGGTATAAAAGCTTCGGCTGCCCGCATCATAGTAGCAGAGTCCCATGAGACCCTTCTTTTCCCCAGCGCGCAATAAGGCGTTGCCGATTTCGCTCTCCAACGTTTTCAGCCGATGGTCTTCATCCCGGAAAAGATAGGGGAGGCTGAAGACGGCCATGACCGGCACAAAATTTTCAAGGACACTCGTCGAGACTTTAGTCATATGCAGAGTCCCCATTTGGAGGAGTTCCAGACACTCCCGTTCAGAGCCGAGCTGTTCACTCGGATGGAGGTCGACCTTCAACTGGCCGGATGTTCTTTCGAGGACGAGTTGGCAGAAGAGGGCCATGGCCTGGTGAACCGGATGAGTGGCGCTGAGTCCGTGGGCCAGCTTGAGAACCGTTTGCTCGTTTTGGTAACGGCCACAGGAAAAAATCAGGACGATGAAAAATAATAAAATGAAAGCATGGAAGGCACTTGATGCTGGAACCGGCCGGGCGGCGAAGCCATCTCTTGAGGCGGGCGGATTTTTCATAAAGCCGCGAGAACTCCCCGGACATAGCCGATGGATTCGGCTGCTCCGGGAAGGGCATCCTTGGCATCCTTCTCGTACTCGAGCGAAATGACCCCCGAATATCGGCGTCTGATGACCGTCCGGAGAAAGCCAGGAATGTCGACAACTCCTCGCCCTATCTCCACGGGTTCGCCGGCCGCAGAGGAGGCAGTCATGTCCTTGATGTGGATATCGAGAAGCCGGTCGGCGCAAGCCTCGGCCGCCCTGGCAGGGTCAATCCCGCTCCGCTGGGTATGGCCGACATCGAGGCAGATTCCAACGCGGGAATCGAGGCCCTGGATTTTTTCGTAGATGCTCTGGGGAGTGGGGAAGACATGATCCTCAGGCCCGTGATTGTGGATAGCCAGCCTGATGTTGAACTCTTGCACTTTCTTGTTAACTAAATCGAGAAGCGAGGGGTCGGGGGCACCAACGATGAGCCTCATCCCAGCCGCCCGAGCATAACTGAACGCTCTCTCCACTTCCTCCTGATTTTTCATGTAGATGACGCCTCCGCCATAAACATCGAGCCCGGCTTCCCTTATTTTTTGGGCCGTTTTTTCAACCTCGCAGTCAGGGCTTTCGAGGGGAAGATGGACGCTTTTCAGGCAAATTTTTTTTAAGCCCAGCCGTCGAGTCATGAGGATTACCTCCTCCAGCCCGTACTCTCGAAAGGTATAGGAAGCAAGGCCCAGGCTGAAAGGTTTCGCTTCCGTCTCTTCCTGGCCTTTCGAATACGCTCCCTCGCGCCTAAAAAAGAAAGGCAACGAGACGGTCATCTGGAGGCTGGTGAGTTGAAGAAAATTCCTTCTTTTCATTTGGCTATTCCTTGCGCAAATTTAGAGTGAAAACTTCGGCAGTGTCCAGGGCTTGCGGTAGGTGCGGCCGACAAGACGCTGAGCTTCCTCATCGGCGATGATTTGTTCTTTCCGGTTGTCCCAGCCGATGGCTCGCTCGAGCCGATAGGCGATATTGGCCAGGTGGGAGGGGATAAGCGACTTGTGGCCGATTTCGACATCAGCCCGAGGGTTGCGCCGGGTTTTGAGGCAATCGATAAAATCTTTAACGTGAGCCAGATGAAAATCCTCAGCCACGGGCTGCCGCGGCCTGGGCATCAGGCGGAAGACCCTTTCGCTCTGCTTGAATTTGTCCGTCTCTGAGTAGACCTCCCAGCCGCCTCGGTCGAGGACGCAAATGCCGTTTTGGCCGTGGAATTCAACGCCGTGCTCCCTCTGCCACGGTCCGACGCCGCAGCCAATCATGTGCTCCCAAACCATCGAGAAGCTCGAAAACCGGATGAGGGCCTGCTGGGTGTCGGGCGTTTCACGGATGTCTTCGGGGAAACCGTATTTTCCGCCCGTAGAAACGGCGGTCAGAGGCTCTTCCTTCATGGCCCACATGACGACATCAACCATGTGGGCACCCCAGTCCGTGGCCAGGCCGCCTGAATAGTCCCAGAACCAGCGGAAGTTATGATGGAAGCGCATGGGGTTGAAGGGCCGCTGGGGCGCCGGGCCGAGCCAGAGGTCGTAATCCACATGAGGGGGAGGGGCCTCATCGGGTGGGCAGCCGATGCTTCCTTTCCAGTCAAGGTAAGCCCAGGCTCGGACGAGGCGAATTCGGCCCAGCTCGCCGGACTGGATGAAGGCGACGGCGTTCTGGAAATGCTTGGCGCTCCGCTGCTGGGTGCCAACCTGGACGATCCGCTTGTACTTGCGGGCGGCACTGACCATGGCGCGGCCTTCTTCGATGGTCGTTGCCAGGGGCTTTTCAACATAAACGTCCTTGCCTGCCTGGCAGGCTTGGATGGTGGGCAGCGCATGCCAATGGTCGGGTGTGGCCACAATCACGGCCTGGATGTCCTGGCGGTCGATAATCTGGCGGAAGTCCTTATATCCCTCGGGCTTCTTCTGCCTTGCCTCTTCGACAATAGCAATGCCTTCTGCCAGATGCTTCTCATCGACGTCAGCAATGGCCAGGCATTCCACCTCGGGAAACGAAAGGAAAGCGCTCAGGTTCGCTTTTCCCTGGCCGCCACAGCCGATGAGGGCAACGGCGATCTTATCATTCGGGCTAACCTTTGGCGGGAGCGTTGGCCGGGCTGGAGGTCCGGCCCGAAAGCCAGCCAGGAACATCGCGCTACCAGCGATGGCCTTGGGCGTTTCTTCTAAGAATTCTCGCCTCGGTATTTTCTTCATTTTTCTCCTCCATAGAAAATCTTGATCCCGGAGTTAGGTTTCATATTTTGACGAGTTCTTCGATGCTGAAAGGCCGCCTCTGTTCGATGCTCCGTCGAGCGGCGATGCCGACGAGTGCGGCCAGTGCTCCGTCACGGCTGCCAGCTCTCTGCTTCAAGGGGTCTTCCAGTCTCTTCTTGAAGATATGATCTTGCATGGCCTTATCCGCACCCCAGTGGCTTTCGCCTTCAGGCCTGAGCGTGAAAGTTCGACTGTCTTTGAAACTCCGCGTTATCCGGAACTCGGCCAGGTCTTCAACCTTCCATGGCTGAGCATGGTAGACCCGGACATCCAGCCTTCCCTTCGTCCCGTTGAAGGCGACGGCCCATCCTTCGTAAGGCAAGAAAGCGTTGAGGGAATAGCTCATAGCGATATCGTTGTGGTAGAGGACTTGAACGTTCATCGTGTCCCAGATGTTGATTTTTTCCCGGAAAACGCAGGCATCCCGGATGTAGCCATCCTCCGACTCGGCGCGGACATAGAGGTTCATCAGGTGTTCGTCCGTCGTAATATCCCAGAAGAACGGGCACCCGGTTTTGTGCGGACAGGTCATGCAGCGCTCGCCGCGAAACCCGCCATTGAACCCGTAAACGCGAAGGTCACCGTAGGCGTTGACCTCTATGGGTTCCGCTTCGAGCCACCAGTTCATTAAATCAAAATGGTGGGTGGCTTTGTGGACAAGGAGAGAGCCGGAGTTTTGCTTGAAAGCATGCCAGCGACGAAAATAGGAAGCACCGTGGTCAATGTTGAGATAATAGTGGAAATCGACAGATACAACCTCGCCAATCTCTCCCGACTTGAGGATTTCCTTGATTTTAACGGCATCTGGACCATACCGGTAGTTGAAGGTCACGAGCAGGGTCTTGCCCGTTCTTTTTTCGGCGTCGAGAATCTCCTGGATCATCCGCTCATCGGTGGCCATGGGCTTCTCGGTGATGGCGTTGCACCCCAGCTCCATGGCCCGGCAGATGTACTTGGCATGATAGCAATCCGTCGTCGTGACGATGACCGCATCGGGCTTGGTTTCCCTAATCATTCGGTCAAAATCCGTGAAAGTGGGGCATGTCGCTCCCATATAGCTTTTGGCATAGGCGAGCCTCTTCGGATTGATGTCGCAAAGTCCGACCATTTCGATAGCGTCTCCGTACTCGGCAAGGAGCGTCTTGCCCCAGAGAGAGCTTCCCCGGATTCCGGTGCCAACGAGAGCGAGGCGGAGCTTCCTTGGTTGGCCTGAGGCGAAAGAACTCAGAGGAGTAGCGAGGGGTAAGCTGGCCGCGCCCACAGCCATGATGAGGGCAGAACCGAGAAAATCACGGCGGCTGAGGGAATTTTCCTTTTTGGCCATCCTGGACCTCCCTTGGAGTCTTGAAATCAAACCATGTCTATCACAGGCTTGCCGAGGATGTCAAAAACCGAGTCCCTGAGGCTTCTTTGACAACTGGATTTGCCTGTGCTAATTGTCATCGCCGAAGAATGGCGGAAGACGGAGGCGGTCATGAAAAAAGGAATGATGATACCCATCCTTCTGGCGATTGTGCTTGGCTTGGGCTCGGGCTTCCAGGAAGCGAAAAAAGAAGAGGCTGAATTATGTCAGGGCCACTATGTGAGCGAGGCGGCGGCTCGCCATCAATTGGCCAAATTCGCTAAGCAATTTTCGACGCTCCAAGAGTGGAAAAAGCGGGCTGATATTATCCGCCAGGGCATATGGCGTGGAGCAGGGTTGATACCTCCTCCACCCAAGTGCCCTCTGAACTCCATTATCCATAGCGAGCGCTCGTACCAGGGGTATACTGTTTCCAACGTCGCCTTTGAGAGCTTGCCCGGTTTTTTTGTTACCGGAAATCTCTACCGTCCTCAGGACAGCCCGGGACCGTTCCCGGCGGTCCTCTGTCCTCACGGGCATTTCACCAACCCGGGAAAAGGTGGGAGGTTTCGGCCTGACCATCAAATCCGAAGCGCCGTCCTGGCTTTGATGGGCGCCGTTGTTTTGAGTTATGACATGGTGGGCTGGGGCGATTCAACTCAAACGACCCACGATCATCCTCAAGTCCTCGCCCTCCAGCTCTGGAACAGCATCCGGGCGGTGGATTTTCTTTTGTCCCTTGGAAATGTGGACCCGGCGCGAATCGCCGTCACGGGCGCTTCGGGCGGTGGAACACAATCGTTCCTTCTCGCGGCCGTGGATGAGCGGGTCAGGGTCTCGGTGCCAGTGGTTATGGTTTCAGCCCATTTTTTCGGTGGCTGCAATTGCGAAAGCGGCCTTCCCATCCACCGGAGTGCTTCTCATGAGACCAATAATGCCGAGATAGCGGCCTTAGCTGCGCCCCGACCTCAACTCATCATTTCTTGCGGCGCTGACTGGACAAAAAACGTTCCTGAAGTTGAGTTTCCTTATCTGAGGAGAATCTACAAGCTCTACGGGGCAGAGGAGATGGTCGAGAATGTTCATCTGGCGGGGGAGGAGCATGATTATGGGCCCTCCAAGCGGGCAGCCATGTATCGATTCATGGCCAAGCATCTGGGCCTTTCGCTGGCGAGGGTAGCTGACCCCAATCGTTTTGAGGGCATAGATGAAAGCGGGGCTGTGGTGGAGAAGGAGGAGCTCATGCGGGTTTTTGATGAGGCGCATCAGCGTCCCTCCCATGCTCTGGCGAGCGACGAAGCCATTACTGCCGCTCTGTTTCGGAGGTAATGAGAAAATCTCCCCTCAGAATCAAGGCGCAAAGAAACGCCGTCAATGAATCAGACGCATGCTATGAGGGTCAGGCGCCCGGATTTGGATAAGACCGGGAGCACCTCCCTTCTTGCACCATTTCCTACTCACCCTCGACGGAAAGAGCTTTTTCGGCCCGCCAGCTCACGGCGGAAGTAAGGAAAATCAAGAAAGCGAGGTCGATGATAAAGTTCGTCGCCCATAGCCTCATGCTCAACCGTTTTTTTGGTGGAAATTCTTTCATAACCCCGGCTTAGGCTTCGAGGATGACAACGGCCACGGCGCATTCAGCCAGGTGGGCGACGGAGACATGGGCTCGCTTGAACACCTGGCGTCCCTTCCCCTTGAGCTTCAGGGTTGGCTTTCCCGATGTCAGGTTAACGAGCTCAACTTCCTTCCAGGGTATCCGTCTGCCGAGAGCCTTGAAAAACGCTTCCTTGGCGGCGAAGCGTGCAGCAAAGTGCTGGAACTTGTTCGCCTTTTTCGAACAATAGGCGATTTCGCCGGGACTGAAAATCCTTTCCAAGAAGCGCGGGCTTCTCAGGCCAAGTTTCTCGACTCTCTCGACTTCGATGATATCAACCCCGATTCCCTTGATCATCCAGTGCCTCCTTGATTTTTCGGGCGGCTTTCTTTCCGATAAGGTTAGAAAGCTCGTCGAGGGAAGCGCGTCCTATCTCTTCAACGCTCCCGAACCTTCTCCATAAGGCTTTTTTCCGCTTCTCGCCTATCCCCTCAATGGCGTCGAGTATCGAAGCGAAGCTTCTCTTTTCCCGCCGCTGTCTGTGGAAGGTGACGGCAAAGCGATGGGCCTCGTCGCGGATGTGCTGGAGGAGTTTGAGCGCCGGAGAAGTGCGGTCAAGCCGCAGTCCCTCACTTTTCCCCTGCCTGAAGACTATCTCTTCTTTCTTGGCCAGGGATACGACAGGAAGGCCATCGATACCGAGCTCGCCGAGCGCGCTTTCGGCGGCCCGGAGCTGGCCCTTCCCCCCGTCGACGAGGACGAGGTCGGGCAATCGCTTTTTCTCCTCAAGAGTTCGTCGGAACCGACGCCGGATGATTTCTCTGAGGCTGGCTACATCGTCGGGTCCCTGCGGCGTCACAACCTTAAACTTCCGGTAATCGCTTTTCTTGGGGCGGCCGTTTTCGAAGACGACAACCGCCCCGACGGATTCTTCGCCCCCCGTTGTCGAGATGTCGAACCCCTCGATCGTCTTAGGCGGGGAGGGCAAATCCAGGCTATCGGCCAGATCCTCGAGAGCCGATTCCTCAGGGCTCTTTTTCTTGAGCAAGAATTCTGCATTCCGGACAGCCAGGTCGACGAGCTTTTTTTCCCAGCCTCGCCGCGGAACGATGAGCCTCACCTTTTCTCCCCTTTTTCGAGAAAGCCATTCCTCCAGCTCCTTTTTGACTCTGGGCGGAGCGGGGAGGAGGATTCGCCCCGGGATATCCGCGCGTTCCCCGTAGAGGAGTTTTATTCCCTCGGTGAGGGCCTCAGAATCGCCAGCCTCCTTGTCCGTACTTGCCTCGACCAAGAAAACCCTCTCTACTTTCTCCCTGACCTTGCCCTTCCGCATCAAGAAAAGATAAACGGAAACGCGTCTTTCTTCTCTGGCCATCCCCGCGATATCAGCGTCTTCAAGAGCAACCGAAATGAGCTTGGGTTTTTCGCGAAGCTGCTCAACGGTTCGGATGAGGTCGCGCCAGTGAGCGGCTTTTTCATACTCTAAGTTCTCGGCGGCCTGATCCATCAGCGCTTTCAGGTTCTTGAGGAGCTCGTCTGTTTTTCCTTCGAGAAAGAGAAGGGCATTGGCTACGTTCTGACGGTAGGCATCTTCGCAGATGAGCTTGACGCAAGGCGCCGAGCAGAGCTTGAGGTCGTGTTCCAGACATGGCCGCGGCCGCCGGCCGGGGACCTTTTCTTCACAGCCGCGAAGGCCAAATTGCCTGTTGAGGAGATGGATGGTTTTTCTGGCCTGAGCAGCGGGGCTAAAGGGACCAAAATACCTGGCTCCATCGTCTTCCACTTTTCTTGTCAGGTAGACACCGGGGAATTGGTCCTGGACCGTCAGCTTGAGATAGGGGAAACTCTTGTCGTCCTTGAGCCTGAGGTTGAATTTTGGCTGGTATCTCTGGACAAAATTGTTCTCCAGAAAAGCCGCTTCTCGCTCGGAGTCGGTAAGGACAAAGTCGATATCTTCGGCCTCAGCGGCGATGGCCGCGACCTTCCTGTCGGGAGTTGGCTGGAAATAGGACCTGACGCGCTCTTTGAGGGAACGGGCTTTGCCGACATAGAGGACTTCATTCTTGGCATTCTTGAAGAGATAGACGCCAGGCTTATCGGGCAGGAGCGCGAGCTTGGCCTTGAATTCTTCCTTCATCAGAGTCCGAGTTCAAGCTCCCTTTTCTTGAGCTTGGCCAGTTCATCGCGGAGCCGCGCTGCTTTCTCGAACTCGAGGTTGCGGGCTGCCTCTTTCATCATCTTTTCCAGCTCGCTTAGGCGCTCCTGGCGTTTCTTGGCCGAAAGGTAGATATCTTTCTCTTCGGCAAGGCGGGTGTAATCCAGGTAGTCCCTCTCGTAGACGCTGGCCAGGACTTCGTCGATGCGCTTCTGGATGGATTGGGGCGTGATGTTGTGTCGGCGGTTATAGTCCTGCTGGAGCTGGCGCCGCCGGTTCGTCTCGGCTATGGCTGCGGCCATGGATTCCGTGACCCTATCGGCATAAAGGATGGCTTTGCCAGCCACATTCCGGGCAGCCCGGCCAAACGTCTGGATAAGGGACGTCGAGGAGCGGAGGAAGCCTTCCTTGTCGGCGTCGAGGATAGCCACGAGCGAGACTTCGGGAAGGTCCAGCCCCTCGCGGAGGAGGTTGATACCGATGAGAGCGTCGAACTTGCCCTTCCTTAAATCGCGAAGAATTTCGACTCGTTCGAGGGTGTCGATGTCGGAGTGGAGATAGCGGACGCGCAGCCCCAGCTCGTGGTAATAGCGGGTCAGGTCTTCGGCCATCCTCTTGGTTAAGGTAGTGACGAGGGTTCGCTCCTTCCTCTGAGCTCGGCTCAGGATTTCTCCCATCAAGTCATCGACTTGACCTCTAACCGGTCGGACTTCGACCTCCGGGTCGATAAGCCCGGTCGGACGGATAACCTGCTCGACCACTCTTCCTTTGACCAAATCCAGCTCGTAGGGACCCGGGGTAGCGGAGACATAGAGAGTTTGGCGAGTGCGCTCGACGAATTCCTCAAAGTTGAGAGGCCGGTTATCCAGGGCTGAGGGAAGACGGAAGCCGTGCTCGACGAGAGTCAGCTTGCGGGAGCGATCGCCATGGTACATGCCCCCTATCTGGGGGATGGTGACGTGGGATTCGTCGATAATGGTTAGATAATCGTCGGGAAAGTAGTCGAGAAGAGTATAAGGGGGCTCGCCGGGCTGACGCTGGCTCAAATAGAGAGAATAGTTTTCAATGCCGGGGCAGTAGCCAAATTCGCGGAGCATTTCCAGGTCAAAAAGAGTCCTTTCTTCGATCCTCTCGGCTTCGATGATTTTTCCTCTATCACGGAAAAACTTTATTCTTTCCTCGAGCTCTTTTTCAATTCCCGCAATGGCCTGGGCCAGAATATCCCGGGGCGTGGAAAAGAAGGTCCGCGGATGGATGATGATTTCGTCGAAGGAGTCGAGGATTTTCCCGAGCAGGGGGTCGATCGCCGAAAGCCGGGATACGACCCCATCCTCGAGCTCGATGCGATAGGCAAAATCTTCGTAGGCCGGAAAAACGTCGATAGTATCCCCGCGGAGCCGAAAGGAGCCGCGTTTGAAATCGTCCTCCTGCCGCTCGTACTGGAGGCTGACCAGGTTCTCCTGGATTCTTTTCCGGCTCATCGCCTGCCCCCTTGCCAATTCGAAGCTCATCGAATAATAGGTTTCCGGGGCGCCGATGCCGTAGATGCATGAGACCGAGGCGACGATGATGACGTCGCGCCTCCCGAAAAGGGAGTTGGTGGCGCAGAGCCGCATCCTGTCGATTTCGTCGTTGATCGTCGCTTCTTTGGCGATGTAGGTATTCCTGGCCGGGATATAGGCTTCAGGCTGGTAGTAATCGTAATAACTCACAAAATACTCGACTGCATTCTTCGGAAAGAAGCGCCGGAATTCCTGGTAGAGCTGAGCGGCCAGGGTTTTATTGTGAGAGATAACCAGAACGGGCTTTTGGACATTCTGGATGATGTTGGCCATCGTGAAGGTCTTGCCCGAGCCCGTAACACCCATGAGAACGTGGTGGGGACGACCGCTGAGGATGCTTTCGGTGAGCTCGGCGATGGCCCTGACTTGGTCTCCCTTGGGCTCGAATTCGGAATGGAGCTCAAATCGTCTCATCAGGCTTATTATAGCAGATAAGATGGGGACTGTGGTCTGGCGCGGCCACGACCGCGAAGACGTAGGCTATGCCTTGTCCGTGATCTTGATGACGCCCTTGAACTGAGCTCCATCTTCAATGGAAATGACCGAAGCTGAGATGTTTCCATTCATCCGGCCCGTTCTCTCGATGGTCACCCGGCCTGAGGCTTTGATATCGCCGATGATTTCGCCACGGACGCTCATATTTTTAGCAAGAACATCGGCCTCCACTCGACCAGGCTCATTGACCAGAACATCATTGGCGGGGAGCTCAATTTTTCCTCGAACCAGTCCTTCAATAACGAGGTCCTCCTGGCCTTTGATTTCGCCCTCGACCACAAGAGCCGGCCCGATAAAAGCTCTTTTTTGTGGTCGGGATAGCGCTGCTTCCTTTTTATCCGGAGATGACATCGACCATGAACCTCACGGAGAGACAGGGCCGATTATAATAGCCGTGGCTCCGGCTTGTCAATTTTCCGCATTCTATTTGGCTTGACCAGGCCTTTCTATTCCACTAAACTCGTGGAGTAAATGGAGATAATGGCTACGTCCGCTCGTTGATGGAAGTGTGGCGGGACTTTCAGGTTTTCGTCAAGCCGGCTGGCTCTCGGTGCAACCTTGCCTGCGCCTATTGTTACTATTTGGGGAAGGAAAGCCTCTTTCCAGATGCCAAGATATTTCGCATGACCGATGACCTTCTCGAGGAGTATATCCTCCAGCACATCCGCGCCTCCTCCAGTGAAATCATCCGTTTTTCCTGGCACGGCGGAGAGCCGAGTATCCTCGGCGTCGATTTCTACCGGAAAGCCGTTGCTCTTCAGCGGAAGCATCAACCTCGTGGCCGACTCATCGCCAACGGCATGCAGACCAACGGCACTCTCCTCGATGAGGAATGGGCCCATTTCTTGGCCACAGAAAATTTTGCCGTGGGTATAAGCCTGGACGGGCCTGGCGAAATGCACGACAGGCACCGCGTGACGCGTTCGGGCCAGCCGACCTTCGAGCGGACGATGCGCGGTTACGAGCTCCTTCGGAACCATGGAGTGGCGACCGACATTTTGTGCGTGGTCAGTGCCGACAACGTCCGGTTTCCCCTTGAAATCTACCGATTTTTCCGGGAAATAGAGGCTTCCTACCTAACCTTTCTTCCCCTTGTCGAGAGATGCTCCGGCGCCGAGCGAGGTGTGAGTCCTTATTCTGTCCCAGCAGAGGCCTGGGGAGATTTTTTGAGCGCGATATTCGATGAGTGGTTGAGCCGGGACATTGGCCGGATAAAAGTCCAGATTTTTGAGGAGGCAGCACGGGTGGCCTTTGGCCAGGAACATTCGCTCTGCCTTTTTCGGGCAACCTGCGGGGATATCCCGGTTATCGAGCACAACGGAGATTTCTATGCGTGCGACCATTTTGTTGATGCTGTCCATCGCCTCGGGAATATCCGTGAGAAGCCCCTCATCGAGCTTCTTGAGAGTCCGGAGCAGCGAGCGTTTGGCCGGGCCAAGCTGGAAACATTGCCCCAGTTCTGTCGAATGTGCGAGGTCAAGGAGATGTGCCACGGCGAGTGCCCGAAGAATCGCTTTATCGAGACGCCCGATGGTGAACCGGGGCTAAACTACCTGTGCCCTGGCTACAAGCGCTTTTTCACCCACTGCCGTCCCTTTGTCGCGGCTGTAGCGGCTGAGTGGGAGCGCCGCACTCTCGACGCCCAAGAGAAGTATCCGCGTCGCCAGGCTGATCAGCCGGTCCAAGGGAGCTCTCGACCCGGAAGGAATGACCCCTGTCCTTGTGGCAGCGGAAAAAAATATAAGAAATGCTGCGGACGGGGATAAGGTTCAGAGAACGTATGGTAAATTTTAAGGGAAGGAGATTTTTCTATGGAAGGTGAGCATTTTGCTCCCGTCGTTCCTGCTCCAACGGAGGTCAAAGAATTCACTCTGCGGGCTGTCCTCCTCGGTGTCCTCATGGCCGTGTTCATGGGGGCGGCTAACGCTTACCTTGGCCTCAAGGCTGGCATGACCATTGCCGCCACCTACACGACCGCGGTGGTCGGAATGGCTGTCATCAAGGCCTTCCGGGGGACTCTTCTCGAGGAGAATTGTGCCCGGACGGTGGGCTCAATCGGCGGCAATGTCGCTTCCGGCGCGATTTTCACTCTGCCCGCATTTTTCATCGCCGGCATCTGGCTGCCTTTCTCCAGAGCCGAACACTACCTGATAGCAACCATCATCCTGGTGCTGGGAGGAATCCTGGGCATTATGTTCGTGACCATCACCCGGCGAATCCTTATCAGCGATAAAGAACTCCCTTTTCCTGAATCAGTGGCGGCAGCGGAAATCCACAAGGCTGGCCAGAAGGGCGCCAAAGGGACAGGACACCTCCTCGCCGGCATGGGCTTGGGCGCTTTTTTCACCTGTCTCACGGAGTTCAAGGCGATGGCTTTGAAGTGGCAGCGCATCGTTGCGGTCGGCAAAGGGTCAATTCTCCTCCGCGGTCCGGAGGCAAGCCCCGCTTTCCTCGGCGTGGGGTTTATCATCGGCCCGAAGTTAGCGTCCATTAACTTCAGCGGCGGGGTGGTGGCCTGGGGGTTGCTGGCGCCGACGCTGGCCTTTTTCCTGAACTACAACAATCTCGGGGCAGTGGGGGATTGGGCGGCCGAGATAACAAGAGTGTGGAGGGATTATGTCCGTTACATCGCCATCGGCGGCATGCTCGTTGGTGCTTTCTACACGCTCTTCCGGATGAGAAAGAGCCTGGCCGAAGGAATATCGCGGTCTCTCTCCACGCTGATGATTGGAAAAGGCGGGGCTTCGGCAGCCCTGCCGCGCACCGACCGCGACATCAGCGTCAAGTGGGCTCTTGGTGTGGCGACTGCTGTCGCCATTCTTGTCTTCTTTATTTTCAACAGCTTCGCCCGGAGCATTCCAGCCTCGCTCGTGGCCGTCGTCTTGATGATTGTCCTCGGGTTTGTCTTTGCGGCTGTCTCTGGATACCTCGTCGGCATCATCGGCGTCAGCAGCAATCCGACGAGCGGGCTGACGGTTTCTGTCCTGATTATTGTCGCTTTCATCATGGTGCTGATGGGACTTCAGGGAGGAAGCGGGGTATCCGCCGTCCTCCTCGTCGCCGCCTTCACCTGCGTTTCGGTCTCGGTGGCCGGCGAAATGATGCAGGACCTTAAGGCAGGACACATCCTGGGCTGTACGCCCTGGCGCATGCAGCTTGGGGATGTATTCGGGGTGACGGCAGCCGCCCTGATCATGTTTTTTGTCCTTTCCGTCCTTCATCTGGGGAATATCAAACAAACGGTGAGCGCCAAGCTGGCCGAGATGGAAAGCGCCGGCCTCACCGAGGTGTCCTACGACGGAAAGCACAGGGGGATTCCGAGAGGAGTATACAGCCTGGAGGAAATCAAGACCATGATTCCTGAAAAGCAGAACGAAATCCTCAGGACGAACGCAGGTTTCGGGGGCGAGAAAATCCCCGCCCCTCAGGCGAGTCTCATGGCCGCCGTGGCCACCGGCATTTTCGAAAGGCGGACAGAAGGGATTCTCATCCTGGCTGGCATGTTCATGGGTTTAGCCTTCATCTTGATGCAGGTGCGAAGCCCGATGCTCATTGCCGTGGGCATGTATCTTCCCATCGACACCTCTTTTGCCATTTTCTTGGGTGGTGCTTTTAAGGCCCTGCTGGAAAAAAGAGTCGAAGCCAAAAAGCTTGACGGGAAGGAAAAGGAAAGAGTGAACAACACGGGCACTCTCCTGGCCTCGGGTCTCATTGCCGGCGAGGCCATCATCGGCATTCTGTTCGCCACTTTTGCTTTCATCGAGGTCGAACTGGTCCGCGTGTTTTCCAGACCCTCCTACTTGCTCAGCCTCGGCTGCATTCTGGCTCTGGGGCTCTTTCTCGTTGTCCGGGCCTGGCGCGTCGGACACCGCTTGACCGAGGAATGATCTGAATCGAGTTCTCACTTTTATCGCCGGCGATCTGGCTCATCGCCTTTTGAGCTTCTCGTTGAGGAAGGCGATGGTCCGCTCCCAGGCTAACTTGGCTGCTTCGGGGTGATAGCGGGACAGGTTGGTGTCGTTGAAGAAGGCGTGACCGGCACCCTCATACATATAGATTTTGTACTCGATAGAAGCCTTCTCGAGAGCCTCCTCGAAAGCCGGGATGCCAGCGTTGATACGCTCATCGTTTTCGGCATAGTGAATGAGCATGGCCGCTTTGATCTTCGGGACGTCTTCGACTGCCGGCTGACTGCCGTAAAAAGGGACGGCGGCCGCCAAGTCCGGCGAGTTGACGGCTACCTGGTTGGTGACACCACCACCCCAGCAGAAGCCCATGCATCCCACTTTTCCTGTTGATAGGGGATGGGTCTTCAGGTAGGCGACGGCAGCGACGTAATTCTTGATGTTCGCCTGCCGGTCGAGCTTCCCGATGAGCTCTCTGGCTTTGTCCGGATCCTCCGGCGTTCCGCCGAATGGCGACAGGGCGTCGGGGGCAAGAGCCAGGAATCCTTCCAGGGCAACCCGTCTGGCCACGTCTTCCGTGTGGGGGTTGAGCCCGCGATTCTCGTGGATGACGATGACGCCAGGCCGTTTGACCTCTTCTTTTAGCCGCGCCGAATAAGCTCGCATATCACCCGTTGCGCCAGGATAATGGACATATTCTGTTTTCAGGCGGGGATCATCCCTTTCAACAAACTGGGCTTCGGCGGAGTCAGCTTCCAGTGCGGAAAGGATGGCCGAAGCCGCCACCGTGCTGCCGGCGATAAGGGCCAGCTCCTTGAGGAATTCCCGGCGATTCAGCGAGCCCCTCTTATAATCATTGTATAAGTTGAGGATTTCTTTTTTCATGATTCTTACTCCTTTTAAAGGGAAGCAAGGCGCCTTTTGGCCTCGGCGATTTCTGGTCGGCCGCTATCAGCGTCTTTCCAGAGGCCGAGGAATTTTTGATAATTTTCTCTGGCCTTAACTTTGTCTTTCAGCTGTTCATATATCTTTCCCAATTTATAAAAGCTTAGCGCCTGAATATCTCCATAGAAGAAAGCTCCGACCGTGAGCCTGGTTATTTTTTCATACTCTTCTTTTGCCTTTTCCCATTCGCCCTTCTTGAAATAGGCGAGCGCCAGGGCATCCAGGAACAGGGCATGGTCGTTGTTGAAGAAATACTGGGAAGGAAGGAGCGCGACGGCTTTCGTCAAATAGCCGATGGCTTCAGTATAGTCTTCATTCTTGACGGCTATCGCGGCCATAAGCAAATGATAATACCTTACGTCCTTCTTATTAGACCCGCTTTCGATCAAAACACGAAGAGCTTCAACCGTCTTTCTGGCCTGCCCGATTTTTCCTGATTCAAGCTCTGCATAACCGCGGCCCAGCAAAATTTCTTTTTGCCTCGACAAACTGTCTAAGTCCTGCGCGCTGTGAGCGGCTCTATCATACTCCTCAAGTGCTTTTTCCGGCCGGCCCGAACGGAGATAAAGGTCAGCCAAACTCCTGTGGAAATCGGATATCCACCCCTTATCGCCAATTTTTTCGGCAAGCTCTATTCCCTTGCTGAATTCAACCTCTGCTTTCCTGAATTGTCCCCGGAGCATATACATTGCTCCGAGCCAATGTCCGCCCATGAGGTGTCCAGCTATCTCGTCCAGGCCAAAGAGCTGTTGAAACTGAGCTTCAGCGTTCGTCCAATCCCCCACGCCTTTATAGGAAACAGCTTTGGCCAAAATAGCCAGGTAGTGAGATGGATTGAGCGCCACCGCTCTCTCGGCTTGAGCCAGAGCTTGATCGTACCGGCCGTCCACAAAATCAACGACAGCCAGATAAATCCGGATCATGAAGTTGTCTTTGTAATTCCGGATGAAGCCTTCGAGGGTTGCCCTGGCTTTTTCCGGCCATCCCTTAGCCAGATAGCTGTTCACAATATTAAGGTATGTCCAGATATTTTCCGGGTTGCTCTGGAGGACGCGTTCATAGAGCTCAATGGCCTTGTCCCATTCTTCCAGGCTGTTGTAGAGAATTCCTAAGTTTGTGGACCCGATACTGTCATCCGGGTAAAGCTTCAACAGCCTCTCGTAAGCCTCGACGGCTTTGTCGTAAGACCTTTCGGATTCCCGGTAGTAATCTCCCTCGATAGTGAATCGTTCTCTGTCGGAAAGACGGTCCGTGAGTTCAAAAGCTTTCTTGAGGTGTGTCTGTTTTTGCGAGGCCAGAAGAAGGTTGGAGTATCCCATGGCCATCGAGCGGTAAGCCATGGCAAAACCTGGGTCGATGGCCAAGGCCTTCTCCATCATCTGGATTGATTCTCTGTATTTCTGTTCGTTATGGAGCTTTCTTCCCTCGACATAAAACTTGAGCGCCTCGGGCGAGGCGGTCGTGATTTTCTCGAGCTCGCGGTCGATATCAGCCGCGATATCCGTGACGGGGATCTTGAGGTCGTGCTTGATTTTCTTTGTCAGGTCATCGACCATCGAAAAGATACTTTCCTCCCCTTTTCCTTCGACGCGGCTCGAGCTCAGAATCTGCCCTGTGCTCCCGTCCTGGAGCCGGACATCGATCCGAAAATTCTCGCCAGCTTTGGCGTAGCTCCCCACCAGAACACTCTTCACGCTTCCTTGGGCAGCAACCTTCTTGAGTGTCTCAGAAGTATAGCTTTTCGCCTCGGCCTGATCGAGCTCACTGAGGATATGGAAGAGCTTATCCGAACTCAGCACGTTGATGTATTTCGACTGGGAAAGGTCGGTGATGAGAAGGTCCGAGATCGCAATTCGCCAGTGGTCGAGACCTTCGTCGCCGGTGTTGTTTTTAAAATAGAGAATGGCAAGCGATGGCTTGCCGGGGGGAGGCGGGGGCGGAGCTTTGATCAGGGCCAGCCGCCAGATGATCAGGCCGGCGGCGATGAGGCCGACGAGGACGCAAGCGGGCAGGAGGAGTTTTTTCAGCCCAAACGTTACTGTAATTTCCCTGGAGGTCAAAGGCCTTCTTTCCACGACGACCCTTTCTGTCGTCGGAAGGCCGGCCTCAATCCTGGTGAGCTCCGCTAAAAGCTCCCCGGCGCTTTGATATCGGCTCTGCTTGTCCTTGGCCAGACAGCGGAGGATAAGAGCGCTCAAATCAGGTGGGGCCTGCGGGTTGAGCTCTCGGGGGTCACGAGGTCGTTCGCTTTTGTGCTTGAGGCCGATGGCGAAGGGGGTTTCTCCCTCGAAAGGCACGCGCCCCGTCACCATCTCGTAGAGGATGATTCCGAGGGAATAGATATCCGAGCCCTGGTCGACGGGCTTTCCCTCGACCTGCTCGGGCGACATGTACTCGGGCGTTCCGATCATCACGCCTGCGCCCGTGATGCTTTTCGTCATCAGAGACCGGGCGATACCGAAATCCATGATGCGAACATTCCCGCCTTCATCGACCATGATGTTTTGCGGCTTCAGGTCCCGGTGAACGACGCCCAGGCGGTGCGCTTCGGTCAATCCTTCGGCTACCTGCTTAGCTATGGAAATCGTGCGGCCGAGCGGCAACTGGCCGATCTTGCGGATGAGTCGCTTCAAATCTTCACCCGGGACATACTCCATGGTGATGTAGTAGCTTCCTTCTTCTTTGGTCAGGTGATACAACCGGCAGATATTCTTGTGAGAGATTTGGCGCGCCGTCTTGAGCTCGTTTCGGAATCGCTCGATCGCCTCTTCGTCGGCCGCGACCTCGGGCTTTAAAAGCTTAATGGCGATCTTTTCATTCAACTCCGTGTCGAGGGCCTTGTAGACTTTGCCCATGCCGCCTCGACCGAGCTCCTCGATAATCTGGTAGCGACCGGCGAGGAGGCTGCCCGTTGTCAATTCGCGGACGGGAGCCTGCATTGTTTCTGTTCTGGAGTCGGGTGATGAAGCCTGCTCCTGATCTTGTTGGGTTTTAAGTTTAGCGCCGCAGCGGCCGCAGAAGAGAGTATCTTCAGGGTTTTCAGATTGGCACTTCGGACACTTCATGGGCAGAGGCTTTGTCAATCGCCAGCAAGTGGCTCAAGATTATCAACTTATCCGAGGGATGTCAAACAGGCTGGCCAGGTGAATGAACAGCGAGTCGCGATTCCTGTCGGTTATTTCGAAAAGCTCGACATCCGAACGAGCTTTGATGGAGGCGATGAAGCCCGACCCCCTGAGGGCAATCGTGGCGATGAGTTGCTTTTGCGAGTCGAGAACAGTCTTGAGGAGATTCTGGAACTTCAGGGACAGGCATTCCATCTTCCCGATCTCGTCGATGATGATGAGCTTGGACTCAGGCTTGTCAAAGGGAATCAAACTCAAGAATCGCTCGAAACCAGGGATATCCACGCCATATTTTCCCACTCGGTAGGGACTTTTCAAGCGGACGTGGGAAAGAAGTCCCTTTCTTCCGTCCAAGCTCTGGAGCTCGAAACCCAGGCGGACGCCGCTCTCCCGGATCTCTTCGGTGAAGAACCCGACCGGCTGAAGCTCTTTCAGTTCTTGGGCAAGCTTGATGACGAGGGTTGTCTTCCCCGTTCCGGGCAACCCGGTAATGAGGATCTTCCTTCTCTGCGCTCCCAATTTTTTCTCCTGAGCCATCCCACGGAAGGAACTCGGAAAGGGGCTCGCCGGTCTATTTCTTTTCCGGTTCTTGCTCCGGCTGTTTTTTCGGAGGCTTAAGTAAGACTGCCGAATCGCCCAGGATGTCCTTGAGCCACACAGCAATATCACTCCAGACGCTCAAATCGCCGAAATCGCTGAAACGGCCAGGCCACGCTCCCGGTTCCCTAAAACCGCCGCGCTGCCTTTGAGGTTTAGCCTCGAGGAACCTCACGTTCATGCCAAGCTGCCTGAGCTTTGCCGCGAACTCGCGGGCATTCAACGCCCGATCACTCTCCGCCGGGAGACTCATCTGTCCCCGCTCTCCGGGAAGGCTCTCTTGTCCCTGGACGATCAGAATATTCAGTGTCTTCGCTTGAGCCGCCAGCTCGAGAAGCTCTTCGATCGTCGTGTTTGGAGGAGCAAGGAAGAATGCCATCTGGCTCATCACTCCTCGGAACATGTTCGGGTTGAGAAAGGCCAATCGAAAAGCGCTGTAAGCTCCTTTTCCCGTTCCATCCAGAACAATACTCTTTTCGTTAATTTTATATATCTTTTTGACATGGTTGATGCAATCCATGATGTTCTTACCGGTCTCGACCGTATCCCATCCCGGCGGATTCTCGAGCTCGGGCGCAAGGAGAATAATATCGCCAGCCCGTTTTTTTCCCGCCGGCCCGTAATAGGCGGTGGCCAACATGCTGAGTGCCTGCTCTCCCTCTGGACCTCCGCTCAGCGTGAGGAGAAGGGGCAGCGGCTTTTTTGAGTCATACCATTCGGGGATGAAAGCGGCGTAAGGTTGAAGGGAGCCATCGACTGACGGGCGATAGGCCAGCCGGACAATTCGACCGTTTGGAAAAAGCGCTGGCTTTCCCGCCTCCACTTCCCTGACCAGTTCCTTTATCTCCTCATGCCATTGCTCGAGGCGATCGAAGGGCGCCAAGGCAGGCGCCTTGGCCATGTATTCCCTTATCCACGCCAACCGTATTTCCAGGGTTGGCAGGCTCTCCCGGAAAACCTCATCCTTCTCGAATTTCTCGCCTTTCTTCACCTCCTCGATCTTGGCCGTCAAGGCCTCGAGCTCCCTGTTGTCGACGAGGAAGAAGGGCTTGTCTTCGGTGAATTTGAGGACACCCTGGTTGTCGATGATGCCCAAGCTGAGGTCATAATGGCCAGTGGCCGGTTTTTCGATTTTGAGGGGAAATTCCATCACGGTCATGCCCCGGCCAAAGGCGAGCTCCTGTCTCGAAATCTGACTTCCCCGGGCTGAGCTCAGGGCTGTCGTCAACCGCCAGCCTTCTTGAGCTGAAGGAGAGTTGATGGCCAGCTTGATTTTTCTTTCTCCGTCAAGGTAGAAATGGCTGGCGTTGAGCAAGGACTGGAATTCCGGCCCGTTAGCGGGAAGACACGGTACAAAGCGGAAGACAAGGCCACGGCTTCTTTTCGGGCGACCCGCTCCAGAATTCGGGTCGGCCACGAGGTAGACGCATTTTCTCCTTCCAGGGTCGATGTCCTGGTATTCGAAGTTGATTTCCCCTTCGGGCTGAAGGAACGGCCGGAAAAAGGGGACGTAGGCCCAGGGGATAGCGGCTTCAGCGATAAAGGATTTCTTGTTCGACCCCGGGACAATTTGGAGCTGGATGTCCTTGGTAAAGGCAGAAGGAAAAGGCGTCCCGTCTCGATTGGCCACGAACTTTTCCGGTTCGCCATCGCGAAGAGTGAAGCCGAAGACGATGAAGCTCGCCCTGTCCGCCGCCGCTGAAGGCTCAACAAGCGTGAGAAAGAAAGAGTCGCCAAAGAGGTTCTTCCGACCCGGGAAGAGGAGGCTTTCGTCCTTCACCTCAACGGCGGCATAAAAATATCCGGCATCGAAGGCAAAACGAGCCATCAAGGTTAGGTCGTCTGAGGGCTCTATTCTGGCTCCGTCGGCAGCCTGGTTAACCGGCCATTCCTTAATGCCCGCCCAATCCTCCAGCTTTCCATCCACATCGATCTTCCCGGCGAGCTGGAATATCTCAGGCTTTTCGGTCGGCTGGCTTGCCAGGGCCAAACCGGCTCGGATCGTGATGAGAATGAGTGCGGCGAGTAACGTTTTCACCCAAGATTTCCTCATGACTGCCATCCTTTGAATACATTTCCCTTTTCTATTTTAGAGGATTTTGCCATTCCTGAACAGACTCAGTGGCGTTCTCACCTGAAAATGCTCAGTTCTGCGGGCAACCGAGGGAGCTTTCCTGCTCGCCGCTAAAATTCATGTTCGGGGAAAAGTGCTTGTTGCCAGGAAAAAATGAACACTTTCAGGCGGGCTCTGCGCAGTTGCAAAGAGGGGCCGTAACCCGTAAAATAAGGCCGCCGGCTGAGGTTAGCTCGGCCGGTTGCGAGCGGGCATAACTCAGCGGTAGAGTGCCAGCTTCCCAAGCTGGGAGTCGCGGGTTCGAATCCCGTTGCCCG
>CAYUKK010000214.1:0-20952 GCA_964445305.1 uncultured Eubacteriales bacterium
GTGCCTTTCTGTTTTGCTTTCTGGAGGGCGGCCATGGCGTTGGGGATGAGGAGCGCGGCCAGGATGCCGATGATGGCGACAACGATGAGCAGCTCGATCAGCGTAAAGCCTCTAACCTTTTTTAACATTAAAACCTCCTTAAATTTTGATTTCCCTGGTAGGTTTATATCGACCAGGTAATATTTGCCCGCTTTTGCGGGCACTTTATTTTCAGCAATAACCGTGCCAAACCGACTAAATATAATTTATTCATTTTTCTATAGTTAGACGCGATAAACTATACTCTTCAGCCACAAAATTAACAATATTTGTCTCCTCATGACAAAAAATGTCATTTCTCATAGGGCAGGCTTCAATTCCTCCCTCTCCACTTTGCTTCCTTCCTTCGCCTCTCCCTTAAGCCCGTATTTATTAATCAAGTGCCTCAACGAGCGATAGCTAATCCCGAGAAGGGAAGCCGTTTTGCGGAGATTCCCTCCCGCCATCGCCCTGGCCTCGCTGATGTACCCCTTGGCGATTTCATCCAGGTGCTCCGTCAAGTTGAATTGCGGCGGAATCAAAGGTTGGACTGTCGCTCGCCTCGGCGGCGAGACGATTTCCCGCGGCAAGCTCGCGGCGGTAATCGTCTCCCGATCCTCGATGGCCACCACCCTCTCGATCACATTCTCGAGCTCCCGAACATTCCCCGGCCACGGGTATGTCTCCAAATAGCCGATCACCTCCGGGGCCAGCCGCTTCATCTTCTTTCCCATCTGCTGACAATATTTCTGGAGGAAGTGCTGGACGAGAAGGGGGATATCCTCGACTCTCTTCCTCAGCGGCGGCATCTCGAAAGAGATGACGTTCAGCCGGTAGAAAAGTTCCTCCCTGAACTTTCCTTCCTCGATGCGGCGCTTCAAATCAAGGTTGGTGGCGGCGATAATCCGGACATCGACCGGGATTTCTTCTGTTCCACCCACCCGCCTGATCTTCCGCTCCTGGATCGCTCGCAAGAGCTTCACCTGGGTCCAGGGCGATGTCTCGCCGACCTCATCGAGAAACAAAGTTCCCCGCTGGGCCACCTCGAACATCCCCTTCTTATCCGCCACCGCACCGGTAAAGGAGCCCTTGACGTGCCCGAATAACTCACTCTCGAGGAGATTCTCAGGCAGGGCGGCGCAATTGATGGACACAAACGGTCTTTCGTTTCGCCGGCTGAGGAAATGGATGGCCCGGGCGGCCATCTCCTTCCCCGTGCCGCTCTCACCCGTGATGAGAACGGTCGAATCGGTCGTTGCGCTCTTCTCGATGAGCTCATAAACCTCCTGCATGACCTTGCTCTTGCCGATCATGTTCTCGAAGGAATAACGCTGCTGGAGGTCGCGGCGCAGCAGGATGTTTTCTTCCTGAAGTCTCCTCTTCTCGAGCTCCTGGGCAATGATAATCTTGAGTTCCTCAACATCAAAGGGCTTGAGGATGTAATCAATGGCCCCCGCCTTGAGCGCTTCGACAGCTTGCTTGAGGCTGCCGTAAGCGGTAATCATGATGACGGGCAGGTTGGGCTTATTCTCCCGGACGTACTTGAGAATCTCCATGCCGCTCACTTCCGGGAGCTTGATGTCACAGATAAGCATGTCGAAGCTTTCTTTTTCCAGCAGTTCAAAAACCCTGGACGGGGCCAGGCATGTCTTAACCCGGTAGCCTTCCTTTTTCAGGACAACGCTCAGCAAATCGAGCAAGCTCTTTTCGTCATCAACAACGAGGATGGTTTCCATTTCTCGTCTCTCTACCCGGGGATGGCGGCGGTTTTTACCCCGGATTCTTGGTGCTTCTCCTTCGACGGGGCCGCCCGGACTCTCCGCACCGGAAAAGACAAAACAATTTCCGTTCCCCGCCCTGGCGCGGAGTTGACCCGGATTTTCCCGTCATAATCATCGACGATGCGGCGGACAACGACGAGCCCCAGGCCGCGGCCGTTCTCAAAACGTGAAAAGAAGGGCTCGAAGAGATGCTTTTTTTCCTCCTCCCGGAGACCGCAACCCGTATCGCCAAACTTGATGAGGATTTCCTTTTTTCCGTCCTGGAGAAAATCGACCGTCAGGGTTCCTCCCCCGGGCATGGCCTTGAGTGCGTTTCGGGTGAGATTCCAGAAAATTTGTTTGAATTGACCGACATTCCCGTAATAGGTCAGCGGGGAGGAAGAAAAATTTCCGGCCACCTGGTAGCTCCCGTTGAGCTCCCCCCCTGCTTTGAGCAAGGCCAGCGTCTCCTCCAGGGCCTCCGCCAGCTTGAACGTGGAAAAAACCTTTTTTCCTGGCGAAGCCAAATCCAGGAATTGCTCGATGGACTGGGTCACCCGATTGGATTCTTTGAGGACAATGTCCATAAGATTCTTCTGGTCCTCATCGAGAGGAAGCTCAGCCTTCAAAAACTGGACGGCTCCGGAAATGGCCGCCAAGGGGTTTCGGATTTCATGAGCTATCTGAGCGGCTATGCGTCCGGCCGCGGCCAGCCTCTCCTTCACCTCAAGCTCCTTCTGGGCCAGGAGAAGCTGCTCCCGCGTTTGACGGAGGCTGCGGTTCAGACGATCGGCCAAAACAGCAATCAAAATAAACAGGCCCCAGGCCAGAAAGATGGTGAAGAGGACAAGCCCCAGGGACCTTTCCCGGTACTGGTCAAGCCTGAAATAAGGAATCAGACCGAAATAAAGGCCGTCTACAAGAAACCCAAAGAGAACAGCCGCGAGGCCAGCGACGATGAAGGTCGCCCGGCTCGAAAGAAGGATGCTGGCGCCGATGATGGGAAAAACATAGAGCAAATAGAGAGAGCCGGTCAGCCCGCCAGAAATATAGACCAGAGCCGTGATGAGAAGGAGGTCGAAGACGAGCTGAAGATATGCCTGAAAAGGATAATTCCTCCACCAGGAGCAAAGACATAGATAAATAAGGGAAAGGAGATAGGTCAGGAGAACGAGGTAATAAAAAGGCAGCAGCGGGATAAAATCCGTGGTTGAGGACTGGATGATGACGACAGAAACGAGGATCGAAGTGATAGCGATAAGACGGATGAGGATGAACCAGAGGATGTGCTTCTTCTGTATTTTCATCCGCTTGGCTCAGAACTGTTGCATCAGGCTGAAAATAGGAAGATACATCGAAACGACAAGGCTGCCCACCATCGCCCCAACAAAGATAAGCAGGACAGGTTCGAGCACGGAAAGAAGCGCTGAGACGGCCGAATCGACCTCATCGTCATAAAAGTCGGCCAGTTTGGTCAGCATCTCGTCCAGAGTTCCCGTCGCCTCGCCGACGTTAACCATCTGGGTGAGCATGAAGGGAAATTGCCCGGTTTCGCGAAAAGCCTCGGTCAGGGTTTTCCCCTCAGCGACCATCTTCCGCGCCTCCATAACGCTCGATTCGAGGAGAACATTGCCGGCCGTCGAAGAAGTAATCCGCAAGCTTTCCAGCATGGGAACACCACCGGCCACGAGTGTACTCAACGTCCGGGTCACGCGGGAGATGGAGACCTTCCGCATGAGCTCGCCTATCAGAGGAATCTTGAGGATGAAGCGGTCGACCACCCACCGGCCGCGTTCCGTCTTCCTGAAATACCGGAAGCCGACGACGAGCCCCACTAAGGCGAGAAAAATGAGCAGAATATACCTTGAAACAAACCGGCTCAACCCGATGATGAAGGCAGTCAGGAAAGGAAGCTGGGCGCCGAGCTCAGAGAAAATCGAGGCAAAAACAGGGATGACTTTCCAGAGGAGGAAGATGGCGACCAGGATGGCGAAGGTGACGATCGCCGTCGGATAGATCAACGCCTGTTTGACCTTAGCTCGCAGCTTAACTATTTTTTCGATGTACTCGGCCAGGCGCCGCAGCATAATGTCCAGGGAGCCGCTCTGCTCGCCGGAGGCGATGAGGTTGCAATAGAGGTCATCAAAAGCCTTGGGGAATTTTCTTTTAGCCTGGTTCAGCGTCGAACCAGCCTCAACATCTTCCCGGACGCTGGTGATGACCCTTTTGAAGTACTTGTTCTTGGTCTGCTCGGCCAGGATGGTCAGCCCCTGGATGAGTGGCAGCTCGGCATCGATCAAAACCGAAAGCTGTCGGCTATAGACGGCAAGCTCCTTGAGCTTGACCTTTTCCCTTTTCAGGAAAGGTATCTCCAGGCCCTTTCTTTTGGCGGAAATATCAATAACGGAGATTTGCTCCTTCTGAAGGATACGGGTCAGCTCCTCGACAGATGTAGCGACCCTTTCGCCGCTGACGATGTCACCGTAACGATTTTTACCTTTCCAAACATAAATGGCCATGTTTCACCCCTTTCTATTTCCCCCCCGAGCCCGGGGAAAGACTGACGGAGGTCCTCTTCAGTCCCTCCCGTCTCTGGATGATATCTGTCAACTCCTCAGGGAAGGAAGTCACGCTCATCGCTGTCTCCAGGGTGATGAGCCGCTTGAAATAAAGGTTGGCCAGGGACTGGTTGAATGTTTGCATCCCGAACTTCTCCTGCCCCATCTGCATGGCCGAATAAATCTGATGAATCTTGTTCTCGCGGATGAGGTTTCGGATGGCCGGGTTGGGGATGAGGATTTCCATGGCCAGGACGCGACCCTTGCCGTCGGCTCGGGGTAGGAGCGCCTGGGTCAGGATGCCCTCGAGGCTCATCGAGAGCATGATTCGCACCTGCGCCTGGTACTGGGACGGAAAGATGTCGATGATCCTGGAGATGGATTCCGCCGCCGAGTTCGTGTGCAGGGTTGAAAAAGTCAGGTGCCCTGTTTCGGCCACCCGGAGGGTTGCTTCGACAGTCTCGTAGTCGCGCATCTCGCCGACGAAGACGACGTCCGGGTCCTCGCGGAGCACGGAACGAAGAGCATTCGCGTAGGAAAGCGTATCGACGAAAAGCTCCCGCTGGTTGATAATGGATTTTTTGGGGATGAAGTAGTACTCGATGGGGTCTTCGATGGTAACGATGTGGACGCTCCGTTCGTGGTTGATGTGGTCGAGCATGCAGGCGATGGTTGTCGACTTGCCGCAACCCGTTGGCCCTGTGACAAGGACGAGCCCGCGCGGCAGATAGCAGAGCTGGGCCACCCGCTGAGGGATGCCAAGCTGGGCAAAGCTCCACATCGAGGGCAGGAACCGCCGGAAGGCTCCGGCCACTGCTCCCTTCTGCATGAAGACATTGGCCCGGAACCTGCCCAGGTCTTTGATGCCAAAGGAAAAGTCAAGCTCAAGCTTTTCCTCGAACAACCGCTTCTGCCTGTCGGTGAGGACCGAGTAGATAAGCTGCTTTGTCTCCGAAGGGGTGAGGGGCGGATGGTCGATAGATTTGAGAACGCCGTGGACGCGGATGCGTGGCGGGATGTAGGTGGTGATGTGGAGGTCGCTGGCATCCTCTTTGACCGTGATTTCTAAGAGTTCTTGAATGGTTTTGGCCATCGCTATCTCCTTCTCGAAACCATTTTAGTCCTTAACACTTTCCCTGAGGACCTCCTCGATGGAGGTGATACCCTTCTTGATTTTGATGAGGCCGCTCCGCCTCAGGGTAATCATGCCCTTTTCCATGGCCTTCTTCTTGATCTCCCGGGACTGGGCCCTGACCAGGATGAGCTCCCGGATGTCCTCGTCGATGGGCATGACTTCAAAGAGACCGGTCCGGCCCTTATAGCCAGTGTTATTACAATGGTCGCAGCCGGTTGCCTTCCAGACCTCCACAGTCTCTGCTTCTTCCGGCGTGAAACCGATATCGAGGAGAGCTTTAACTGGTAGCTTATGGGGCACTTTGCATTTGGGACAGAGCCGCCGCACCAGCCGCTGGGCGACGATGAGAATCACGGAATCGGCGATGAGGAACGGCTCAACGTTCATGTTAACCAGGCGGACGATCGTGCTGGCGGCGTCATTGGTGTGGACTGTCGAAAAGACCAGATGTCCGGTCAGGGCCGCCTTGATGGCGATATCGACGGTCTCGAAATCGCGCATCTCGCCGACAAGCATGATATCAGGGTCCTGCCGCAGGAATGACCTTAGGGTGGCCGGAAAGCTCAGCCCAATCTCCTCTTTGATATGAACCTGATTGATGCCGGGAATGTTGAACTCGACCGGGTCTTCCGCGGTCAGGATGTTCTTTTCCAATGAATTCAACGTCGACACCGCCGAATAAAGGGTGTTTGTTTTCCCGCTTCCCGTCGGCCCGGTGACGAGGATAATCCCCCACGGCCTGAAGATAGCCTCCTTGAATTTCTCCAGGGATTCTTCCTCAAACCCGAGCTCGGTCAGATCGAGCTTGAGCATCTGCTTGTCGAGGATTCGGGCGACAATCTTCTCCCCGAAAATCGTCGGCAGGGCGGAGATGCGCATATCGACTTCCTTCCGACCACCGTTTTCGAGCTTAACCTTCATCTTGATCCGGCCGTCCTGGGGAAGTCTCTTCTCAGCGATATCCATATTGGCCAGGATTTTGACCCGGGAGGTAACGGGGCTTTTGAACTTGAGGGGCAGGTTCATCATCTCGTGGAGAATCCCGTCGAGCCGGAAGCGCACCCGGAAGGTCTGCTCGTAGGGCTCGAAGTGGACGTCGCTGGCGCCTTTTTTAATAGCATCGACAAAAATGGTATTGACCAACGTGATGATGGGCGCTTCTTCCGTCGAATGGACGAGCTCCTCAACGTCGTAATCTTCTTTTTCTTCCTCGACGATATTGACTCGCGTATCCTCAGCCAGCTCGATATCCTCGATGATCTTCCTGACCCGGAGGGCGCTCGAGGAGCCGTAGTACTTGTTGATGGCGTTCATGATGCCAGACTCCGAGGCGATGACGGGCTGGATACTCAAGCCTGTTCGGAAGCGAACGTCCTCGATAACCTCCAGGTCCGTGGGGTCGACCATGGCCAGGGTGAGGAAGCTGCGGATGCGGTGGATGGGCATAATCATGTATTTCTTGGCAATCTCTACCGGGATAAGGCTGACGACATCGGGGTAAACCTCGAACTGCTCCAGGTCGATGTAGGGATAGCCGAGCTGCCGGCTCAGGGCCTGAGCCATTTCCTCCTCGCTCACAAGGCCCAGGTTGATGATGGCTGTCTGGAGGGGAATGCTCTTCTCCCTCTGCATGTCCAGGGCTGTCTTGAGCTGGTCAGGTGTGATGACCTTTTCCCGGAGGAGCAATTCGCCTAAATTCGAACCCATGACGAAAAAACTCTCTCACGATAGCTGACTTGCCAAAATTTGTCAATGTCTTGTTGACCACTGGCACAATTAGCAACAGTCAATAGAGAGACGCTGGCTGTCACGAAATCATCTCTCCTGTCTGGAATGACGTCTCATATGGGGCAAAACCGTCCAATCGGTCTTTATGATGATGTCGGGTCAGGAAAGGGTCAATCACCCATAGGGATGATTCTCAAGGTGAAATTCTCCTCTTTATCCTCACCTGAAAAGGCTATGAAGTTCCCCGGGCGGTCCTTTGACCGTTCACCCCCAGCCAAGCCGGGGATGGCCGTTGCGAAATCCGTTCGTCAACTTCATAGATGAATGCGGGAGTGCCAGCTGATATGAAGCCACTAAATAAAATGACAACCTCCATTAAATTGACAAGAAATGGCCGTTCTGTTAAGAATGGGAACGGTCCTCCGAGAGGTCCTTCTTCATTTTACAACGGGGAGTGGCGCAGCCTGGTTAGCGCGCCTGCCTTGGGAGCAGGAGGTCGTCGGTTCAAATCCGATCTCCCCGATTTTCTCGATTCCGAGCATGGATTCCCGGCTGATGATATAATAATTCGGGTGACAGAAAAAAGCTGTCATCAATATTCTTAAAGGAAAGAGCGCCTGTAGCTCAGCTGGACAGAGCAGCTGCCTTCTAAGCAGCGGGTCGGGGGTTCGAGTCCCTCCAGGCGCGCTACCTCCCTCTATGTCGTCCGCTTGAGCCCTCTTTCAATCTGGCTTTTGTCGAGTCTCAAAAGGACGGGCCGGCCGTGAGGACACAGGGAGGGGTTCGAGGTCCTAAAAAGTTCCTCAACCAGATAATCCATTTTTTCGCGGTTAAGAGTTTGGCCAGCCTTGACGGCTGTCCGGCAGGCCAGCGTGGCCAGGGCTTTCTCTCGCTTCGGCAACGCTTCCTCTCCCTCTATCGCCTCGAGAAGAGCAAGCAAGGTCTCTTTCGCTTCTTCTTCTTCAAAAATATCAGGGAAAGACTGGAGGGCGTAGGACCTTCCTCCCATGGCTTCTACTCTAAATCCCATCGATTCCAGGAACTCTCGGTTATCCTCAAAGCTCAGCTCTTGGGATGGGGAAAGGTCGAAGAGGACGGGAATGAGAGGTGCTCTCTCCGGCCACCTTTTTTCGGCATCGACGGCCCTGTATCTTTCGAAAAGGACGCGCTCATGGGCATTGTGCTGGTCAATGATGAGAAGCCCTTCCGGGGCGGCGGCTATGATATAGGAATCAAGGTACTGCCCGAGGACGCGGGGTCCGGCTGGCGCGCCTTCCTCCCTGGCACTAAAAAGCTCTCCCGTTTCTCGTCCATCCCTCTCTCTGGCCTCTTCGTAAATACCTGGTGAGACCGATTCCTCAACCCGAGGATGAGCAAGAGGCCCCCTCGAAATCGGATAGATTTCCTTTACTCCCTTTTGCTGAAGCAATGAACTTTCGACAGCCCTGAGCAGGAGATAAAAAACAAACTGGCTGTCGCGGAACCTGACCTCAGCCTTGGCAGGATGGACATTGACGTCGACATCACTCGCGGGAATGGAAAGAAAAAGATAAGCTTCAGGGTAAGAATCCTTTTCCAGGTAACCTCGATAGGCCTGCTGGAGGGCTGCCTGGAGGAGCCGGTCCTTGACAAGGCGACCGTTGACGAAAAAAAGCTGGTGCGCTCTATCCGGACGCCCCGAAGGCGGCCGGGAGGCATAGCCGTAGATGAGGTGAGCCCCCTCCCGAAAATCCACCTCCACCAGCCTATGAAGCGCCTCTTTCCCAAAAAGCTGGAAAAGCCTCTCGGCCACGCTTCCCACAGCTGGACAATTGAGGACTTCACGCTGGCCGTGGACTACCAGAAACCGGACCCCCGGATAGGCCAGAGCCATCGCCGTCATCCACCGAAGGATGAGAGCTGCCTCGGCCTTGTCCGATCGAAGGAATTTCCGTCTGGCTGGTAAATTGAAAAAGAGGTCTCGCACCTCCACCCTGGTGCCCCGGGGAAAGGCGATATCCTGAACGGAAATAAGCTCTCCCCCCTTCCGCTCGACCTGAGTGCCGATTTCTCCCTGGCCGTCAAAAGTTTTCAGGACGAGATGGGAAACTGCCGCGATGGAGGCCAGGGCTTCCCCCCTGAACCCAAGGGTGGAAATCCTCAACAGGTCCGAAGCGGTCGAAATCTTGCTCGTGGCATGCCTTTCCAGACAGAGCGCCGCATCCTCCCGGCTCATCCCGGAGCCGTTATCGTGAACGCGGATGGATTTCTTCCCGCCATCCTGAATCTCGACCACAATTTCGGTAGCTCCAGCATCGAGCGAGTTTTCAACCAGCTCCTTAACCGCCGAGAAAGGTCTCTCGATGACTTCGCCAGCGGCGATTTTCCTAGAAACCTCCTCGGGAAGAAGAGAGATTTTCTGCACCGACATTCCCCTTTTTCAGCCGCTGACCTCCTCTTGCACGACGCCTGAACCGATGCCCGTAATCCTCACTCTGACTGCTTGCCCGGGGGCCTGGCCGGATGCGGGGCAGCGGACTTTCAAATAATTGCCCGTGAGAACTTCCGCCTCTCCCTCAGCTTTCCGGATGACGATTCCCTCGAGCTCGCGGCCGAGGAATTTAGCGTAGAATACCTGGCGTTTAGCCTGAGACAGATTCCTTAACCGGGCCGACCTCGCTTTCTTCATTTTTTCCGGAACCTGGGGCCAGTGCGCCGCCGCTGTCCCGGGCCGTGGCGAATAAGAAAAAACGTGAAGATAGGCCAACGGCGAGCGAGCCAGGAAAGCGTAGGCGGCCTCGAAATCCTCCTCAGTTTCTCCGGGAAACCCAACGAGGATATCCGCTCCGACCGCCGCTTCGGGCGACTTCTGACAGAGGAAGGAAAGAATTGTCTCATAATCTTCCACTCTTGCTCTCCGACCCATCCGAGCCAGCATCCTATCCGAAGCATGCTGCAGGGAAATATGGAAGTGGGGACAGATTTTTGGGTTGACGGTAAGGAAATCGAGGAGCTCTTCCTCCAGGAGCGTCGGGTCAAGAGAGCTCAGCCGGATACGTCCCAATCCCTCCACGCCAATCAATTCTCGAAGGAGCTCGAGCAAGGAGCGGGGCGGGTTCAAATCGCGGCCATAGGAGGAAAGGTGAATGCCGCAGACGACGATTTCGCGAAAACCCTGCTCGATGAGCCGCCTCGATTGGTCGAGGACGCCTCTAAGCTCCAGACTCCGGCTTCTCCCCCTCACCCGAGGAATGACACAGAATGTGCAGTGACCGTCACAGCCATCCTGGACCTTGAGCAAGGCCCGGGAGCGCAGCGGTTGATAGCTTTTCTCTGGTCGCTCGGGCAGGCCGGCCATCACTTTTTGGGCCAGAGATTCTTTCTCCCGGTTGCTGAGGACCAGCCAGGCCCGGCTGTTTTTTTCAAATGCCTGCCTCTCCGCTTCCACGGCGCACCCGGTCAAGACGAGCCTGGCCCGTGGATTCTGGCGTTCGATGCGGCGGATGAACTTTCGTCCTTCCCGGTCAGCTTGGCTCGTCAGGGTGCAGGTATTGACGATGACGATATCAGCCCGCTCCGGGCTCTTCTCCAACTCGAGGCCGTGCCGCTCGAAGATTTCCGCCCAGGCGAACGCCTCCGCCTGGTTCACCCGGCAACCAAAATTTTGGATGGCGAAGGAAGTCATTTGCCTCGCTGAAGCTTCTTCGAAGCCTCCTCCACCTGGGCCGCCAGCTTAGCCCGGTAATCCTTAAGCTTTCTTTTCAGGCGCGGGTTCCTCAAGCTGAGAATGGCCATGGCCAGGAGCGCGGCGTTGGCCGCACCGGACTTGCCCAGCCCCATGGTGGCCACAGGAATGCCCTTGGGCATTTGCACGGTGGAGAGGAGCGCATCCAACCCGCCGAGGCCCGGGCTTTCCACCGGCACCCCGATTACAGGGAGTGTCGTATGCGCGGCGACAAAACCAGCCAGATGGGCAGCCTTGCCGGCGACAGCGATAAAAACCTGCGTCCCCTCTCTTTCCAGACCGGCGACGAGCTTTCGCGTCCGCTCGGGTGAGCGATGCGCTGACGTCACCTCAACCCGGCAGGAAACGCCAAAGCTCGCCAGAAGGTCCACCGCCTCTCGAACGATATCATAATCCGACTCGCTCCCGATAAAAATGGCTACGTCCATCCTTCCTCCTATCTCATGCTATCTCATGATCCCGATATCCCTTCGGAAGTGCATCCCCTCGAAGGAAATGGCGGCAATCGCGGCGTAGATATTCTCCATCGTCTGGGCGAGGGTTTTTTCAGAAGCGCAGACATTGAGGACTCGACCCCCGTTGGTGAAATATTCATCGCCCTGGTATTTTGTCCCGGCGTGAAAGATGACGATGCCCGGCATCCTGGATACCTCTTTAAGACCGTGGATGAGTTTGCCCTTTTCGTAGGCCAGGGGATAGCCTCCCGAGGCCAGGACAACGCAACCGGCTGCCCGGTCGCTCCACTTGACTTCGGATTGCAAAGCGTCGCCCTCCAAAGAATGGAGGAGGAGCTCGACAAGGTCCGACTCGAGTCGGAGCATCTGGACTTGCGTTTCCGGGTCGCCGAACCGACAGTTGTACTCGAGTACTTTCGGCCCTTCCTCAGTCAACATGAGACCGACATAGAGGACTCCCCGGTAGGGTCGACCCTCTTCCCGCAGCCGGTTAATGGTCGGAAAGACGATTCGCTCGATGATTTCCGAAAAGAGCTTGGGCGTAATAAAGGGGGATGGCGAGATGGCGCCCATGCCTCCGGTGTTCGGCCCTTTATCTCCATCGTAGACCGCTTTATGGTCCATGGTCGTCACCAAGGGCTGGACTTTTGTTCCATCCGAGATGACGATGAAGGAGACTTCCTTGCCGTTTAAGAACTCTTCAATGACAATCCTCGTGCCGGCCTCCCCGAACTGCTTCTTCGTCATCATGCTGTCGACCACTTCTTCAGCCCGCCGTTTGCTGGGACAGACAATGGCGCCCTTGCCGGCGGCCAGCCCATCCGCTTTGATGACCAAGGGGAAGAAAAATTCACCCGATTTAAGAACCCGCAGGGCCTGGGCTGGTGATTCCGCGACCTTAAACCTGGCCGTCGGGATGCGGTGCCGCTCCATGAACTGCTTGGCAAAAATCTTGCTTCCCTCAAGCTCGGCCGCCTTTTTATGGGGCCCAAAAATACGCAGGCCGGACTTTTCGAATTCATCGACGATTCCCAGGGTAAGGGGAAGCTCAGGTCCGACGATGGTCAAATCGATTTTCTTTTCTTGAGCGAATTGAACCAAAGCCGTAATGTCCGATTCGGCAATGCTGACATTCTCGGCCAGGCTCAACGTGCCGCCGTTGCCAGGGGCGCAGTATATTTTTTCGACGAGCGGACTCTGGGCTACCTTCCAGGTGAGGGCGTGCTCCCTTCCTCCAGAGCCGACAATCAGGATTTGCATCGCCAAATTCCTCCCTCGGTTTTTTTCCCCATTCTGACAAAAACGGGTTCGGCCGTCAAATGGGAGGGCGCTGGGATGACCGGCCTCGATCAGTTGCTCTCGCTGGCCCGCCCGAGAGCCTCGGCCAGCTCCTCGATAAATCCCGGCCGAGGGAAGATGCTCTTCAGGATGCGGGCAGCCACGGGAATAGCTTCCTCGGCAGGAAGGCAAAACTTCATATCCAGAAAATTCTGGCGAAATCTCTTCACTTCGTCCTTAACTTTACGGTCACGGAGGATTACTTCGGCCATGAACCCGGCCAGAACGTCAAAGTCCTTCTCCTCCATGCCAAATCGAGTCATCTCTTGGACGCCCAAGCGGATGCCACTCGAATCGAGGAATGTCTCGTCATCCGGCAACGCCTGGTAGTTGGCAATGATGTTATTCTCTTCCAGCCGTCGCGCTATAACCTGGGCCGGTCCGAACTTCCGAACCCGAATGACAACCTGGTGGGTCTCGGTAAAGCTGTCCCTTTCTTCCCCCTCGACAGGTATCCCGTGGGCGCGAAGGGACCGGGCAAAGGACTTGGCGTTTTGCTTGACCCGAGCCTGATATTCCTCCCGAAATGCGTTCATCTCGTAAGTGGCGAGAAGAAGAGCCAGGAGCGTCCCGAGATGATGGTTGCTTGTCGAGCCGGGGAAGGCTCGACTCTTGACGTCCAGCCACAGGTTTCGCAACGGCGAGCCGGCAGGAAAATTTCCAGCCACGACGCCTCGCTGAGGGCCAAAGAAGGTCTTATGGGTACTTCCCGTGACGATGTCGGCACCCTCCTCAAAAGGCTCCTGGAAGGCGCCGTAAAGCCCGAGGACATGAGCCATATCGTACATAAGGACAGGTTTCTCCGGCCAGTCTTTGACGCAAGCCGCTACGAACTCGACGGGCTCGGGATAGAGAAACATGCTCTTCCCGAAGATGACAAGCTCCGGCCGGTGTTCATCCAGGAGCTCGGCCAGCCTTTTTAAATCTGTTCGATACGGGTTTTCTGCCGCCACCGGAAAGTTGACCACTCGCTCTTTGCCTGTCGCCGGGTCCTCTTCGACAAAATTGAACAGGGCGCCCATCGGCTGGGAGCTAAGATGACCGCCTTTGGTAAGGTCATTGTTCAGGACCAGGCGAAGCCGGCGCGCCGGCTCTCCCGGTTGGCGATTCCGGTTGATGAACCGAACCATGGCTTTGAACACCACCTCGTTGGCCATCTGCCCGCTGATCGGCCGCAGCTCGACGTTGGAGCAGCGAAAGAACTGGCCGAGTTCCTTCTGGGCCTCGATCTCGACATCACGGATGAAATCCGTCCCCTGATAAAAGTAAACCTCTTCGCCCTTCATCGTCCGGTGTTCCGCGTAACGGCCTGCCGGGTCCGATATTTCGCACAGCTTGACGAGAAGAGAAGGCGTCGTCTCGGACGGAATGAGGTTGAAGGATTCGGCTTGACGCCAGCGGTTGTTCGCCTCGATTTTGGCAGCTAAGTTCAGGATTTTTTCAGTCAATGAGGCCATCTTTTCTTCTCCTCTTCTTTAGACATCTTTCCCGGGTCTATCCCTCAACGGAACTTTTTTTTCTCGAGTTCAGAAATCTTGTCCACCCGCCTGGCGTGGCGGCCGCCCTCGAAAGGGGAGTCGAGCCAGGAAGCGACGATTTCGATAGCCCGGGCCAGTTCGAGGACCCGACCGCCAAGGCATAGGCAGTTCGCATCATTGTGCTTGCGACTGATTTCGGCGGTATAGAGGTCCCAGCAAACGGCGGCCCGAATGCCCTTGAACTTGTTGGCCACGATGGACATCCCTATCCCCGTGCCGCAGAACAGGATGGCGCGGTCGCATTCTCCAGCCACAACACTTTCCATAGCCTGAATACCAAAGTCAACGTAATCGACGGTCTCGCCTGCGCTGCTACCGAAGTCGCGATAGGCTAAGCCCCTTTGCTCCAGGAAAAGCCGAACCCCCTCTTTGAGTTCATAACCTGCGTGGTCGGAAGCGAGAGCGATGGTCATTCCTCTCCTCCTGCCAGGGGATATCGCGTTAGACCAGAAATTCCCTTCTCACGGGCAATGGCTGGCCGCGAGAAACTTGGCCGCCTCGGGCATGACCTCGAGCGCCTTGAGCACAGCCGCATCGCTCTTCTGATAGGCGGCGACACCAGCCTCTATCCCCCAGAGAGAAGAATAAATTTCTCTCGTCAATTCCCTCTTGATCTCTTCCTCCGCCTCTTTGAACTTTTCTGCTTCGAAGCTTATCTTGATCGACTTCAAATAAGCCTGAAAATCATCGAGGACCCGGGAGTCAACGATAAATTCTTTGTTTCCACTCTGGCCATCGGGGAGGGAGATAGACCGGGCAAGGGGCGTTTGACGGCTGGTCAGCTTGCGGGCATAGGTGAAAAAGGCCCCTCTGTTCATGAGCTCGAGCGTTAAGAGCTTACGGCTAAAAGGCACTTCAAAATCAGGGGAGATACCGCCCTGGCCGAGGACTCGCCTCCCCCTGGCTGTGTAACGCACTTCACGGTTCTCTTCGGGCGCCTTTTTGTAGAGGATGTAATCATCGATGTGCGCATAATCCCTCTGGATGAATCGGCCGCTCGGGGTAAGATATTGAGCCGTGGTCAAAGCCACCGCTAGATTCTCCCCCAGGGGAAAAACAGTCTGAACCAGCCCCTTTCCCCAGGAATCCTCGCCGACGATGAAACCGCGGTCGTTGTCCATGACCGCGCCGCTGACGATTTCCGAGGCGCTGGCGCTCCCCCGGTTGATGAGGATGACGAGGGGCACATGCTCAAACTGGCCGTCCCGCTGGGCCCGAAATTCCCGGTTAAAAAACTTGTTTCGCCCCTTGATCGAGACGATGGCCGCGCCCCGTGGCAGGAACTCATCGGCAATCGCGAGCGACTGGAAAAAAGGTCCGCCGGTGTTCCCCCTCAGGTCGAGGACCAGGCTTTTCATGCCCTGAGAGGTGAGCTCCCGCATCTTCTCTTCAAACTCCTCCGTCGTCGTTTCGGCGAAATTGCGGATGAAGATGTAGCCAACTTCGTCGTTAATCATGAAAGCATAGGGGACGCTTCGCAACGGGATTTCGGCCCGTTCGATGGTCAAATCAAAAGGCGCTTCCAGGCCCTCGCGGACAATCGTAATCGTCACTCTCGTCCCCCTGGGACCCCGAAGTTTCTGCATGGCATCGAAACTCGAAATGGGTTTCGTGCTTTCACCGTTGATATGGGAGATGACATCGCCAGGCAGGATGCCGAGCCGGCTGGCTGGCCCGCCCTCGATCGGAGAAATGACGACCAGCCTGTCCTCCTGCTTTTGAATCTGGATGCCCAGCCCGTAGTATTTTCCCGTATATTCCTCGCGCATTCGAGCGAAGCTTTCCGGGTCGAGAAAATAGGAATGGGGGTCGAGCGTCTCCAGGACCCCTCGAATCGCCGAGAAGACAAGCTTTTCTGAATCGACAGGCTGGTAGTAGTTCGCTTCGACGAGGGAAAGAATGGTCGAGAATTTTTCCAGGGACTGTTCCCAGACATCCCCGTTCCTGGCCGGAAGGTTAGCCAGCAGGGCTACCAGAAGGAGAGCGAAAGCCAACTTCTTTTTCATCGCCGCATGCAACCAAACATCTTAGCAGACAGGCTACCCGATGTAAAGCGTTTCGGCCGAGTTTCGAGGATTGCCGATAGAATCACCCGACGGGTCCTGTCGGGTGTTCCCATCGGCGATTTTGGGTCAGTTCCCGAATATTCGGGGTCAGTTCGTTTGCCTTGACTAATCGCTGGCTTGAGGCTATATTTCGGATGTCGCTATCCGACGAAGGAAGTCCATGTTTGGAAATATCGGTTTTCCTGAGCTCCTCATCATTTTGGCCATTGCCTTGCTCGTTTTCGGGCCGAAGAAGCTTCCCGAGGTAGGCCGGTCCATCGGCCGGGCCATCCGAGAATTCCGGCGCGCTTCAGATGAAATCAAGGAGAAAATCGAGGAGGAAATCCAGGCCGAGGAACTCCGGGAAATCAAAGAAGAGCTGAAAAAGGGCGTCACCGAGGATGAGGAAGGGAAAAAAGTCTCCTGACGAGATGACCTTCCTTGAACATCTCGACGACCTCCGCAAAAGAATTTTCTATTCTTTCATCGCCATCCTCGTCGCTGTCATTCCCGCCTGGATTTTCAGCAAGGATGTATTCAACCTCCTGTCCAGGCCGGTGACCCGCTACTTGCCCGAAGGCGTCAAGATGGCTTATACGAGTCTGACGGCGCCGTTCATGCTCTACCTCAAGGTTTCCTTCCTGACTGCCCTCTTTGTCACTTCGCCCTTCATTTTCCTCCAGCTGTGGTACTTCGTCGCGCCGGGCCTGTACCAGAAAGAGAAAAAATACGTCATTCCCTTCGTCCTGTTCACGACCTTCTTCTTCCTGCTTGGCGGTCTGTTCGGCTATTTTGTCGTTTTTCCCTGGGCTTGCCGTTTCTTCCTCGGCCTCGGCGCCGATTTCAACCCTGTTTTGACCGTCGACACCTACTTCAGCTTCTCGTTGCGCGTGCTTCTCGGCATCGCCCTCGTCTTCGAGCTTCCTACGCTGGTCTTTTTCCTGTCCAAGATCGGCCTCATCACTTCACGCTGGATGATCAAGAACTTCAAGTACGCCGTGCTGGCGGTCTTCATCATTGCCGCCGTCATTACGCCCACTCCCGATATGGTCACCCAGAGCATCATCGCCGTGCCCATGCTCGGCCTCTACGGCCTGGGTATCCTCATTTCTTTCATTTTCGGCAAGGAGAGAAAAACCCGCCGGGAAAAATCCCGTGGCGATGAGGACGAGAAAGCGGGTTAAAGCAGGCATGCCAAGTCGAAAAGCGACCACCGGTCCCTCCTTCTCCTCGACGGAGCTCCCCCGCCTCATCGGCCTGACCGGAACGAATGGCGCCGGCAAGAGCGAAGTGGCCGCTTATTTTGTAGAACGGGGGTATGCCTATTTTTCGCTGAGCGATGAAATCCGGGCCGAGCTCAAGAAAAAGGGTAGAGCCATCACGCGGGACAACCTTATTGCCATGGGCAACGCGCTTCGCCAGCGACTTGGCGCTGACATTTTAGCCCGCCGGGTCATGAGAAAAGTCAGGGGGAAGGCGGTGATCGATTCCATCCGCAACCTCCGCGAAGCAGCCTATCTCCGCCGGCAGGGGAGCTTTCTCCTCATCGCTGTCGACGCGCCCGCTGAGCTGAGGTATAAAAGAGTCCGCCGCCGCGGCCGGGAGGAATCCGCCTCCACTCTCGAGGAATTCCTGGCCAAAGAAAAAGAGGAGATGAGCGGCCAGGCGAGTGAGCAGCAACTGCGCCGTGTTATGGCCAGCGCCGATCGGACGATCATCAACGACGGCAGCCGCGAAGCGCTGCGCCGGAAAGTTGAGGCCATCCTATGAAGTCAAAACGCATCTCCAAGGACGATTATTATCTGGGGATTGCCAAGGAGGTGGCGCGCCGGAGCACCTGCTTCCGCCGTTCCATCGGAGCTATCATCGTCCGCGACGACCAGATCATCTCCACCGGCTATGTCGGCGCGCCGCGGAAGACGAAGGATAGCTTCGAGCACGGCTTCTGTCTCCGCGACAAGCTCGGCATCCCCCACGGCGAGCGCTACGAGCTCTGCCGGAGCGTTCACGCCGAACAGAACGCCATCATCAACGCAGCTCGGGCTGGTGTCAGCCTCCTCGGCGGGGACATGTTCATCTATGGATGTGTCTTTCAAACGGGCGAGCCGATCAACGCTTTCCCCTGTTTCATTTGCAAGAAGATGATCATCAACGCCGGTCTCAATCGAATCGTCTGCTCGACAGCCGATGGCCGGAAGAAAGTCTTCCGCGTCCGGCGGTGGGCTGAAGACTGGACGAAAGGCGATATCCTCGACGATAAACACCAGTACGGATGAGCAACGAGCCCATGGGCAAGGAAGAACGCCACATCCCCGAAACCTGCCGACCCACACGACGGGCCGGCTATCCCTATGGGGCGACAAGCATAAAAAGATGCCTTATGCTTCTTTTCCCTGAACTAACCTTGACTGAAAGAATATGAACACCAAAGAAACCAAGAAAAAGCGGGTTAGGGGGGAGCCAAGAATAAGAGCCATCAAAAGGAAATGGGCCATTGCCTCCGCTCTAAATGGAAAGATATCCTTTGTTTCAATATCTACTTTATTTATAGTTTTTATAGGAATACTGTATATTAACCTTTTATGGGCACAGGAGACACCTGCCCGACCCAGGCTCACCCTCCTCAAGCTTCTCGAGCTCGAGCCGTCTCCTGAATCCATCGATTACATCCAGAACAAGACGCAGTTCCAGCTCCACACCCTCCTGACCGAGCAGCGCCACCCCAAGACATGGGACTTAAGCCAGCGATTGGAGGAAGATATTGCCACCGGCCTGAAAATGCTTTTTTCGGTGGATGAGGACATCACCCGGCGCCTCGGCGAGCTCGCCTCCCAGCCCGCCCCCATTGAATCCCTCATCGGAGCCTGCGAGAAAGCCATCCTCGAGGGAAGGCGCATCTATATCTATGGCTGCGGCGCCACCGGTCGGCTGGCCAAGCAGATGGAAAGCTCTTTCTGGCGGCCTTTCTGGAGGCGGGTCAAGGCCGAGGAAAAAATCTGGGCCAAGCTCGAAGCTTTCCTTTCCTCCTCGATCGAGGACAACCTCATCGGCGAAATGACCGGCGCTGACCGTGCCCTCATCAGTTCGCTCGAAGGGTTCGAAGACCTCCAGCTCATCGGCCGTCTCCAGCTCGAAGACCACGGAATCCAAAGAGGGGACGTCGTCATTGGCGTGACCGAAGGCGGGGAAACTTCCTCGGTCATCGGCACCATCCTGGCCGGCCTCGAGAAATGGAAGGAGGAAGGGAGTTTCGACCCCGCTGAGACACGACGGCACCTCTATTTTATTTACAACAACCCCGATGAAAAGCTTCTTCCTTTCCTGCGCAGCCGCCGCGTCATCGAAGAACCCGGCATCACCAAGATCAACCTGACCACAGGCCCTCAGGCAATCACGGGTTCGACCCGGATGCAAGCGACGACCATCGAAACCTTCGTCATCGGTCATGCCCTCGAGGAGGCAGTGAGGCGAGTCCTGAGGCGCGGCCTCTCGCGCAAGGAAATGGCTCGTCTCGGCTTTTCTGACCCTCTCTCCCTTCCGGAAAGACTGCGCAGCTTCTCCTCAATCCTCGAGGAAGTCAAGACAAAAATTCCGGCCATCGCCGACCTCACCGCTCTCGAAGCCAGAACGTATGCGTCTGGTTCCTTTTCGACCTATTTTGCTGGAAAAGCGCTCATCACTGTTTTCATCGACAGCACCGAGCGAAGCCCGACTTTCCGGCTTTTCCCCCTCGACACGGTCAAAGAGCCGAGGCGAAAATGCTGGATTCAAGTCTGGACGCCCGCTCCGAGTCTCGAGGCGGCGTGGGAGGCCTTCCTCGGCCGGCCATTTCGCGGTCTCAAACCCGCCCTTTACCAGAAACCCTTTGAGGAGGAAGTCGATGACCCCTACCTCCGCCAGGCCGCCCTCGACAGCCTGAAAAAAGCCGGGGATGACCAGCAATTCCTCTACGATTTCTCCTTCAGCCCTGAAAATATCCAGCGACGCGGCCCGAAAAAGAGCGACCTGGGGATGATGATTCTTTTCTCCCCCGAGGAGAAAGACTTGGCGAGAACAGATTCACCCTTCCGCCGTTTTGCCGACCTTTTTCTCCAGAGCGAAGCCCATCTGGGTCTCATCGTCGTCAGTGACAAACCCGAGACAGGAGCCAAGGAATGGCTCCCGATGAGTCCGACGGCCACCGTCTGGCTTCATCTTCCGGACACGAACGACCCGTTTGGCGTCAACCGCCACGTCGGGCTTAAGATGCTTCTTAACGCCCACTCGACAGCCGTCATGGCCCGACTTGGCCGCGTCATCGGCAACACAATGACCAACGTCAGCCCGAGCAACCTGAAGCTCATCGGCCGGGCAACTTACCTCATCCAATCCCATGTCAATGATGCTCTCAGCCATCCTGGCTGGCTGAAAAAATTCGGGTCCTGCCCCCTTATCTCTTACGGCGAAGCGAACGCCGTCCTTTACGATGCCATCAGCTTTCTCAAAGACAAGCGCGACGCGGCCGGTCAGACGGCCGAAGTGGCCCTGGCCATCATCCGCATCCTGGAATCCTTGCGCCAGAACAGGGGAGTGACCAGGGAAGAGGCGTTCGCCCTTGTCAGAACCGTCGGCCTGAAAAAGTATCTCGCCAGTCTAAGCGGGGATGATTTTTCG